>CAIYDK010000317.1 GCA_903924955.1 uncultured beta proteobacterium | reverse complement strand
GGCAATGCGGTCAAGTTCACAGCCCAGGGTTCTGTGGTTGTTCAATGGCGCCTTGTGGCCCGTGGCGAAGATCGGGTCACCATAGAAATTGCGGTCAGCGACTCCGGTATTGGTATTGCGGCAGAAAATCAGACGCGCATATTTGAGGGCTTTTCGCAAGCCGAAGCCAGTACCACGCGCCAATTCGGTGGCACGGGTCTGGGGCTTGTTATCTCGCAGCGACTCGTGGCGCTGATGGGTGGGCAGTTGCGGCTCAGCAGTGAGCTCGGCAAGGGCAGTCTGTTCAGTTTTGAGCTGGATCTGCTGGTGCCACAAGTTGACGTGGCTGAATCGGTTATCCAGGCGCCAGGTGACCTGCCGTTGCTACGGGTTCTTTTGGTTGACGACAATGCCCTGGCACTGCAAACCTGTGCGGCGATGATGCGTCTTTTGGGTTGGGAGGTAACGCTTGCCAGTTCGGGTGAGCAGGCGCTGCAGTTGGCAAAAGAGCGCCTGAATTCGGGGGGCGCGAAATTTGACATGGTGTTTGCAGATTGGCAGATGCCAGACATGGACGGCTGGAACACGCTTCGCAACCTGCGGCGCATTTATGGCAATTCCGGCGCGCCAAAAATGGTCATGCTCAGTGGACAGGGGCGCGAGTTGCTGGCCCAGCGCTCTGAGCGCGAGCAGGAGTTGCTAAGCGGCTTTCTGGTCAAGCCCTTGACGGTGACCATGCTTCTGAGCGTGCTCCATGCGGGGGGAGACAGCGCGCCCGCCGTGGGTGATGCGGATTCAGCCGGCGTAGCCTCCCGTGGAAAACTGCAAGGCATGCGTATTTTGGTGGTTGAGGACAACCCCATCAATCAGCAAGTCGCGCAGGAGTTGCTCACGGCACAGGGGGCTAGCATCGCTCTGGCGGGTAATGGCCAGCTGGGAGTGGATGCGGTGGCAGCGGCTGATCCGCAATTTGACGTGGTTCTCATGGACTTGCAGATGCCGGTAATGGGCGGGCTGGATGCCGCTCGCGCCATTCGTCTGGGGTTGGGGCTGGATGCGATACCCATCATTGCCATGACGGCGAACGCGATGGCCTCTGACCGCCAGGCGTGTCTGGCGGCGGGTATGAATGACCATGTTGGGAAGCCCTTTGCGCTTAGCCACCTGATTGAAACCTTGTTGCGCCACACTGGCTGGACAGTGGCAAGCGCCGCTGCCGAGCCAGCAACAGCACCTGGTCTGAACCATGGTGCGAATTGGCCTGAGGGTGTCGACGTTGAAGGCGCACTGGCCCGCATGGGTGGCAATGTGGGTTTGTACCTGCGCACGCTGCGCGCTTTCGTGCTCTGCGCGGGTCAAATCTCCGATCAGATGGATGTGCTGTTGTCGTCTGGTGACCAGGCAACTGCCCAGCGCGAGTTGCATTCTTTCAAGGGGCTGGCGGCAACTTTGGGGGTAACGGTACTTTGCGCTATTGCAGCGAAGGCGGACTCGGTGCTGCGGCAGGCGCCTGAGGCCGATAACCTGGGTGCATTGCTGTTGCAAATTCGAACCGAAGTGGGTGTCATTACGCCAGTTCTGGGCGCCGTGGCAGCCAGGTTGGAATTGT
Source organism: uncultured beta proteobacterium (assembly GCA_903924955.1). Lineage (GTDB taxonomy): Bacteria > Pseudomonadota > Gammaproteobacteria > Burkholderiales > Burkholderiaceae_C > Allorhodoferax. Next base: position 16,406 of record CAIYDK010000317.1, on the reverse strand, counting down.
TGATCGAACCACCCGCAGCCATGAACCGGCCGGGTGGGGCTGCGGCCATGCGGGAGCACTTGGCTGAGTTGTACGAAGCGCTGCGCAACGCCGACATGCAGGCCATGGAATTGCATGCGGTGTTTCGCCAGAGTTTTGGCGAGTCGATGGCAGATTCAACTGAGGCGCTCGATGCGGCGATGGCAGAGTTGGACTTTGATCTTGCCGCCACCGAGTGCAACACCCTGCTTTCCAGAGCCCCGCAATAGCCGTACGGTTTGACCCTGATGCCTGTCGTGTTGCGTAGGGCATGCCCTACATGGCGCTGTAGGCAATTTCATACAGAGTAAGGGCAACGCCCTATAGTGAACATGGGGCAAGCGGTGCACCATGCATGCTGAAGCGAGCATCCAACGCAAATAGTGGTTAACGGAGTTCAAGCATGAATATCAGCAACATGAAAATTGGTACACGTCTGTCTATCCTCATTGGCCTGCTGTCACTGCTCCTGGTGGCGATTGGCAGCGTGGGACTGTATGGCGTTGACAAATCGAACGAATCCGGGCGCTACCTCTACGAGCAGAGTTTGCAGACTACCGGCAATGTTGCCGAAATTCAGCGGCTTTTGCTGCGAAACCGACTGGCAATTGCGGTGGCGCTGATTACGCCGGGCCCGGAAGCCAGTAACACCGCCATCACCGAAGTGGAAAGCAATATTGCCACCATAACCAAGATATGGGAAGGCTACGCTAAAGGAAAGCTGGACCCTGAAGAGGCCCGGCTGGCCAAGGAGTTCGCAGACAACCGCAAGGCATTCGTTCAGGAGGGCCTTCTCAAAGCCATTGCGGCCCTTCGGGCCAATGACATCAAGGAAGCCAACCGCGTGGTGGTCAACAATATTCGGCCGCTGTATCTTCCGGTCGGAAAGGGCATTGACGCATTGCTGAAATACCAGATGGACTCCGGTAAACGCGAATATGAAGCTGCCGTAGCCACTTACCAGTCCACCCGAACCCTGGCCGTCGGTTCGATCATTGTGGGCCTGCTATTTGCCGCCGTATTCGGCATATTTCTGGTGCGCGGAATTACGCGGCCGCTGTACAGGGCTGTGTCCATCGCGCAGTCGATGGGCTCGGGTCGCTATGACGATGAAATTGGCACCATTACTGGCGACGAAACCGGGCAACTCCTGGCGGCCTTGTCACAAACCCAAGGCGCCTTGAGGAGTGCAGCCCAGGCCGCTGAATTCAATGAACGAATGCGCATCGCGCTGGAGGGGGTCGACAGCAACGTCATGATTGCCGATGCGGGCAACAACATCATCTTCATGAACCGCGCAGTTACGGCCATGATGGCCACCGCAGAAGCCGACATCCGCAAAGACTTGCCCAACTTCAGCGTCAGTAAGTGCATGGGCAGCAATATCGACATCTTCCACAAGAACCCGGCGCACCAGCGTGACATGCTCTCCAAGCTGCGCGATACCTACCGGACCCAGATCAAGGTGGGTGTGCGAATTTTTGGCCTGATCGCCACTCCAGTGATCGACAAGGCAGGCACCCGTTTGGGAACCATTGTGGAGTGGCAGGACAAGACCGCTGAACTGGCAGCGCGTGATGCAGAACTCAAATCGATGGGGGAGAACACCCGCATCAAAAACGCGCTGGACAAGTGCACCACCAATGTGATGATTGCCGATGTGGACCTGAACATCGTTTATATGAACGAAACAGTGACCTCCATGATGCAACGCAACGAGGCCGAACTGCGCAAGACGCTGCCGCAATTTGATGCCCGCAATCTGATCGGCAAAAACATCGATGTGTTCCACAAAAACCCGTCGCACCAGCGCGGCCTGCTGTCGGCGCTCAAGACAACCTACCGCACCCAGATCAAGGTGGGCAACCTGTACTTCGGTCTGATCGCCAACCCGGTGGTGGACGCGCAGGGCAACCGGCTCGGTAGCGTGGTCGAGTGGGCCGACCGCACGGCCGAGGTGGGGGTCGAGAACGAAGTGGCCGGCATCGTGCAAGCCGCCGCAATGGGCGACTTCAGTTCACGCCTGATTGCTGAAGGAAAAGTCGGTTTCTTCGCCAATCTGGCCACCGGCATGAACCAGTTGCTCGATACCAGTGAGCGGGGTCTGACCGATGTGGCCGACGTACTGGCCGCCTTTGCCGAAGGCGACCTCACCCAGCGTATCGAGCGCGAGTACTCGGGCCTGTTTGGCAAGGTCAAAGACAGCGCCAACTCTACCGCCGAGAACCTGACGCGGGTGATGAGCGAGGTGCGCGCAGCAGCCGACGCGCTGACGGGCGCCGCCAATCAGGTAAGTGCTACGGCGCAGTCGCTCTCACAGGCCGCCAGCGAGCAAGCGGCCAGCGTCGAAGAAACGACGGCCAGTATTGATGTCATGTCAGCCAGTATCAGCCAGAACTCGGACAACGCCAAAGTAACCGATGGCATGGCTACCAAGGCCAGCAAAGAAGCCACCGAAGGTGGCGGGGCGGTCAGCCAGACGGTGGTGGCCATGAAGCAGATTGCGTCCAAAATTGGCATCGTGGATGACATTGCCTATCAAACCAACTTGCTGGCGCTTAACGCCGCCATCGAAGCCGCACGAGCGGGCGAGCATGGAAAGGGCTTTGCGGTAGTCGCCGCTGAGGTCCGTAAACTGGCGGAGCGTAGCCAGGAGGCTGCCAAGGAAATTGGTGAACTGGCGGGCAACAGCGTGCACACCGCAGAGCGTGCTGGAAAACTGCTGGATGAAATTGTCCCCAGCATCCAGCGCACGTCGGAGCTGGTGCAGGAAATTGCCGCCTCCAGCGCTGAGCAAAGTGAATCGGTGGTGCAAATTGGTGGGGCGATGGGTCAGCTCAGTAAGGCCACGCAGCAAAACGCATCGGCCTCGGAAGAGCTGGCTGCGACCAGCGAAGAACTGTCTGGTCAGGCCGAGCAGTTGCAGCAGAGTATTGCGTTTTTCAATATCGGAGATGACGCACCCACGCCATCCAGCCGTCAGATCATGCGCAGTGAGCCTGCGGGTAATGGGCGTCGGCTGGGGGCTGTGCAATCGGCTCCACGCCTGAACGCTCCATTGGTCAGCGCGTCGGTCCGCGCGGGCGACTCCAGCTTCAAGCCCTATTAAAGACACCGCGCCAGCCGTGAGTAGGGCGCGCCCTACATCGGCGCGTAGTCAATTTCATACGCAAGAACAGCATTGCCCTATAGCGTGGCTGGGGCATGCCGGGCACCATCGGGGCATGACCTTGAAGCTGTTGATCGTTGACGAGTCCGAGCTGGTTCGCGCCAGTCTTGTGCGCTTGTTCTCGCAACTACAGGGCATCGCGTCCATAGCGGTGGCCGCAACGCTGGAGCAGGCCCTGGCGTGCGCGCGGCGGGAGTCGCCAGCGCTCATCATCATGGATCTGCATTTGCCCGACAGCCAGGGTACCCAAGGCATTATTCGCCTGGCTCAGGTGCATCCTGCTGCGCGGATTGCCGTGTTGTGCGCAACCCCCAATGCCTACCGTATGCGCAAATGCCTGGAGTGTGGGGCCGACTGGTTTTTTGACAAAGCCGGTGAGTGCGACCAACTGCTTGAGATCGTTCGCCGGCAGGTTGCTTTGTCTGCACCACGGGCTGTCGGCAACCCCACAGAAGTAAACCACTATGTCACCTGACGACAACATCATTTTGCTGGTGGACGATGATCAGTTCGTGCTGGACATCCTGTGCGAACAGCTCGCCAGCGTGGGCTGGAATCACGTCATTTGCGCCACCAGCGGGGACCAGGCGCTACAGCAGTTTGCAGCCCACCGCGAAAAGATTGTGCTTTGCTTTAGTGACCTGTCGATGCCCGACATGGATGGTCTGGTCTTGCTGCGCCATCTTGCCAAGCAGGGTTACCGGGCAGCCATCTGCTTGTTGTCGGGGGTGTCCGACGAAATTTTGCACAGTGCGGCGGGGCTGGTCAGTGCGCATGGGCTGGATCTGCTGGGCGTGCTGTCCAAGCCCGCCTCCACCTCTGCCTTGCAGGACATGCTGGACAAGTTGCAACCGCGCGCCTTTGGCAGGCTGGGTGTCAGTGTTGCCGAGTTGACTCCCCCGCGTCTCGCTGCCGCTTTGCAGGCCGATGAATTCATTCCCTGGTACCAACCCAAGGTCGACCTGCGCAGCGGTGTGGTGGTGGGCGTCGAGGCCCTGGCGCGGTGGCCCCTGGTGGCCGGCGGCATGATCGGGCCTGGCAGTTTTGTGCCAGCGCTCGAGGCTGCCGGGCTGGCGGAAGCGCTTTTTTTCAGTATGGCGCGCCAGGTCATCGCCGATCTGGGCGCATGGCAACGCCAAGGCATTTTTGTCAAGGCATCCATCAACCTGTCGATGGAAGATGCGCTGGATCTGGACCTGCCCGAGCGCCTGCTCCACCTGCTCGACGGCACGGGCGTGCAAGCGTGCGATCTGGTGATCGAGGTGACCGAGAGCCGGCTGATGGTGCAACGCTCGCTGGCCATGGAAACACTGACCCGACTCTCCATGATGGGGTTCGTTTTGTCCATTGACGACTTTGGCACCGGGTACTCCAGCCTGGTGCAACTGGTGGACTTGCCGTTTAAAGAGCTAAAAATTGATGGCAGCTTTGTGCAGCGCGCCCTGGCCGAGCGCAAGGCAGAGGCCGTGGCCCGCATCTCCATCACCATCGGGGTCAACCTGGGTATGCGTGTGGTGGCCGAAGGCGTGGAGACCGAGGCCCAGATGAATTTTTTGCGCAGTTGCGGCGGCACCATTGTGCAGGGCTACCACCTGGCGCGGCCCATGCCGGTGGCCGCCTGCACGGACTGGCTGCGCGGCCGGGACCCCGGCACGAAGCAGTCCCCGGTGGTTACAGGTGCTATTGAAGTTATAGCTGGTGACGCACAACCAGCGAGGGCTTGAGGGCTAAATCATGGTGGGTATTAAAGGAGTCGATCTACACCAGCTCAGCCTTGCCAGCAAGTTTTATGTACTGGGCTTGCTGGCCGTGGTGATGGTGCTGTTGCCAACGGGCCTGTTCATGCAGGAAAGGAGCCGCGACATCACCATCGCCGAGCGCGAATTGCAAGCCATGGACCCCGTGGCTGCACTCAACCGGGTGGTGCAGTTGACGCAGACACACCGGGGCATGGCGTCGGGCGCATTGGCGGGCAATGCGGCTCTGGCCGAGCGGCGTGTGCCCATGCGCGATAGCGTGCTGGCAGCCATGGCAGAGTTCGACGTTTCGCTCAGTCAGGCTGGCGGATCAGCAGGGCTGGATTCGCGGTGGGCTGCGCTGCGGGACGGCTGGAGGGTATTGGAAGCCAACGTATCCGACAAGCAAATGGATTCTGCAGAAAGTACCCGTCGCCATACTGAGTTGTTGGCCGACTATTTGTCATTCAATGAAGAAATTTTGGGTGAATTTGGTTTGTTGCTTGACCCGCAGGCCTCCACTTATTACTTGATTGCATCTTCGCTGGTCAACATGCCAGCTTTGGGTGAGAGGCTGGGTACGCTGCGGGCCATGGGCACCGGCTTTCTGATGCAGGGTGGGCCAAGCGCAGTCAGCCTGGCAAAATTGCAGGCGGCCACGGATGAGGCACAGCGCGCACGGGGCGAGTTTTTCCGCAACCTGCAGCGCGCCATGGACGCCAGCCCTGCCACGAAGGTGGCCATGGGCAGTCGCATAGCAAGCCAGGCGGCGAGTGTGGATGACGACCTGGCGCTGGTCATGCGTGCGCTACTGCAACCCGGCAAGTCTGTTTATCCGGCACTTGATTACTTTAACGAACTCACCACAAGCATTGACGCTCTGTACACGCTCAACAGCCTGTCCATAGAGACGTTAAGGCAAGCGCTGAAAGACCGGGTGAGCGCCAAGCGGCAGGCACAAGTTGCAATGGGTGTCGTGCTGCTCATGGGTGCAATCGGCGGCTTGATGCTGGCTGTGGCCTTTATTCGCAGCATCACGGCGCCGGTGGCCGAGGCGCTAGCGGTGGCACGCGCCGTGTCCGACGGCCACCTGGACGTCGCGGTGCCGGTGCGTGGCAGCAACGAGCTGGGCCAATTGATGCAGACGCTATCCACGATGCGTGACCATCTGGCAAGCGTGCACAGTCGGCTTGAACACCAAAGGTATGCCCTGGATCAGCATGCCATCGTGGCCATCGCCAACGTGCAAGGCACCATTACCTACGTCAATGACCGCTTTTGCCAGATCAGCGGATACACGCGCGAAGAGTTGCTGGGTAATGATCACGCTATCGTCAATTCGGGCCACCATGGAAAAGGCTATTTCAAGGCCATGTACCAGACCGTCGGGCGAGGCGAGGTCTGGTACGGCGACGTCTGTAACCGTAAAAAAAATGGCGACCTGTATTGGGTGCAAACCACGATCGTTCCGACCCTGGGCAGCGATGGAAAGCCGCTCGAATACGTGGCCATTCGTGCAGACATTACGGCGCGCAAGGAAGTTGAACAGCAACTGCTGCGACACCAGTACCACCTGGCCGAGCTGGTGGATCAAAAAACAGCTGCACTGGAAATCAGCGTTGAGAAGGCGCGCCGTGCGCTTGCGACCCTGGAGCAGCAGCGCCATGTGATCGACGAACATGCCATCGTGAGCATAACCGGGGTGGACGGGCGCATCATCTACAGCAACGACAAGTTCAGCGAGGTCAGCGGCTTCACCCGCGACGAGTTGAGAGGAAAAGACCACTCCATCGTCAATTCTGGCTACCACCCCAAGGGTATCTTTAAAGAGATGTATCAGACCGTGGCGCGTGGCGAGGTCTGGCACGCCGAGGTGTGCAACCGCGCCAAGGATGGCCACTTGTACTGGGTAGCCAGCACCACGGCGGCCTTTCTGGACGAGCACGGTAACCCCTACCAATATATTTCGGTGCGAACCGATGTCACTGCGCGCAAACAGGCCGAAGAGAGTGCCCAGGCTGCCAGTCGCGCCAAGGCGGAGTTTCTGGCCAATATGAGCCATGAGATCCGAACCCCCATGAATGGCGTGGTGGGCATGGTCGACATCTTGCAGCAAACCGAACTCGACCCCAGGCAAAGGCGCATGTTGGGCACCATCCATGACTCGTCGCTGGCGCTCTTGCACATCATCAATGACATTCTGGATTACTCCAAGATCGAAGCGGGCAAGCTCGAAGTGGAGAGCATTCCCATGCACTTGCGCCGTGTGGCCGAAGGCGTGGTGGACCTGATGAAGACAGCTGCCCAGGCCAAATCAATTGCGCTTTCCGTGTCGGTGGCGCCTGGTGTACCGCAGTGGACGCTGGGCGACCCCAACCGGCTGCGTCAGGTGCTGCTCAACCTGCTGGGCAATGCGCTCAAGTTCACCGTCAACCAGCCAGACCGCGCAGGGAAGGTGGCCCTGCACGTGGAGGCGATGACGCTGGTCGATGGCTCGCCAGGCGTGCGTCTGCGCATCAGTGACAACGGGATCGGCATGAGTGCGGCCGTGGTGGCCAAGCTGTTTCAGCCCTTTGCCCAGGCCGATGAGAGCACGGCGCGCAAATTTGGCGGAACCGGTCTGGGCCTGTCGATTACGCAGCGCCTGGTGGAGCTGATGCAGGGCCGCATTACGGTGAACAGCAGCCCCGGCGTTGGTTCGGAATTCGCAGTGGAATTGCCGCTCTCTCCTTGCGACGCGGGTCCGGCAATGGACGACGCACCGGGTGAATTCAGCGCCGAGCGGCGTGCCACCCAGACTACCCGCGCGCAGGCCCTGGCGGGCGGGCAACTGCTGCTGCTGGCCGAAGACAACGAGACCAACCGCGAGGTGATGCAAGAGCAACTTCGGCTGCAGGGCTATGCCTGTGAGGTGGCCGAAGATGGCTTGCAGGCGCTGGCCCTGTGGCAAAACAACCCGGGGCGCTACGCCATGCTGTTGACCGACTGCCATATGCCCAATTTGGACGGCTTTGGGCTGACCGCAGCAATTCGGGCGCAAGAGCCGGCGGGCACGCGCCTGCCCATCATTGCGGTCACCGCCAACGCCATGCAGGGCGAGGCCGAGCGCTGTCGGGAGCGGGGCATGAACGACTATCTGTCAAAGCCGCTGCGGATGAATGAACTGGCGGTCATGCTGAAGAGGTGGATGCCATGATGCGACAACCGTTGACCCAAATCCTGCGCTCTGGCACGGTGTTGCCGGGGGTGGTTTTTCTCGTGGTGTTGGCCATGACGATTACCGTGAGCTTGCGCCGCCAACATGAGATCCAGGCGGTCAACGAGCTTCACTTTGCGCGTGGTGTCGATCTGGTGTCAACCGATGTGAGCAGGCGTTTTCAAGAGGCAGTCTCCGCGCTGGAGGGAGTCAGAGGCCTTTACGCCGCCAGTAAAAGCGTCAATCGCGAGGCGTTCAAGAACTATGTCGAGTCGCGGGACCTGCCCAAAAACTTCCCCGGCTTGCGCGGCTTCGGGTTTATTCAGCGTGTCACCCGGGAAGGGCTTGACACCTTCATTGCGCAAGAGCGCTCCGATGGGGCACCGCAGTTTTCCCTGCGCCAACTGGCCGACCGGTCAAACGACGACCTCTATGTTGTCAAGTTCGTGGAGCCCGCAGCTAACAATGCCGGCGCAGTGGGGCTGGACGTGGGCTCGGAGCCGGTGCGCCGCAGCGCTCTGCAGCGCGCCATTGACACGGGTGAGCCTGCGCTCACCGCCGCCATCACACTGGTGCAAGACCAGCGCAAAACCCCTGGCGCTTTGCTGTTTGTCCCGGTGTATGCCTTGGGTTCAAACCCAACTACTGCCCTGCAACGCCGTGCGGCGCTGGTGGGAGTTTTGTCCTGCCAGATTGTCCTTGCAGAATTTCTTGCCGGTGTGGATGAAGTGGTGGCGAATCAGGTGGATTTTGAATTGTTTGATGGGCCACCCGGTGCCGCTGGTGCCGTGATGGCATTTGACGCCGACCTGCACATCGAAACCGAGACCAAGATCCATTCCCCGATCGGCAAGAGAGGACTGTTCTCGGCCACCCGGCTCCTGTCACTGCCCGGTCGCGACTATTCGGTTGTGGTGCACTCCACCCCCTTGTTTGATGCGCAACTGGATCGCGTGTCGCCATGGCGAGCCTTCTTCGCAGGCTTCGCATTGAGCGTTTTGCTGGCGCTGCTGCTGCGCCAGCAGATCACCCAGCGCCGCCGTACTGAATTGCTTGCACGGCAAATGACCCAGGACCTGCGCCTGATGGCAGAGGTGGTGCAGCTCACGGCCAACTCGGTCACCACGACCGACGCCCAGATGCGCATTACCTGGGTGAATGCAGGGTTCACCCAAGTGTCGGGCTACACCGAGGCAGAAGCCCTTGGCAAGACGCCTGGTGAATTGCTGGGCTCCGGCAAGGCAGATGCAGCCACCATCAAGGCGCTCGGCGATGCACTGGCTGCGGGCATCGGCTGCCAGGTGGAAATACTCAACCGGGCCAAGGATGGGCATGAGTACTGGGTCGCCACCGACATACAGCCCCGCCATGGCGAGCACGGGGAACTCATCGGTTTCATCGAGGTGGGGCTGGACATTAGCGCGCGCAAAGTTGTCGAAATTGAATTGCTGCAGCATCGCGATCATCTGGCTGATCTGGTGCAGTTGCATACGGCTGATCTGAAGGACGCCCTGGCCGAGCTCAAGCGTGCTGAAGCAGCGGCCCATGCCGCAAACAACGCCAAATCTGAATTTTTGGCCAATATGAGCCATGAGCTGCGCACCCCCATGAACGGAGTCGTGGGCATGGTGGACATATTGCAAAAAACCGAACTTTTGCCCAATCAGCACCGCATGGTGAGCACTATTCATAACTCGGCGTTGTCGTTGCTGCAAATTCTCAATGACATTCTGGATTTTTCAAAGATTGAGGCAGGCAAACTCGAAGTGGAGCGCATTCCCACACATTTGCGCGAGGTGGTTGAGACCGCAGCGCAGTTGGTTGCGGTGGTGTCGGATGCCAAAAACGTTGAGCTCTCGGTCTTTGTCTCGCCCGATTTGCCGCATTGGATCGTGAGCGACCCGACCCGGTTGCGTCAGGTGCTGCTCAACCTGATGGGCAACGCCATCAAGTTCGTTCGCGAGGAGTCCGGGCAGGTGGCCATGGTCAGCGTGAAAGTGGTGTCCTGTGTGCGCGACGGTGGCGGCCAAGGGGTGCGCTTAAGCGTCAGCGACAACGGTATTGGCATGAGTCCGCAGGTGGTGGCCAAGTTGTTTCAGCCTTTTACCCAGGCCGATGAGAGCACGGCGCGCAAGTTTGGCGGCACCGGGCTGGGCTTGTCCATCACGCAGCGACTGGTGGAGTTGATGCATGGAAGCATTGCAGTGCAAAGTGTTTTGGGTGCGGGCTCGGAGTTCACGGTAACGCTGCCATTGCAGCAGGCCCACGCCAGTCGCGAGATGCCGCCCGAGCCGCGTCTGGATGGGCTGCATGTGTTGGTCGTCACCGAGGATCCACGCGCCTTGGTGGTGCAGCCACCCTACTACCGGGCAGCCGGCGCACAGGTGACGGCGGTGCCCGATCTGGCTGGCGCACGGCAAATAATTAGCGAATCCGAGTGCGCCCCCTCATCCTGGGTGGTGGTGCTGAGTCTGGACATCGCCCCGCCAGGCGCGCATCTCAACCTGCCCGCGGGGGTGGGTGTTCTGCAGCTGGTCAGGCACGGAGATGCGGATGCCGACAGTCCGGTGGCCACGGTTCCCGCCTTGCCTCTGGTCTACCGCGAACTGATTGCCGCCGTGGCGCGTGCCAGTGGCCGCCTGGGTGCGAGCGAGGAAGCGGCACCCGTGGTGCAGCGGCGCCAACAACTGCGGTTTGTCCCAGCACCAACGCTGACCCATGCGCTGGGCGCGCGTCAACTCATCTTGCTGGCAGAAGACAACGAAATCAACCGCGACGTGATCCAGGAGCAACTGCAACTGCTGGGCTACGCCTGCGAAATGGCCGAAGACGGCGCGCTGGCGCTGGCCATGTGGCAAGCCAACCCTGACCGCTACGGACTGCTGCTCACAGATTGCCATATGCCAAACCTGGACGGTTTCGCGCTGACCGCAGCCATCCGCAGTGCCGAGCAACTGGACGCCCACTTGCCCATTATTGCCATCACCGCCAACGCCATGCAAGGCGAAGCGCAGCGCTGCCGCGACCATGGCATGGATGACTATTTGTCCAAACCGCTGCGCATGGCCGAGCTCGATACCATGCTGCGCAAGTGGTTGCCATTGGCATCGGCATCTGTCAGCACCACACCCATCCCGTTCTAAGAGTGTGACTGTGGAGTATTTCAAAATGGGTTCTCCTCAGTGGGCCGCGTCACTTGAAGCAATGAATGCAATGCGTCGCCGTGTTTGGCGCAGTTGGATGCCACGCAGATTCCGTTGGCGGCTCATGGCGTTGGTGACTCTTTGCCTGGTGCTGTCCATTTTTGGCTATGGCACCTATATGGCGTACGAGCAAGCCACACTGGCACGCGAGGACCTGGCGCAGGAAATGGCGGGGATGGCGCAAAATCTGGCGGCAATCAGCGCGCACTTTTTGGCGACGAATGACTTGGCCGAACTGGAGACTGCGGCGAAAAAATTTGGCGCCACGCGCAGTATTCAAGCCCTGCTGGTGACGGACGCCGCCGGCAAACCCATTGTTGAATTGCGCAACAACGAGGGACACTGGTCACCGGTTTTCAACAATGAGCCGATTTCGCTCCCCGTTGGCAATCAGCCTATTTTGCAAAGTGCCGCGGGGGCGATTCAGGGCGATGCCGATGCGGCATGGCATCCCATTGAGGCGGGCTCCGTTCTTGGCTGGGCACGTATCAGCTTTCAGCCACCGCGCTTTAGCTATTTGGTCTACCGAATCTGGAAGCAATCCCTTTGGGTGGTTTTCCTGTCTTGCGCGACGGCAATAGCGCTGCTTGCTGCGTTGCTAAGACCCTCTATGCGGGCCTTGGAAGAGGCTACCCGCTTTGCACACGCGATTGACCAGGATCGGGGACAGATATTGAAACCCTATGCAGATGGTGCGGAATTTGAAGCACTGGGGGTTGCGCTGAACACGGCTTTAATTCGGCTGCGCCTGGGCGGCCAGGAACTGGCGAATCGGCAGTTTGCGCTAGACCAGCATGCCATTGTCAGCATCACGGATTTGAACGGACGCATTGAATACGTTAACGACAGATTTTGCGAGATCAGCGGCTTTACGCGCACAGAACTGCTGGGTGAAAACCACCGGATCATCAACTCAGGGCACCATGCCACTGAAGTGTTCAACACGCTGTGGCAAACAATTTCAGGGGGTGGAGTCTGGATTGGCGAACTCAAAAACCGCAGGCGCGACGGATCCAATTATTGGGTGGACGTCACCATTGTGCCGTTGACCGGTGCGGATGGTATGCCAACCCGGTACATCGGCATTCGCACCGACATTACGGCACTCAAGATGCAGCAGGATGCGCTTGAACTTGCCACCCTGGAGGCGCAAACAGCCAATCTGGCCAAGAGCCGTTTTCTGGCCACCATGAGTCACGAAATTCGTACCCCGATGAATGGCGTATTGGGTATGGCGCAGCTGCTACTCATGCCAAAACTGACCGAGGACCAGCGCTGCGACTATGCCCGGACCATTCTCTCCAGCGGACAAGTCTTGCTGACACTGCTCAATGACATCCTGGATATATCCAAAATTGAGGCCGGCAAGTTTCAGATGGAGGCCTCGGTGTTCGAGCCGGCGGCGGTACTGACGGAGATCAGCACGTTGTTCCTGGGTGCCGCGCAAGCAAAAGGCCTGCGCCTTCAATACCAGTGGCACGGCCTGCCCACACAGTGTTTTCAGAGCGATTCCCATCGCCTGCGCCAAATGCTCTCCAATCTTGTGGGCAATGCCATTAAATTCACGCCCCGGGGCAATGTGCGGATTGAGGCGAGGCAAATTGACTGTGAGGGCGACTCGGCGCTGCTTGAGTTTTCGGTCAGTGACAGCGGTATCGGCATTGCGAAAGATAAACAAAGTTTGCTGTTCAAACCGTTCTCGCAGGCGGACAGCTCCACCACGCGCGAGTTTGGCGGCTCTGGCCTGGGGCTGTCCATTGTCAGCCGGCTGTCAAAAGCCATGGGCGGTGACGCAGGAGTCGAAAGCGAAGCCGGCCAGGGCTCCCGATTCTGGTTCCAGGTGCGGGTGCAAACCGTGCTGGGGCAGGAGCGCCGCAGCACCGACGGCACCATCCAAGCCCAAGCACCCCACGCGACCAACGAGGAGCGGCTTTCAGGGCACGTGCTGGTGGCGGAAGACAACCCGGTCAATGCCCGGCTGATCGAGTTATTGCTGGAGACGCTGGGCGTGACCATGACCCTCGCCAGGGACGGCCAGCAAGCAGTGGACGCTGTCATGCACGGGGTACAGGGAGCCATCGAAAAGCACCCCGCCCTGATCGTGATGGATGTGCAAATGCCCGTGATGAATGGGCATGAGGCCACACGGGTCATCCGGCAGTGGGAGGCGGAGCACGCAAAACCCCGTATACCGATCATTGCCCTGACCGCAAACGCCTTTGAAGAAGACCGCCAGCGCTGCATGGACGCTGGTATGGATGACTTTTTAACCAAGCCGATAACGATATCTGTCTTGAAAACCATGCTCAGCAGGTGGCTCGCTGATGCGTCTGCGTCGCAGCCGTCCATGGTGATCGAAGCCAGGCCAGTTGATGTCAGCGCGTTTATCTCGGTGGTCAACGAGCTTGCGCCGCTGCTCGAAAAAAATAAATTTGCAGCCCTCGGGCGCTTTAAAGAACTGAAATCCGTAGTGGAAGGCACGGCTTTGGCCCATGCCGTCGATGAAATGAATGGCCAGTTGCAGCAAATGAATTTTGCGGTGGTTCTTGGACGATTGCGCCAAATTTCCGACACCTTGGTCCGCCAGTCGGCGCACGACAGCAAGGAGCGCGCATGCTAAGAGAACGTTCATGTATTTTGGCAATTGACGACACGCCCGCCAACCTGTTCGCGCTGGGTGCGGCGCTGGAGGGCGAATATGAAATGCAGTTTGCATCCGCCGGGCCAATGGGCATTGCGCTGGCGCTGGAAGATCCACCGGATCTTATTTTGCTCGACGTGATGATGCCCGAAGTCGATGGCTACGAGACACTCAGGCGAATAAAAGCCGAGCCAAAACTCAAACACATCCCCGTTGTCTTTGTGACCGCCTTAACTGATAGCGACTCCGAAGTCAGTGGCTTGTCGCTGGGCGCAGCGGACTATGTCACCAAGCCGATCAATGTGGAGGTCGTTCGGCGCAGGGTCTGTAATTTGATTGAACGCGAAAACCTGCGCAAAGAGGTCGAGGAAAACCGCGACCGGCTGGAAGCGCTTGTGCTCGAGCGGACCATGGCCTTGTCCATTGCAACCAAGGCGACCGAGGCGGCCAACCAGGCCAAAATTCACTTCCTGGGTAACATGAGTCACGAGCTGCGTACACCCTTGAATGCCATTATCGGCATGACAGAAATGGCGCAAATGCTCGCAACCAATCCCCGGCAAGCGGAGCACCTCAACACGGTGCAGCGGGCGTCGGATCAACTCCTCGGTCTGATCTCCAGGTTGATGGAACTCACTGCGCTGGAAACCCAGCAGCTGACACTGGAGACCAGCGATTTCAAATTGCCTTCGGTCATGGATGGGCTGACGGATCTGCTCGGTCACGAGGCCCGCAACAAGGGCCTTGCAATGGGTATCAGCATGGATGCGGGTGTGAAAGACCTATTGCTCAGAGGGGATCCGGTTCGCCTGGGTCAGATCCTGCTATGCCTGGCAGACAATGCAATCAAATTCACAAGTCAGGGCCAGATACGGGTGCTGGTTTCAGTGGTGGAGCAAAGTGCAGACAGCGTGGCGATCCGCTTTGAGGTGCATGACACTGGCATAGGTATTGCATTGGTCGATCAGGAGCGGATATTTGCCCTGTTCGAGCAGGCCGATAACTCATTTCAGCGCCACCATGGTGGAACAGGAATCGGGTTGTCACTGAGCCGGCAACTGATTCACCTGATGGGCGGTTCTTTCGGCCTGGAGAGTCGGCCGGGCTCGGGGTCTGTTTTTTGGTTCGTGGTTCGAATGGCTGTATTTGATGCAGCTTTGGGAGGGAAGCTATGAAGTCCTGGAAGATTTCCAAACGGTTGCATTTGTTGATTGGCGTGTCCGTGTTTGTAATGCTGGCGCTGGTGGCCATGAACTGGGTGGGTTTGAACTATCTCAGCGAACTGCAGCAAGTGTCCCAAAGGCGGACGCAGGAAGCGGGTCGTCTGAAACGCGATGCAGGTTTAGGCGCGCAGGCCTATCGCATCGTGGCGGACACCTATATCAACCGCCAGTTTGATGAGGTCGCAAAGAAATGGCAGGCCATGTCGGGTGATATCGACAAGACGCTGGATTTTGCTGCCAGCGTAGCCGATACGGACCAGGAGCGTCAATGGGCGCAGGAAGCCCGCAAAGCCATGTCTGAATTGCGCAAGCTGTACCTTGATTCATACCTGCCCATGGCCAAACGGGACGCACCTTTGAGCGAGATTGCAGAAGTGGATGACCAGATCGACAAGTTGATCGACAAGTACGATGAGTTCATCACCAAGGGTGCTGACAGCTTGCAGGCGGAGGCCAGCGTCGCCAGTGCAGACTTTGACGCAGGCGTTCGAACGACCCATATCGTCAGCATCACTTCGGTTGCAGTCGGCGGATTGTTGCTGGTGGTGTTGGCCTTACTCGTGTCGCGCAGCATCACCGGGCAGTTGGGCATGGAACTCAACGACGCCATGACTGCGGCACGCCATGTTGCGGACGGTGACTTGACCAGAATGCCTTCCTCGGGACTATACGCACCTGACAGTCTGGCCGCAGCGCTGGACTCCATGCTGGCGACGCTGGCCACCACCGTAACCCAGGTACGCCATGGCGCGGAAGGTGTCTCCACCGCCAGCGCCGAAATTGCCCAGGGCAACCATGACCTGTCAGCGCGCACCGAGCAACAGGCCAGCGCACTGGAGCAAACCGCAGCCTCGATGGAAGAACTGGGCTCCACCGTGAAGCAAAACGCCGACAGCGCGCGCCAGGCGAATCAACTGGCCATGAGCGCCTCCACCGTGGCCATCAAGGGCGGCGAAGTGGTGTCCCAGGTAGTGGACACCATGAAGGGCATCAACGAGAGCTCCAAGCGCATCTCCGACATCATCAGCGTCATCGACGGCATCGCTTTTCAGACCAATATCCTGGCATTGAACGCGGCGGTGGAAGCGGCCCGCGCGGGCGAACAGGGGCGCGGTTTTGCCGTCGTGGCCACCGAGGTGCGCTCCCTGGCCGGGCGCTCGGCGGACGCGGCCAAGGAGATCAAGTCGCTGATCAACGCCAGCGTGGAGCGGGTGGAACAG
>CAIYDK010000316.1 GCA_903924955.1 uncultured beta proteobacterium | reverse complement strand
GGTGGCAAATGGTTTGAACCGGCCAAATACCTGGCCGACTACTACACCGATGAAGCCATTCATGCGATTCAGAAGAACAAGAACAGGCCATTTTTCATGTACCTGGCGCACTGGGGCGTTCACACCCCACTGCAAGCCGCCAAGGCAGATTACGATGCGCTGAGCCATATCAAGGACCATCGCATGCGCGTATATGCGTCCATGGTTCGCAGCATTGACCGCAGCGTCGGGCGCGTCATGCAGACCCTCAAAGACGAGGGGCTGGACCAAAACACGATGGTCATTTTTACCAGTGACAACGGTGCTCCAGGCTACATCGGACTGCCGGATGTGAACAAGCCCTATCGGGGCTGGAAACTGACGCTGTTTGAAGGCGGTTTGCGGGTGCCCTATATGGCCAAGTGGCCAGGGCATATCGCGCCCGGAACCCAGTACCCGGTCCCGATAACCAACATCGACATCATGCCGACCGTGGTCGCCGCGGCCGGCGGGGTCATGCCAACTGACCGGCCGATCGATGGCGTGAATCTGTTGCCATTCCTCAAAGCTCGCCCCGACCGCCAGCCAGGGCGGGCGCTATTCTGGAGCGACGGCAGTTACCGTGCCATGCAGGAGGACAAATGGAAGTTGATCGTATCCGAGCGCCCCCGCAAGGACTGGCTCTTCAACCTCGCCGTTGACCCGACAGAAAAGGTCAACCTGGCCAAAGATCAGCCTGAACGACTGGCCGCCATGAAAGCCAGGCAGGAGGCACACCATGCGGGCATGCCTGCACCTTTGTGGCCCTCCTTCATTGAAATGGCGGTGGCCATTGACAAAACGCTGGACCAGCCAATCACTGCGGATGACGAATACGCCTACTGGGCCAATTGACGACACAGGCAACCCCAATGTCTGCAATGGAGGTACAGTTGGCAAATACCCTCATGCACAACGGCAGGCGCAGTAGCGACCTGAAAGACCATGCAAGCACTCAGCCCCACCGACTCAGCATTTTTGTGGATGGAAACCCGAAACCAGCCCATGCACGTAGCCGGACTGAACATCCACACACCACCGCCGGGTTCCGGCCCTGACTACGTCAGCAGGCTGCTGGCCGAATGGGCCAAATACCCAAAGGCAATCGCTCCATTCAACCTGCGACCGGTTTTAAAAATGGGGCTGTGGTATTGGGAAGAAGATGACGAGTTTGAGCTGGACTACCACCTGCGCCATTTGGCGCTGCCACAACCCGGTCGCATACGGGAACTGTTGGCCATGGTGTCAAGGCTGCATGGAAACCTGCTGGACCGCAACCGACCGCTTTGGGAAACCTACGTTATAGAAGGCTTGCCAGGCGGGCGATTTGCGACTTACAGCAAGATTCACCACGCATTGGTAGATGGTGTAACCGGGGCCCGCATGGCGGCAAACAGCATGTGCCTGAGCGAGACTGAGCACAAGGCGCCAACATGGGCTTTGCCGTTCACACACCATCCTGCATCGCGCCGCAAGACTGCACCAGTCGGGCTTTTGCAGCAACTTGGCAACGTTGCGCGGGCAGGAAAAGACATATTGCCGGGCATTGGTAGCGGGTTGTGGGACATCGTGCGTGCGTCCTACACACAAAGTGCAACGGCTCTGCCTTTTCAGGCACCGCCGACGCCCTTCAACGTAGAAATTTCAGGCTCACGCCGGTTTGCGGCACAGTCCTACTCGCTTTCCAGACTCAAAAATATTGGCAAGGCAACCGGCGCCACGGTCAACGATGTGACGCTGGCCATTTGTTCCGGTGCTTTGCGGGAGTATTTGCTGGCGCAAAACAAATTACCAAAAAAGCCGCTTGTGGCAATGGTGCCTGTATCCCTGCACGGGGAAACCGATGCCGGCGGCAATCAAGTTTCGCTGTTGCTGGCCAGTTTGGCGACCCATATTGCCGACCCACTGAAACGGCTCAAGCGTATCGTGGAGTCCACTTCAGAGGCTAAAGAGCGCTTGACCAAGATGCCCAGATTGCAAAAGATGGCCCACGGCATCACGTCCATCTCTCCGCTGGGAGCAGGAATGGTGACGGGTACGGCTGAGAAACATCCACTGTTCAATCTGGTCATCTCCAACGTGCCTGGGCCACGGGAGTCGCTCTACCTGAACGGTGCGAAACTGGATGAGGCATACCCAGTGTCGATTCCCACCCATTACCTGGCGCTAAACATCACCATTAGCGGTTGTGGCGACAAACTGGGCTTTGGCTACATCGCATGTCGCCGGTCCGTGCCGGCCCTGCAGCGCATGCTGGACTACACCCACAATGCCATAGTTGAACTGGAAACTGCGTTAGAAATCGGTACACACGCACCAAAAGCTGTCAAAACCCCTCGCAAAGCAGTTCGCAAGAAAAGTGCTGACTGATCGCACATCCCTGCGAGCTATCAGACCGACGCAACCATGCCCATTTCAGCGTTGCTCAGCAATGCTTCCATGTTCATGACAATGAGCATACGTTCACCCACGGTTGCCAGCCCAAGAATAAAACGGGCGTCAATCGCAGACTCAAACTGTGGTGCGTCCTTGATCATCGTGGCATCGAGATTGACCACGTCTGAAACTGCATCGACCACGGCGCCAATCACTGTTCCTCGCAACTTCAAAACAATCACTACCGTGAATTCGTTGTACTCCACTTTGGAAATATTGAGCTTCATGCGCAAATCCACAATGGGAACGATTACTCCGCGCAGGTTCACAACACCTTTTATGAAGCTGGGTGAGTTGGCCATTTTTGTTGGCTCTTCGTATGACCGAATCTCCTGAACGCGCATGATGTCAATGGCGTAGTCTTCGTCGCCCAAGCGCAACGTCAAATATTGACCTGAATATGCGCTAACAACGTCAGAGCGCTTTGCCTGCTGTTCAAGATTGCGTGAGGACTGGGCGGTTTGCATGGTTATCCTTGGATAGTAGGCTCTTCAACTTTGCTTGAAGATCGCCTTGCAAACGATCATACACTTCACCCGCCACCCCGTAAATTCCATTTACACGAGTGGCATGGTCCCGGTTGTCATACCAACATGTTTGCCTCGCCGACACCGAGCGCTGAGCTCGGTGCCATTTGCGTCAGGCTTGCTGCTTGTTGTAATTGGCAATACCTTCCAGGATTTCCTGTCGGGCCGCGTCTGGACCTTCCCAACCCAAAATCTTGACCCACTTACCTTCTTCCAGGTCTTTGTAGTGCTCAAAGAAATGGGCAATGGTTTTCAGGCGGGCGGGGCTCAAGTCTTCCGGCTTTTGCCAGCGACTGTAAAGGGACAGGATCTTGTCGGTGGGGACGGCCAAGACTTTTCCGTCCATGCCTGCCTCGTCTTCCATTTTTAGAATACCAATGGCACGGCACGTTACCACCACGCCCGGAATCAAGGGCACCGGCGTAATAACCAGCACATCGACCGGATCACCGTCACCAGAAATGGTTTTGGGAACGTAGCCATAGTTGGACGGGTAGTGCATGGACGTACTCATGAAGCGGTCCACAAAAATGGCACCTGTGGCCTTATCCACCTCATATTTAACGGGATCGGCGTTCATCGGTATTTCGATGATCACGTTAAAAGACTCAGGGGCGTTTTTTCCGGGGGTAACGTTATCAAGTGACATGGGTACTCTCTAGTCTGTATGAAATTGTTGTCTTAGGTCAGTATTTACCCTCATTTTACTGACTCGGTACTTGCGGCGACGAAAAACCCCTATTTTTCAAGTTACAGTCCGCGCGTTGGCCAATCATCTCCGTACCGCTCTGTTGGGCTGGAGCTTAGAGGAAGCAACGCAGTGGGGGCAACGCTGACGTTGCTTCTTCCTTCGCGAAACAACAGTAGAGGAGTTTTTTATGACAGGCAACTCAGCGCTCATTTTGGCGCTTGTTTGCGGGTTCATTGCCGTCGGTTACGGCTTCTGGGCACGCAGTTGGATCCTTTCCCAGGACGCAGGCAATGCACGCATGCAAGAAATCGCTGCCGCGATTCAAACCGGTGCAGCGGCCTATCTGGCGCGCCAATACAAGACGATTGCGATGGTTGGCATCGTGCTGGCGATTTTGATCGCGGTATTTCTCGACCAGCTCAGTGCCATCGGCTTCGTCATCGGCGCGGTGCTGTCAGGCGCTTGTGGCTTCATTGGCATGAACGTGTCCGTCCGAGCCAACGTGCGTACTGCACAAGCTGCCACGAGAGGCATTGGCCCGGCACTGGACGTCGCTTTTCGCGGCGGCGCAACGACCGGCATGCTGGTGGTGGGACTGGGCCTTTTGGGCGTAACCGGATTCTTCTGGTTCCTGGTGGGCAACGGCAACCTGACTCCAGCCAGCAATATGGCAGCGCTGCTCAATCCACTCATTGGATTTGCATTCGGTTCTTCGTTGATCTCCATTTTTGCCCGTCTGGGCGGTGGCATTTTCACCAAGGGTGCAGACGTCGGTGCTGACCTGGTGGGCAAAGTCGAAGCAGGCATTCCTGAAGATGACCCACGCAACCCCGCCGTGATCGCTGACAACGTGGGCGACAACGTAGGGGACTGCGCGGGTATGGCGGCCGACCTGTTTGAGACCTATGCGGTGACTCTGATTGCCACCATGGTTTTGGGCGCGCTGCTGGTAACCGGCGGTGGCATGAGCGCAGTGGTGTATCCGCTGGCGCTGGGCGCGGTGTCGATCGTGGCGTCCATCATTGGCTGCTTTTTTGTCAAGGCCTCACCAGGCATGAAAAATGTGATGCCAGCCCTGTACAAGGGCTTGGCTGTTGCGGGTGTTTTGTCGCTGATCGCGTTTTACTTCGTGACCCAGTCCATGATTGCTGACAACGCTTTGGGCGGCACGGGCGCACAAATGAAACTATTTGGTGCGTGTGCTGTTGGCTTGGTGCTGACCGCCGCTTTGGTCTGGATTACCGAGTACTACACCGGTACCCAGTACCACCCGGTACAGCACATTGCTGAGGCGTCCACCACCGGCCACGGAACCAACATCATTGCCGGCTTGGGCGTGTCCATGCGCTCGACCGCATGGCCGGTAATTTTTGTCTGCATGGCCATTTACACGGCATTTGCATTGGCTGGCCTTTACGGCATCGCCATTGCAGCCACCTCCATGTTGAGCATGGCCGGTATCGTGGTCGCACTGGACGCCTATGGCCCCATTACCGACAACGCCGGCGGCATTGCCGAAATGTCTGAAATGCCAAAAAGCGTGCGTGACATCACCGACCCGCTGGACGCTGTGGGCAATACCACCAAGGCCGTGACCAAAGGTTACGCCATCGGCTCGGCCGGCCTGGCGGCTTTGGTGCTGTTTGCCGACTACACCCACAAGCTGGAAGCCTACGGACGCCACATCACGTTTGACCTGAGCAACCCGATGGTCATCATCGGCCTGTTTATTGGCGGTCTGATTCCCTACCTGTTTGGTGCCATGGCGATGGAGGCGGTCGGCCGCGCTGCGGGTTCCGTGGTGGTCGAAGTGCGCCGCCAGTTCCGCGACATCAAGGGCATCATGGACGGCACCGGTAAGCCCGAGTACGACACTGCGGTTGACATGTTGACAACTGCCGCCATCAAGGAAATGATGATTCCAAGCCTGTTGCCGGTCGTGGCACCGATTCTGGTGGGTCTGATCCTCGGTCCAGCCGCTCTGGGCGGCCTGCTGATGGGCACCATCGTGACCGGTCTGTTTGTTGCCATTTCCATGTGTACCGGCGGCGGTGCTTGGGACAATGCCAAGAAATACATTGAAGACGGACACCACGGCGGCAAGGGCTCTGAAACCCACAAGGCTGCGGTTACGGGTGACACCGTAGGCGACCCCTACAAGGACACCGCTGGTCCTGCGATCAATCCGCTGATCAAGATCATCAACATCGTGGCCCTGCTTATCGTTCCATTGATGATGAAGATTCACGGCGGCTAGGCCACCACACACCAAAAAAGCCCGCTGCATGCGGGCTTTTTTTATGGACAATAGCCACCATGACAGAACGCTTTAGCCCGAAAGTTTTCCCCATGGTGGACCTGCGTGCAGGCAACCTGGCGGTTCCGCCATCGTATTTGCTGCCTGACATTCCAGCGCCTGCGAACGCACTTCTGAGCGATACCCTGGGTCGCAATCTGCGTGACTTGCGCATCAGCGTCACTGATCGCTGTAACTTTCGGTGCAGCTATTGCATGCCCAAGGAAGTTTTTGACAAGGACTACGCCTACCTGCCCCATGCATCGCTCTTGTCATTTGAAGAGATTGTGCGGATTGCACGGCAGTTTGTGAAGCACGGCGTACAGAAAATCAGACTCACGGGCGGTGAGCCCCTATTGCGCAAAAACATTGAAAATTTGATTGAGCAACTGGCCACGCTGCGCACGCCGGACGGCAAGCCTTTGGATTTGACGCTGACGACCAATGGTGCGCTTTTGGCTCGCAAGGCCAGCGCACTTAAGGCGGCTGGACTACAACGCGTAACTGTTAGTCTTGATGGCCTAAACGATGCGGTTTTTCGTAGCATGAACGATGTGGATTTTCCGGTTGCCGATGTTCTGGAAGGTATCTACGCGGCGCGCTCAGCGGGCCTTGGCCCGATCAAGATCAACATGGTCGTCAAGCGCGGGACCAATGACCAAGAGATATTGCCGATGGCGCGCCATTTCAAAGGCAGCGGTATGGTGCTGCGCTTTATTGAATACATGGATGTCGGCGCCACCAACGGCTGGCGGATGCACGATGTCATCCCCTCTGCCGAGGTCATTCGACATCTCCAAACCGAACTACCACTGGTGGCGCTGGAGGCAGCAAATCCAGGCGAAACGGCCCAACGGTGGGGGTTTGCCGATGCATCCGGTGCACATGACAGCGAAGCAGGAGAAGTTGGGGTCATTAGCAGCGTGACCCAGGCATTTTGTAGCGACTGCAACCGCGCGCGCCTCTCGACCGAGGGTCAGCTATATCTGTGCCTGTTTGCCAACCAGGGGCATGACCTGCGCAGCCTGTTGCGTGGCAACGCCACAGACGAAGAACTGTCATCTGCCATCGGTCATATCTGGAGTGCACGCACGGACCGTTATTCCGAATTGCGCAGTGCCATGGCGGCGGATACCGGTACTGGTGGCCGACGCGTGGAGATGAGTTACATAGGCGGCTGAACCACCCCAGTCCCACGGCTGCGATTGCCGCAGCAAAAGCGAATCAGGACACCAAGGCTTCTGGCGTAGTCACTGGCCCATGCCCGCTGAATCGATCCAGCGCGAGATAGATCACCGGCGTAATGTAGAGCGTAACGGCTTGCGAAAATACCAGTCCACCCACAACCGCCAAGCCCAATGGCTGGCGCAACTCGGAACCCGCGCCGACACCGATTGCAATGGGCAGCGCTCCCATCAATGCAGCAAGGGTGGTCATCATGATGGGGCGAAAGCGCAGTACGCAGGCTTCCCGAATGGCCTGCTCTGGCGACATGCCATGGTGCCTTTGGGCATCGAGCGCAAAGTCGATCATCATGATGGCGTTTTTCTTGACGATACCGATCAACAACAAAATGCCAATGGTCGCGATGACGGTAAGGTCCTGCCCAAACAGCATCAGGGTCCCCAACGCACCTACGGCGGCGGAGGGCAGTCCCGCAAGAATGGTTATCGGGTGTATATAGCTTTCATACAGTACGCCCAGCAACACATAAATAACCAGCAGAGCCGAGACAATCAACACCAACTGGTTACCCTGAGAATTCTTGAATACCGCAGCCTCGCCACCGTAGCTGGTAATGATCGATGTTGGCAGATTAATCGCATCTCTGGCTTTGTCGATGCGTGCAGTAGCCTCACCCAACGCCGCCCCGGGCGCCAGGTTGAACGATACAGTTACCGCTTGCAATTGCCCCACGTGGTTGATGGAAGTAGGCCCCACCCCTCGCTCAACCTTGGTGAACGATGACAGCGGCACCAACGTACCGGACGAAGACCGGACATAAATATTGTTGATCGCGCTTTCATCCAGCTTGGCCTGAGGCGCCACTTCCAGTATGACCTGGTAGCTATCGGTTGGCAAATAAATGGTTGACACCTGGCGCTCACCAAAGGCGGCAAACAGTGCACTACGAATGGCGTCAATCGATATTCCCAGGGCATTGGCACGATCGCGGTCGATATTGAGCTGCGCCTGTAAGCCGCGCAATTGGGCATCGCTGGTGACATCGCGAAACAAAGGATCGCCACGAAGCTTTTCCTGCAATTTACCTGCCCAATCGTTCAATTCATCGGCTCGCACGCTCTGAAGAATATATTGAAACTGGGCCTTGCTGGGGCGCCCGCCCAACTGTAGATTCTGGATGGGTCGCATGAACACGCTGATACCCGTTACGTCGCGCAATTTGCGTCGCAATCCTTCCACGACCTGCTTCATTGGCAAACGCTGGCCGCGTGGCTTAAGCGTGATGAACATGCGCCCCGAATTCTGCGCGCCGCTACCCCCATTGAATGAACTCACCGCAAAGACGTTCGAATCGGAACGAATCGTTGCTGCGGCGCGTTCCTGCAGGCGCACCATTTCTGGAAACGAGGTATCTTCTGCGGCCTCCGTGGTCACGGTAATCTGACCAATATCTTCCTCCGGAAAAAACCCTTTTGGAATGACATTGAAAAGCCATGCTGTGGCGACAAACGTCACCGCCGCAACACCCAGCACCGTCTTGCGATGCAACAGGGCAACATCCAGCGTGCGGGAATACAGACCCAGCGTGACATTGAAACCACGCTCAAAGAAATTAATAAGAAAACTGTGTTTCTTTTCGTGTGACTCCTGGCTCAGGAATCGGCTGGCTAGCATGGGCACCAAGGTCAGTGAAACAAAGGCTGAAACCAGAATGGCCAGCCCGACAACGACCGCAAACTCATGAAACAAAAGCCCGATAACCCCTGGCATGAAGAAAATCGGAATGAACACGGCAATCAGCGATGTCGAAATGGAAATAATGGTGAATCCCACCTCACGCGAACCACGCAACGCCGCATTAAACGGCTCCTCACCGTTTTCAACGTGACGCATGATGTTTTCCAGCATCACAATCGCGTCGTCAACCACCAACCCTACCGCCAGCGTCAAGCCCAGCAGTGAGACATTGTCCAGGCTGTACTTCATACCCCACAGCAAGGCGACCGCGCCTATCAGGGAAACCGGAAGTGACAATGTCGGGATAGCCGTAGCAACAAAACGGCGTAAAAACAAAAAAATTACCATCACAACCAATGCGATCGTCCCGATCAGGGTCAATGAAACATCGTGCAATGCCTCGCGAACCGACACCGATCGGTCATTCACCGATGTCATGTTGACCGACTGTGGCATTTGATCTTTCAGCTTTGGCAAAGCCAGCTTGACGGCATCCACCACCCGCACGGTATTGGCACCGGGCTGACGCAAAATAGCCAGGGTGATGGAAGGCTCACCATTCAAATTAGCATACGACTTCACCGTCTCCACGCTGTCCTCTACGGTCGCAACGTCTTTCAATCGCACGGTGATGCCATTGCGGGTGGCCACAATGACCTCGGCAAACTCCGCCGCATTGCGCAACTGCTTATTTGCCTGCAATGTCAGCATTTGCTGCGCACCATCCAAGGTGCCAACCGGTGTATTGACATTCGCCGAGCGCAAAGCAGCAGATAACTCTTCCAGACTGATATTGCGCGCAGCTACAGCCGCAGGCAAAACGCGCACACGCACGGCAAAACGCTTGGAACCAAAAATATTGACCTGTGCGACTCCGTCAATGGTGGACAGGGTTGGAGATATTAAATGTTCGGCATAGTCCTGCAGATCGGAAAGCGGCATCGATGGCGAAGTCAATGCCACCAAAAGAATAGGCGCATCAGCTGGATTGACCTTGCGATAGGCCGGAAGCTGGGTCATGTCCTGAGGCAACGAGCGTTGTGCGCGCAACAGTGCTGCCTGCACATCCAGTGCGGCCCCGTCGATGTTGCGACCTTCGTCAAACTCCAGCGTCAGGGACGTATTGCCAAGCGTGCTGGTGGAACTGATGACAGCCAAACCAGGAATCGTCTGGAATTGCTTCTCCAGTGGCAATGCGACCGACGTCGCCATGGTTTCGGGATTGGCCCCCGGTAGACCTGCAAATACATTGATAACAGGCGTGTCATAACTGGGCAGCGCCGCAACAGGAATGCTTCTGTAGGCTATCACCCCGGCCAGAACGATGGCCAGATTGAGCAGCACCGTCATCACCGGACGGCGGATAAAAAGTTCTGACAAATTCATGGCACTGCCGCAGCCGAGGACGCTGGAATGCGTGCCGAAGAAGCAGCGCCGGAAGGAGAAGAGGCCGGCGCACGCTCAGTCACCTGCGTGTCGGGTCGCAGATTTTGCCGCCCTTCAAGTACAACCCGATCGCCTTCCGATATTCCCGTCACCGCAGATTCCTCACCTTGCGATGCCACTAATTTAACGGGACGCAATGCCGCCTTGCCTTTATCTGCAACGTAGACAATGGGTCCCTTGGTGGTTTGAATAATGGTCGTGGTCGGGATCACAACAGCATCTTTCAGGGTATTCGACAAGAGTGTTGTATTAACGAAAGCGCCTGGCCAGAGTTTGAATTCGCGGTTGTCAAAACGGGCTTTAACCTTGATGGTGCCCGTCGCTGCGTCCACAGCATTATCAACAAACTGCAACCGTCCCTTGATGTCGCCCTTCAGCTCAGGAAGTTTGGCGCTGACCGTTACACCGCCCGACTTAAGCCCCTCTAAAACAGCATCCAGATTGCGCTGCGGCAGACTGAAACTGATGTTGATGGGATCAAGCTGCGTAATGGTTACCAACGCAGTTTGGTTGGCCTGGACCGCCGTACCGGGAAAGACGTTGACAGCCCCCAATCGTCCAGCACCGGACGCACGCACGCCGTTGTAGGACAGCGCAAGTTGCGCCGCGTCCAGCGCCGCTCGGTCAGCTACCAGATTGGCCAATTGCGCATCAACCTGAGCTTGGATGGAGTCCAACGCGCCTTGGGAAATAAAATTCTTGACCATCAAGTCCCGACTGCGCACCAGTTGCCGCTGAGCATCCGCCAATACGGCCTCATCTTTCACCATTTGGGCTCGCACCTTGGCAACATTGGCCTCGTCCGGCCGTGGGTCGAGCGTAAAAAGCAACTCCCCCGCTTTCACAAACTGCCCTTCCTTAATGTGAACCCGGGTTACCACACTGTTGGTCTGAGGCTTAACATCAACGCTGGCCACCGGCGTCACCGTGCCAATGGCTTCGAGATTGACAGCAAAATCCCGCTTTTTGGCAACGACTGTCGTGACCGAAACCGGTGCTCCTGTTGCGCGGGCCGCCGACGCAGGTGCACTGGCCGAGGAAACCGCACCAGCGGCACTCAATGCTGTCGCCGGACCTGAATCGGCTTTTTCGCCGCAGGCAACCAGCAGGACGGATGCAGTAACAGCTTCAAGCAACAGAATCTTGGACAGGGCTTTGGTATTCATAAGAAAACAGATTATCAGCGTCATCAGGTTGACATCGGACCGCGGTCCGGAAACTTTGCATAACTTTAAGCCAGTTTGCGCCAACCATTAAGCAGGTAATCACCAGCTACTTGCGCAAAGCAATATCGACACCCAGGTTCGCCAACGCATCCGCGCGCTCATTGCCAGGGTCGCCCGCATGGCCTTTGACCCAGCGCCAATCAATTTTGTGGCCCGCGTTGGCGACCAGATGATCTAACTGCTGCCATAGGTCAACGTTTTTGACCGGCTGTTTGGCTGCAGTCTTCCAACCTTTGGCTTTCCAACCCGCCAGCCACTCGGTTATGCCCTTTAGGACATATTGACTGTCCAGGTGCAGGGTCACCGAACAGGGGCGTTTGAGGACCGTCAACGCCTGAATCACCGCCATCATTTCCATCCGGTTATTGGTAGTACCCAATTCCCCCCCAAACAATTCTTTTTCGCTGCCATCGGGTGAGCGCAGCAATGCACCCCAACCACCGGGACCAGGATTACCCTTGCAGGCCCCATCCGTATAGATAACCACTTCGTTCAAACTGTTGTCTCCATCCCTTAATGATCATGTGACCGGTTGGCCACCGATACCGGATTGCGCGCGCTGGTGGGTGCGGTCTTCCAGGCAGCCCCCATCAGGCGCACACCACGAACCCGCTTGACTGCCACCAGGAAATAGGCCGCGCCAAAAATAGGCCACCACCGTGGCCCTGCCCGGTCCATCCACTCCATCCGTCGTAGCCATCTTTCACTGGAAAACCCTGGTCGATAGCATCCAAACTCCCCGACCTCCACTTCAAACCCAAGCAAACGCAACCAATCCCGTAGTCGCCAATAACCAATGAACTCGCCCGCCTGCGGCAAGAATACGTGGTCAAAACCTATTTTTCGATACAGGTCGCTACGCCGTTGCTGCAGGCCCCACAAACTCACGGGATTGAGTCCACATATCACGACGCGGCCCTCAGGGACCAAAACCCGCTCAACCTCGCGCAGAGTTGCATGGGGGTCTGCACTGAACTCCAAAGTATGCGGAAGAAAAACCAGATCAAGGCTGCTCGCCGGAAATGGCAGGGACGAATAGTCACACAGCAGCACGGGTTGCTGAACAGCCATTTCCGCGCCAACCTGTAAATGGTCGGTGGCTAGCCACTGATGTGGCATGCGATTGGCTTTCAGACCCTCCAGTTCAGGCACACCCAACTGCAGCGCGTGGTAGCCAAACATATCGACCACAGCCGCGTCGACGCGCGCGCGCTCCCAGTCCAGCAGGTAACGTCCTGCGGGAGTTTGTAGCCAATCATGCAAACCTATAATTCGATCGCTCATGAAGTTAATACCGCTGCCCGCTTTCTCCGACAACTACATCTGGATGCTCCACGATGGACAAAAAGCGCTGGTAGTGGACCCAGGTGATGCACAACCCGTAATGAATGCTTTGCAGCGCGAGGGATTGAAGCTGCAAGGCATTTTAGTCACGCACCACCATGGCGATCACACCGACGGAGTGGATGCGCTTCGGGACGCGACCGGCGCCCTGGTATTTGGGCCGAACCGTGAGACGGTGCCAGAGCCTGTTGTGCGGCAAATGGACGGCGACGTCGTGCGTCTTCTGGGTCTCGATTTTCGGGTAATCGATGTTCCTGGCCACACAGCAGGCCACGTCGCATACTTCGCAAAAGTCGATGGCGAGACTCCCATTCTGTTTTGTGGCGACACCTTGTTCAGCGGCGGTTGTGGTCGTCTGTTTGAAGGCACCGCAGAGCAAATGCAGGCGTCTTTGCAACGCTTGGCGGCTTTGCCGGGGCCAACTCGCGTATGCTGCGCCCACGAATACACCCTGAGCAATCTGAAGTTTGCGCAGGAAGTCGAACCCGACAACACGCAACTCGCTGACTACCAACGCCAATGCCGGGCGCTGCGAGAGCAAGGCATGCCAACCCTGCCTTCCAGCATACAGACCGAATGCCAGATCAACCCTTTCTTGCGCAGTGACCAACCCACCATCGTCGCATCAGCCACCCAATTTGATGCGCCGGGTACAGCGCAACACGGAGCGTTTTCAACGCTGCGTCAATGGAAAAACCAATACCGATGAATGTACTGAAACTCGTGTGTGCCGCGCTGGTTCTGTGGTTAACAGGCTGCGCGACCGCTCCCTACACAATGGATGCTGCTGCGGTCGTCGACGGTGGACCTGGCCTGACATTGCAACCAACGCGCGAAATGGGTTCAAGGCCGCAATCGGCTAGTCGTCCGCTTTTTTTTGGTTCTTCGGTTGCGCACATACCGTTGACCCCCATGGATTTGCAAACCATGACGTCGCGTATGGTGGTGTCACTGGCGCCACCAGTCGACCTGTGGGACCGGATTCGGCGCGGTTACGCCATGCCTGATCTGGACAGCGACCTGGTACACGACCGCGAGCAGTGGTACACAACGCGCCCCGACTACATCTTTCGCATGACCGAGCGGTCCAAAAAATATCTGTTCCATATTGTGGAGGAACTCGAGCTGCGCAACATGCCGACCGAACTGGCACTCCTGCCGTTCATCGAAAGCGCATTCAACCCCCAGGCAGTCTCAGGTGCCAAAGCAGCGGGTATGTGGCAGTTCATGCCTGCGACTGGAAAATATTTTGAGCTCAAACAAAACGCCTTCAGAGACGACCGACGCGATGTGCTGGCGTCCACCCGAGCTGCGCTGGATTACCTGCAAAAGCTCTACGGTATGTTTGGTGACTGGCACCTGGCGCTGGCAGCCTACAACTGGGGCGAAGGCAGCGTGGGGCGCGCCATTGCCAAAAACCAGCGAGCTGGGCTAGCCGTGGGATACATGGACTTGAATATGCCCATGGAAACGCGCTTCTATGTACCCAAGTTGCAGGCCGTGAAAAACATCGTTTCAAACCCGACGGCCTTCAACTCCAAACTGCCGCTGATTGAAAACCACCCCTACTTTCAAACGGTCACCATTCACCGCGATATCGACGTGACTCTGGCGGCCAAACTGGCTGAAGTACCGCTGGACGACTTCAAGGCGTTGAACCCTTCCATCAACCGCCCCGTGATCATGGCCGCTGGAACACCCCAGGTTTTGCTGCCCTGGGACAACGCCGAGGTGTTTCAAAGCAATCTTGAATCCTACGGTGGTGGACGTCTGGCAAGCTGGACCGTATGGGTCGCACCGACTACCATGCGCCCTGCTGACGCTGCCAAAAGGGTGGGCATGAGCGAAGCCGATTTTCGCAGCGTCAATGCCATTCCACCGCGGGTGGTGATCAAGGCAGGTTCCTCGCTGCTAGTACCCCGCTCCAACACGATGAGCCAGGACGTTGGTGTCAAGGTCGCCGATAACGGGCAACTATCACTGGCACCCGAAGTGGTCCAGAAGCGCACGCTGGTACGCGCAGGCAGGGGGGAAACCGTAGCCACCATTGCACGCAAGTACAAGGTCGGCGCAGATCAGGTGGCGCAGTGGAACAAGGTGGGTATGTCAGCGAGTTTTAAGCCAGGACAGCAGATTTTGCTCTTCCTGCCAAATGCATCGCAGGCCAGAAAACCAACCGGAACCGCTCGAGCGCCAGCGCACCGACCAGCACCCCGTCGCGCTGCCACCAGCAGGCCATCAAGAACCCGCCTCGCCAAACGGTGAGGGTTATCGGCGGTCCACCAGTGCATGGGCGATGGTGCCCAGGTCCACATACTCCAGCTCACTACCAGCAGGCACACCGCGTGCCAGTCGCGTAACGCCCAGGCCACGCGCTTTCAAGGCTTCACTGATCACATGCGCTGTTGCTTCACCCTCGGCGGTGAAATTAGTTGCCAGAATGACCTCTTGCACCGTGCCGTCCTGCGCACGGTCAAACAGCTTCTTAAGACCGATATCGTGCGGACCAATGCCATCCAACGGGCTGAGCTTGCCCATCAACACAAAATACAGCCCCCGATACGCACCTGTGCGCTCAAGCGCCGACTGGTCAGCTGGCGTCTCGACCACGCAAAGCGTGCTGGCGTCACGCCGGGAGTCCAGACACGTTGCACATACCGTGTTTTCTGTAAAGGTATGGCATCGCTCGCAATGTTTCATGCACGATACGGCCGCCTGCAACGCACGCGCCAAGGCCTCAGCGGCAGCGCGGTCATGCTGCAACAGGTGAAACGCCATGCGCTGTGCCGATTTGATGCCCACGCCCGGCAGACGCTTGAGCGCCTGGATCAGCGCGTCCAGCGAGTTGGAATCAACCACCGGCTAAAGCGTCAGAATGGAAACTTCATGCCGCCTGGCAACCCCGGCATACCCGCAGTGAGCTTGCCCATCTTTTCGTTCGAAGTGTCTTCCGCCTTGCGAACGGCCGCATTAAAGGCCGCTGCCACCAGGTCTTCGAGCATGTCCTTGTCTTCGGCCAACAGACTGGGATCGATAGTGATGCGCTTCACATCGTGCTTGCACGTCATGGTGACCTTGACCAAACCGGCACCCGACTCGCCGGTAACTTCGACGTTGCCCAGTTCGTCCTGTGCCTTCTTCATGTTGTCCTGCATCGCCTGGGCTTGCTTCATGAGGCCGGCGAGTTGTCCTTTGTTGAACATGATTTTCCTTTTAACGTTATGAAATTTTGGGGGTCAGACCACTCGCGAAGCGATGTCCTCTGACCCCAACTGCTTAATCTGTCTGTACTCAGAGAGGTTTGATAGAACCGGGCACGATTTTCGCGCCAAAGTCTCGCATCATGGTCTGCACAAACGGATCATCGAAAATAATCTTCTCTGCTGCCAATTGTTTTTCGGCCGATGCCGCAGTGTTGCGTCGAGCCGGGCAATCCGTCACTCGACCGATTTCGACCACCAGCTTTACACCGAATCCGGCGTTTTTCAGGGCGCCGGTGAGCCGGTCACGACTACCACTCTGGTTGAGCGACTCACGTTCAACCCGCAATATCCACTGATCCGTGTCACGTGCCACCAGTTGCGACTGCAAGGCCAATTCACGCACCATGGCGTTGATGGCGTCGACTTTAATCAGTTCCTGCACAGTGGCATGCCAGAAGTCGCCCTCTTCAGTGGGTACCAACACAGACGCGCCCTGCTGCGCCGTCACGTCAGAGCGAGACTCGGTTTGAACATGCACTGGTATAGCTACAACTTTAGTAGCAGCCTGCGCTTGTTCTATGGGGGCTACAGCCTCTTTCAACTTCAAATCATCAAGAAATTCCGAATCCATCGTTGAGTCGGCTTGTGCTCCATGCCCGCCCGACCGTACCGATTCACGCACGATCAATAGCTGCCCTGGTGGCGGTAAGCTGGAAGGTGTTAAAACAGAAACTGGCGTGAGCGCCGCAATGAAAGCCTCAGGAACATCCTCCCAGGGTTGAACGGCTGGCGGCGTGGCCACCATATGGGATGCCACGACCGCTATTGGGGGGGTAGCTTGTGAAGGGCGCAGTACCTGTGGTGGCGCTGTCGGCTTAATTAGACTTTTTTTTTCGGCGCAGGCCCTTTGACCCTGAGGCTTGAAGGCCAGAAGGCGCAGCAACACCATAGTCAACGCTGCATATTCATCTGGCGCCAGACCCAGGTCTGCGCGGCCATGCAGACAGATGCTGTAAAGCAACTGTGTTTCATCTTGCGGCATCAACGCAGCCAGGCGGGCAGTATCGTGGGCTTCAGGGTCACTATCGTCGTCGCCAACGGTACTCGCGGACGACCCCGCGGCTTGCGTCAGAGTCTGCACGACGGCCATGCGTTGTAGCACGGTGGACATTTCTTCCAGGGTAGAGGCGGCACTCAGACCGTTCAGGCGCAGCGTCTCCGACGTTTCTACAACGGTTTTGCCATCTCCCATTGCCAAAGCCTCGATCAACCTGAACACGTAAGAGCGATCCACACTGCCCAACATCTGTCGCACTGTCGCTTCCTGAAGTTGGCCGGAACCGAAGGCAATGGCCTGATCGGTGAGCGACAACGCATCGCGCATGGAGCCTCGCGCGGCGCGCGCCAGCAAGCGCAGGGCTTGTACCTCGGCGCAGACCTGTTCTACCGCCAGCACTTTGACAAGGTGCTCACGGATTGTCTCCGGGGCCATTGGCCGCAGGTTGAACTGCAGGCAACGCGACAGCACCGTGACCGGAACCTTTTGCGGGTCCGTGGTGGCCAGTACAAACTTCAAATACTCGGGAGGCTCTTCCAGCGTCTTCAACATGGCATTGAACGCGGTGTTGGTCAGCATGTGCACCTCGTCGATCATGAAAACCTTGAAGCGTCCCTGCACTGGCTTGTAGACCGCCTGCTCCAGCAAGGCCTGCACCTCGTCCACCCCACGATTGGATGCAGCGTCCAGCTCGGTATAGTCGACAAAGCGTCCACTATCAATATCAGAGCACGCCTGGCAGACGCCACAAGGGGTAGCGGTTATTCCACCGGTTCCATCAGCGCCCTGGCAGTTCAACGACTTGGCCAAAATCCGCGAAACCGTGGTCTTGCCCACACCGCGTGTTCCGGTGAACAAATAAGCATGGTGCAGGCGCTGCGTGGTCAAGGCGTTGGTCAACGCCTGCACCACATGATCCTGCCCCACCATTTCTGTGAAATTGCGGGGGCGGTACTTGCGAGCGAGCACGAGGTAAGACATGCGGTGATTCTAAGGGCCGCGCGCCTTGTCCATAAGGCACGGCACTGAGGCGCAATTCGAGCGCACGTCATGGGTCTCCGCTATGAACTGAAGGCAAATTCATTTCATGCCGAAATATACGACATGGCGCGTACCCAGAATAGGCCTCAATGGCTGGAGCCAGTTGAAAATGTAGACCGCAGAAATCTGTTGTGGGAACGCATTCTGTCTGGCGTCCGCGCCAGCAAAGTGCTGGCGCCATGAAATTCGGCATCGCCGTGAAACCGGGGTTGCTGCTGACGGCCGTCAGCGTGCTCACCTCGGGTCTAACCGGGTTTTATGCCTACCAGGCTAGCCGCAACCGGTTAATTGAGTCAGCCAATTCAGAACTGCTGACCGCAACCCACGTATTGGCCAGCCGGATTGCAGCCAACCGTGCTGAGATCTCTCGCAACCTGCCCGCCGGACGCAACGGCTTTCGCTTTTCCTCTGCCAAAGGCGTGCAAACCAACCCCACACCGCTCTGGAACCGTACGTATATGGCTACAATTCAAGCTGACGGGCCTTCCCACATGGTGAAGCGGCCAACCGGGTCAGGTGGGGAACCAAGCAGCCCTAACTGTGGAGCCAGTGCTGGGGTCAGGCTCGTCAACCTCATTTTTAAAGTTGTTTGCAATCAAGGACTTAAGTCCAAGTTGCCCTAAAGAGCAGCTTTTTGTAGCGTCTGGCTGTAGCACCTTGGAGTCAGGTTGCACTACCAACTCGGGTCAACATTTATTGTCGAAGTATGACCCCACAGCGTTGGCAGCATGCCTTTCCTCTCCTTGCAGTTCTTGGCTCTGTCACGGCTTTGGGTATTGGCACATCATTTGCCAAGCAGCTCTTTCCGCAAGTGGGGCCCTTAGGCACTACCGCCTTACGCGTCGGGCTGTCTGCACTCGTGATGCTTGCTCTGTGGCGCCCGTGGCGTTGGCGTCTGTCACGGGTAGACGCCATTTCAGTGTGCAAGTACGGGGTTGCGTTGGGTTTCATGAACCTACTCTTCTATATGTCCCTGCGCACCATCCCATTTGGTGTTGCCGTTGCCATTGAATTCTGCGGTCCATTGACAGTGGCCGCAACATCTTCGCGCCGAAGAGTTGATTTTGTATGGTTGGGATTGGCAGTGCTTGGCTTGGGACTTTTGCTACCGATCGACGCCGGAACAGCGCCATTGGACCCGGTGGGCGTGGTGTATGCCCTATCGGCGGCAATATGCTGGGGTGCTTACATTGTCTTTGGTCAGCGGGTAGGGCATTTGCATTCCGGCCAATCCGTTGCACTGGGGCTGACAGTGGCCGCGATGGCGGTGGTTCCATTTGGTGTCTGGCAGGCAGGAAGTGCGTTGCTGGACCCCTATATCCTTTTCTTTGGCGCCGGGGTTGCGGTTGTCTCAAGTGCCATCCCCATTTCACTGGAGATGATGGCCCTGAAGCGATTGCCCAGGGAAGCCTTTGGAGTTATGACGAGCATTGAACCCGCCGTGGCCGCCTTGCTGGGGTTCCTGCTTCTTAATGAGCACCTCAATGGACTACAGTGGACTGCCATCGGCTCAACCATGTTGGCTGCCGCTGGAAGCGCAGTTACTGCTCGAAGGAACCTACCCCTGTGTGAACCCGCAGAGGTTGTGACTTAGGCTATTTTCATTTCCAAAGCAGTATAAATTCACCCACAACACACGTAGACAACCCCGCTATGGAAATGAACTGGCTCAATCGCATCCTTGCACGCCCCAAAGCCTCGACGCCTGAACAGCGTGCCAGGAACCTTATTTCAGCGATCGATGCTGGAGGTCTTCCACTGCACGCGGGTATCGTCAATGACATTGCCAGAAAGCTTGGGCTCGAAGTGGCGATGGACGCGCCCATGGAAGTAACGATAGCGCGAATCAGAAGCAAGATCGCCAAGTAACGGTCTCGCACCAGTGGTCTCGACGGGCACCTGCCATTTATATAGGCAATGTCTGCCTTTTAGTTCCACTTGGCATAGAGCCAGGCGCAAAGAGCGACGCCAACTGACCACATCATCCAGGTCTCTGACACGGCATACGGATACACCATTAAGGCGACGCCCGTCCATTTAAGTTCCGAACGTAATACAAGCTTGCCGCGTCGATAGGCAGCATAACCAACGATGCCGAACAGAACGGCGCCAAACAGATAGGCTGGGCTGGGGAGAACCAAACCCATCGACTGCAGCTGTTTGAGTTCATTCATGAATTGGATTTTCTGTTGTTAACAATAGGGGGGTGGCCCTCGAACACGTCAGTCCCATCCTTTTCGGCAAGACTCGTCAACCTCACTTTTTCTCATGCAGGAGGTCCAGCACGCCGTGCCCGGCACGCAAACCACTGGCAAAACATGCCTGTAAAAGATAGCCACCAGTGGGGGCTTCCCAGTCCAGCATTTCACCGGCACAAAACACGCCTGGCAGCGACTCCAGCATCAGGCCCCGCGACAGCGCCTCAAATAGTACACCCCCCGCCGTACTGATGGCCTCATCGATAGGACGGGTGGCGATCAGGTTAATAGGTAGAGCCTTGATGGCGGCTGCCAGTTGCTCCGGGTTGTTGAAAGCGTCCTTGGTCAGCAGTTCGTGCAGGATGCCGGCCTTTATGCCGTCGATATGCAGTCGACTTTTCAGGTGGCTGGACAGCGAGCGCGTACCGCGCGGGTGCAGCACTTCGGCCATTACCCGCTCAGGCGACATATCCGGCAGCAGGTCCAAATGGAACGTAGCGTTGCCAGTGCGGATGATGTCGTCACGCAACAGACTGGACGCCGCATAAACCAGACTACCCTCCACGCCGGTTGCTGTAGCCACAAATTCGCCCTTTCGGGCAAAGTGCACCCCTTGTGAATTGGTCAACGATAGCGCGACCGACTTAAACGGTTGACCGGCAAATCGGCTCGCAAAATGCGCAGTCCATCCGCCTTTCACATCAAAACCGCAATTGGACGGCAGCAGGGGCGCCACCGCCACGCCGCGTGCTGCAAGCAGCGGAACCCAGGCCCCATTGGAGCCCAGGCGCGCCCAACTGCCACCACCCAGCGCCAGCACCACCGCACCCGCTTGCACCCGTAGCATCCCGTGGGGACTATCAAAGCACAGGGTGGACGGAGCGCCTGCCTCCCACCCAATCCATCGGTGGCGCATGTGAAATTGCACACCCGGCCCCTTGGCCGGATGGCGCAGGCGCTGCAACCACGCCCGCAACAGCGGCGCTGCCTTCATGTCCTTGGGAAACACCCGACCTGATGACCCGACAAAGGTCTCAATACCCAAGCCCA
Organism: uncultured beta proteobacterium; assembly: GCA_903924955.1. Taxonomy (GTDB): domain Bacteria; phylum Pseudomonadota; class Gammaproteobacteria; order Burkholderiales; family Burkholderiaceae_C; genus Allorhodoferax. The sequence goes on along the minus strand of CAIYDK010000316.1, from coordinate 6,452 downwards.
GAGCCCAGGCACGCACCGCAGCTGGGTCAAAGTCTTTCAGTAGACCTTCAATCGCAACGCGACGTGCACCATAGCGCCCTGCAAACGTATCAGCACCCTCGGCATGTGTCAGGTTGAGACCCCCTCGCCCGGCCAACAGGAACTTTCGGCCAATGGAGGGCATGGCATCAAACAGGTGCACCGGCATGCCAGCATCGCTGAGGACCTGCGCTGCCATCAGACCAGCAGGGCCTCCGCCGATGATGGCAATGGGCAGAGACAAAAGATTTTCAGAATTCATGGGGCCTGCAGTTCTATCAAAGTGCCTTAGGCGGTCAAAAAAGCCGCACGGACCGTGCGTCCGGGTTGGGCCTGCGCCACCGCTGTGCGGTAGGTCCACAGTTGCTCGCACAACTCGCGCTGCAACTGCGGTTGACTGGTCGACTTGTAGTCCAGCACCCACCATTGTCCGTCAGCCTCGCTTGAACCGTGCATCGCTTGGCCTATGCGGGAGCCCATTGCTTTGGCTTCGTCAATCGACCGTCCGATCGCATCGATTATTGCTACTGTTTTTGTAGCTGCTTGCGCATATTCCACGGGGGCTATAAGCATATTTAGCACACACAATAGATCGAAGGGAGCACCCCCTCTTTCAGGGGCAAATCAATTTTCGCTATGCTGCTCATAGCGGCTGAGTGCGCGGAAAGAACTTTGTTTCTGTCACAATGGCCGCCACTTTAGCTTCTGTGCAAACTCCAAAAGGAAACCCCATGGCCAGCGCCCTTATCAAACATGTAACCGACGCCACTTTTGACGTGGATGTGCTGAAATCCGCACACCCCATTTTGGTGGACTATTGGGCCGAATGGTGCGGTCCCTGCAAAATGATTGCCCCGATTCTGGACGAAGTATCGACTGCCTACGAGGGCAAGCTCAACATCGCCAAGATGAACGTCGATGAGAACCGCGAAATCCCCGCCAAGTTTGGCATTCGTGGTATTCCCACGCTGATGTTGTTCAAAGACGGGCAGCTCGCAGCCACCAAGGTTGGTGCCCTGAGCAAAGCCCAACTCATCGCTTTCATCGATCAACAATTGGCGTAATTTTCCATTGGTGGCCGCGACACAGCCGAGCGGTCACTTTTTCCTGTCATAATTCAAACCGTTTACCAGCGACCCACAAGGGCTGGTCCCGCTTCCCGGGCTAAGAACACCGAGGCTTAAGCGACAGGTCTTGCCTCACCCCTCTCCTCTGAATTTTTTCAATACTCCGATTTTTCGGTCAACTCCCAGACGGGACCCATTCCATGCATTTAAACGAACTCAAGGCACTGCACGTTTCAGAGGTCCTCAAACAGGCTGAAGAGCTTGAGATCGAAAACACCGGTCGCATGCGCAAGCAGGAGTTGATGTTCGCGATCATCAAGAAACGCGCCCGTACCGGCGAGCAAATTATTGCGGATGGGGTGCTCGAAATTTTGCCTGACGGTTTTGGTTTTCTACGCAGCCCGGACACCAGCTACACCGCCAGCACTGATGACATCTACATCAGTCCCAGCCAGGTGCGCCGATTTAATCTGCACACCGGCGACATGATCGAAGGCGAAGTGCGCACACCCAAAGATGGTGAACGCTATTTCGCGTTGAACAAACTGGACAAGGTCAATGGTGGCGGGCCTGAGGAGAACAAGCACAAGGTGATGTTCGAGAACTTGACGCCACTGTTCCCCAAGGAACAGATGAAGCTGGAGCGCGAAATCAAGGGTGATGAAAACATCACCGGGCGCGTCATCGACATCATTGCACCCATTGGCAAGGGCCAGCGCGCCCTGATCGTGGCACAGCCCAAGAGCGGCAAGACCGTGATGATGCAGCACATTGCGCACGCCATTTCCACCAATTACCCCGATAGCTACTTGATGGTGCTTCTGATTGACGAGCGCCCCGAAGAGGTAACCGAGATGCAGCGCACCGTCAAGGGCGAGGTGATTGCCTCTACGTTTGATGAACCCGCCGCACGCCACGTGCACGTAGCCGAAATGGTGATCGAGCGTGCCAAGCGATTAGTCGAACTAAAAAAGGACGTCGTAATCCTGCTGGACTCCATCACCCGCCTGGCCCGCGCCTACAACAACGTGGTGCCCTCCTCCGGCAAAGTACTGACCGGCGGCGTGGACTCCAACGCGTTGCAGCGGCCCAAGCGCTTCTTGGGTGCTGCACGCAACGTCGAAGAAGGCGGCTCGCTTACCATCATTGCTACGGCACTGGTCGACACCGGTAGCCGCATGGATGAAGTGATTTTTGAAGAATTCAAGGGCACCGGCAACTCCGAAATTCACCTGGACCGCCGCCTGTACGAAAAGCGTGTATTCCCTTCCATCCAGCTAAATCGTAGCGGCACACGCCGTGAAGAATTGCTTTTGCAGCCTGAAATTCTGCAAAAAACGCGCATCCTGCGCCAGTTCCTTTACAACATGGATGAAGTGGAAGCGATGGAGATGGTGCTCAAACAGATGCGCGCCACCAAGACCAATGGCGAGTTCTTTGACATGATGCGCCGGGGGGGCTAGAGGGCCGGGCAGCAACAGGTTCTGCTCCGTGTCCTCCGCCCTTCGGGCTCCTCCTTTACCTGCGCAGCACCCGCTGCCGCCCGGCCTTCTAGGCTATAATTTACGGTTTACGCGAAAAGTACGCTGGATTGGCCAGCGCGGCTATTGCTACTGATGGAGATAGTATGAAAGAAGGCATTCACCCCAATTACCGTGAAGTGTGCTTTATGGACATGTCCAACAACTTCAAGTTTGTGACACGTTCTTGCGCCAACACCAAAGAAATGATTGATATGGAAGACGGTCGTAAGCTGCCTTTGTACAAGCTTGATACGACCAGCGAGTCACATCCTTTCTACACCGGCACCCAAAAATCCGTGGACAACATGGGCGGTCGCGTAGAGCGCTTCCGCAACCGTTTTGGAAAAGCCAAGGCCGCAGCACCTGCCGCAGCCGAGTAAAGCGGATTCAGGTTTTAGCCTGAACCGTCATAAAAAAAGCAGCCCGGTTTTCCGCGCTGCTTTTTTCATTGCACCTTACCCGTGAATATTCCAACCCCCGCTATCGTCACGCAGGCTGGCGCCAGGAGATTTCCGCGCTGGGCACTCTTGCTGCTGTGCTGCGCATATGTGTTAAGTGGCTTCATTGGCCGGGATGGCTGGAAAAGCGCCGACATGGTGGCGCTGGGCTATATGGCTGAACTGGCCCACGGCAGTTCAAACTGGTTGGCCCCCACGCTCATGGGAGTCCCCTCAGACAACCCGGCTGTATTGCCGTACTGGCTGGGCGCATGGGCCATTCAACTGGCGCCCACATGGGTCGACACCGACTTCATGGTGCGCATTCCGTTTGGTCTGCTGCTGACGCTGGCCATGTTTACAACATGGTATGGCACCTACTACCTGGCGCGTAATCCACTGGCCCAGCCAGTTGCTTTTGCCTTCGGCGGTGAGGCTCTTCCTGCAGACTACGCCCGCGCCATGGCCGATGGCGGTTTATTGGCCTTCATCGCCTGCCTGGGCCTTGCTCAGTTGTCACATGAAACCACCCCCGCCCTGTCGCAACTGGGATTTACGTCCCTGCTTTTTTACGCCGTGTCCGCACTGCCACACCGACGGCTAGGACCTTCGGTTGCCGCCGCCGCTGGCTTGATTGGCCTTTCCCTTTCAGGCGCTCCCACCTTGGCGATATTGTTTGGCTGGGGTAGTGCGCTGCTGCATTATCTTGACCGGTCGCAGGAACCCACTGACGCTGCCACAGACCGCAGAATCACTCGGGAGAGTGCAGCCATTGCCATTACCAGCCTTTTTACTTTGGCTATGGCCCAGTCGTTTGATTTGCTACGTTGGAAAATCGAACTCCCTGGGGCCCTATGGACCGATTGGAGTGGCTATGTCCAACTCTTGGTGTGGTTTACCTGGCCCGCTTGGCCACTGGCCGTGTGGACCCTGTGGCGCTGGCGCTATCAGTTGCTGAATCGGCGCATCAGCAGGCACGTTGCATTGCCAGCCTGGTTCGTCGGCGTGTGTTTGCTGACCACGTTAACGACCGGTTCTTCGGACCGCAGCTTGCTATTGGCATTGCCAGCCATGGCAACGCTCGCTGCATTCGCGTTACCTACGCTCAAACGACAGGTTGCTGCTTTGATTGACTGGTTCACGCTACTTTTCTTTTCGGGATGCGCGTTTATTATTTGGGTCGTCTGGATCGCCATGCAAACTGGCGTTCCCGCACAGCCTGCTGCGAATGTCGTTCGCCTAGCCCCTGGATTTGAAGCAAGTTTTTCCCTCTTTACATTTGCCATCGCATGCGTTGCCACTCTGGCTTGGGCGTGGCTGGTGAAATGGAGGGTCGGTCGCCACCGCGCAGCTATCTGGAAAAGTCTGGTACTACCGGCCGGTGGTGCGGCACTAAGCTGGCTATTGCTCATGACGCTGTGGATGCCCTTGCTCAACTACGCGCAGAGCTACACCGCTCTGGTTAAGCGCACGACCTCCCAGATGAACATTCCGGGCTGCGTGGAAACATTGGGCTTGGGCCAGGGCCAGATCGCTGCATTTCAGTTTTACGGCAGGATCCAGCTTAAAGCGATGCAAAACTCCCCAAGCTGCCCCTGGCTACTGGTTGAGCCGCAAAATAACCTGTCTGTTCCCGTCGGTGTAGACCAGGCGGCCTGGACCTTGCAGGATGCCATTCAACACTCGGCCAACGCCGGTGAATCGGTACTGTTGTTCAAACGCAATGGGGCACTGACACCGAGGCCGATCCTGCCAGCGCATGGCGAACCCGATGCGCCGGAAATCCAATAGAGAAAACCGAGCCTTTGCCGGGCACACTTTCGATGGAAAGTTCTGCACCGTGCCGCTGGGACACATGCTTGACGATCGCCAACCCCAACCCTGTCCCACCGGTATCGCGAGACCGACTACGGTCCACCCGATAAAAGCGCTCAGTCAGGCGCGGAATATGCTCCAGCGCTATACCGGGGCCTTGGTCACGCACCTGAAACACGGCTCCACCCTCAGGCCGCAAGCGGAATTCAACCTCAATACGCCGCCCCACCGGGGTATAGCGAATCGCGTTACTGATCAAATTGGACAAGGCGCTATGCAGTTCCGTCGATGAGCCGGCGATCTCACACCCTGGCGCACGTTCAAATACCAGGTCATGCGGCAGGGCTGACAGAATTCGGGAAAGATCGTTTGCATCCTGCTCGCACTGCCGCATCAACAAATCCACTGAAACCCAGTCATGCACTGAGGGCAACGGACTGCCCTCCAGACGAGACAGCGTCAACAAATCGCTAACCAGCGTTTGCATGCGTTGCGCTTGTTGCGACATCAAACCCAGATAACGCTGGCGCTCTTGTTCCTCCAGTGACAGCGTCTGCAAAGTTTCAACAAATCCGGCCAATACTGTCAACGGCGTGCGTATTTCATGGGAAACATTAGCAACAAAATCCCTGCGCATGGCTTCCGCCTGCTCTACCGCCGTGATATCACGCGACAGCAATAGCACGCGCCCCTCGCCATAAGGGTGCAAGTGCACCGACAGCTTCACCGGTTTGGATGCATTGCTGTCTCGACCAGGCATCGTAATGTCATGCAAAAAGTTACGTGTCGCCAGATAAGCCGCAAATCCCGGATCGCGCACCAAATTTCCAATATGTTGGAGCATGTCGCGTTGTGGATCAAACCCGAAATGTCCAGCGGCTGTCTGATTGAACCATTCAATTCGCCCATCGGCGTCCAGCAGCACGACTCCATTGGGCGATGCCTGTAGTGCGGCCAAAAAGTCTTCCAAACGGTTATCACTCTCTACCGCCAGCCGACTGCCAGCGCGCAGCATACGGCGCACCCGGTCGTAAGCCTCTCCCCACAAACCGTTGCCCATCGAGACATCTGCCGCTGCGCCTTCTCTCAGCCAGCGCAGCAAACGCAGACCCCGCATGCAGTCCAACACGAACCAAAGAAAGCTTCCCGCCAGCGCGAATGACAACGCCATGATCCATTCGTCCCCGGAATGGGCAGCAAACCAACCCAAGCCCGCAGCGCAGGCCTGAAAAAACACCAGGGTGATGAGTCGCCAAAGCATTGGGGTAGGCGGCATCCCGCTAAGTGCTGATCTTCTCTGCTGTTGCGCCAGCAGCTACTGGCGCAGGGGTAATGGTCAAACGGTAACCAGCGCCGCGGACAGTCTCAACCATGGTTCCAGCCTGTGCCAAGGCTTCGCGCAAACGTTTGACGTGAACATCCACCGTGCGTTCTTCGATGTACACATGGTCACCCCAGACTTTGTCCAACAACTGGGAGCGGCTATGAACCCGCTCCGCATGCCCCATAAAGTAATGCAGCAATTTAAACTCGGTGGGTCCCAGCTTCAGCGACCGGTCTTCAAATGACACCCGGTGCGTAGCGGGGTCCAG
>CAIYDK010000315.1 GCA_903924955.1 uncultured beta proteobacterium | reverse complement strand
TACTTTGCGCCACGATGACTTTCGATACGCCATGATCAGTCCGTCCCCGGCGTGGCATACCGTTGGCACATGGCGAGCAGGTCGGGATCGACACCAGTTCCTTTGCTGATGAAGATGTCGATGCCGTACCCACTGTCATCCAGGATGAACACGATCTCGTAGCACGCAGAGAACTCCTCGATGAACTCGAATGAAGGCGTGAAGCCAGGTTGGTCCCAGCGAATGCCAGTAAAACGATTGGCCAGAATGCTGAAACCGATCTGTGTGCTGATGGAATTCAGGCTGCCGGACTCGATCACCAAAAAGTAGCCAAGCTCAGTAGCGTTGAATTTGTCGCCACCCAGTTCATCGATACGTTGCTGCACCAGCTTGCGTATGGCGGGGTCGCTGATTTGCATGGTGGACAGCAGAGCGTGGATGATTTCCATATAAATCTCCATTTCCTTTGGACGAAAAAAAGAAGCACCCAGGGGCGATCCTTAGGCATTGCTGCCAGTGGAATAGTCCGAGGGTGCTTGTGGAAGAGCAAGGTCAGAACGACCGAGCTATTGGGGCCAAATGAAGGCTGCCCTGGTGGCCTACGACGTTGTCAGTTTTTTGCCCACACAGACGTCGTCAACTAGGCTTATGGTTTTGGGGGAAAAGAAAAGCGCCCGAGGATTTCTCCAGGGACGCTGTGTGTTGGACCGGATTGATCAGGTCATGGATTTGCCGGAAGTGGTATGAGCTGGCAAGCCGGACTTATGCCTTGCGAAGGCGCCACATGGCGAACACAGCAAGCGCGATGGCGATCAGGAACATTGTGTTGAGAGCACTGGTCAGGATTGCGATCTTGACTGACATGGCCCCCAATTGGGCAAAGGCGGCAGCTACGGCAGCAGCGGCGAGGAAGGGTATGAACATGGGTTCCTTTCGGGTTTGTAGGGACAAAGAAAAGCGCCCTGGACGGCTAGTCGGGGCGCAGTGGTTGGGTGACGATTCAACGACAGAGCAGTCGCAGCAATCGAAATTGCTCTGATCGCCGAGGGTTGTCAATTTACAAACTGTTGATTTGAATCAACTCAATTAGCCAATATCCCCCAAATGGGGGATGGACCCCAGCAGCTTTACAACGTAGCCTGAACATCGTTTTGGATGCCCTGTCCATCAAATATCGCAGCGAGACAAGGATCGGGCACAGGACAGGCGTTTTCTGAGGTCGGTCCGCATTGGCGAATAGCTTGAAGCCGGAGAGACCAAAGACACGGCACCGCCACTCAGGCCACAAAAGCAAGCTGCCTTGTGAGGATCCACACCATGCCCAAAAGCGTCATCTTTGTCGATAGCCGCGTCGCCAACTATCAGTCTCTGATCGACAGCTTTGTCGAGCCAGCGGAGGTGTTCGTTCTGGATGATGCGTCGGACGGCCTTGTCCAGATGGCGGCCTACCTGCAAGGGCGAACTGGGATTGATGACATTCACGTTATCTCGCATGGCAGTCAGGGTGCGCTGTATCTGGGTAGCACGGTGCTGGATAGCAGCAATCTTGCATTGCATGGTTCACAGCTTGCCAGCATTGGCAGTTCGCTTACGGAGACCGGAGACATCCTGCTGTATGGCTGCAATGTGGCGCAGGGGTATGTGGGCTTGCAGTTCATCACTTCGCTAGCGCAGTACACCGCGGCGGATGTGGCTGCTTCGAGTGATGCGACGGGGACAGCGGCGCTGGGTGGGGATTGGGTGCTGGAGCAGACAGCGGGCAGGATAGAGACCATGGGGTTGAAGGCTAGCGAAATGCTTGGCTTGCTTGGCGCAAATACGGCGCCAAATTTTGCTGAGATCAATGGCTGGTCGGGCTGGCTTACAACCGATTTCGGTGTCTCATCGCTGGATCAGGGTCTAGGCGTTACCGTGCAAGCTGATAGCAAAATTCTGTTTACAGGGGTTACCGAGAGCGGCGGGAATGCTGATTTCGCTTTGGTCCGCTACAACACCGATGGCAGTCTGGACACCAGTTTCTCGGGCGATGGCAAAGTA
>CAIYDK010000314.1 GCA_903924955.1 uncultured beta proteobacterium | reverse complement strand
GCGAATGCGGATCGGTCACCGCCTTGACGCGCATGTCTTCAGGCCGGTTGTTCTCACAGGCCCACTGTGCAAAACCAACGAAAAACCGCTGCTCCGGCGTCAAGCCGTCGCGACTCTCCAAAGCCGTGGCGGCGGTCTGCACTTTCCAGGCAGTCCACGCCAGCACCATGCCGCCCAGATCGGCAATATCTTCCCCAAGCGTCAATCGGCTATTGATTTTGATGTCGTCCACCACGGTGTACTGTCGGTACTGTTTGACGATGCACGCAGCACGTGCGTTGAAACGCTGGTTGTCATTCGTCGTCCACCAATTCTTAAGGTTGCCCTGCGCATCAAACTGACGCCCTTCATCGTCAAAGGCGTGGGTCAATTCGTGGCCAATGGTGCCCCCGGTGTTTCCATAGTTGGGTGCATCGTCCATCTTCGGGTCGTATAGCGGTGGCTGCAACACCCCAGCAGGGAAATTGATGTCGTTCATCTGCGCGCTGTAGTAGGCGTTGACAGTAGGCGGCGTCATACCCCACTCGCCCCGATCCAGCGGCTTACCAATCTTGTCGAGTTGGCGCCGGGTCTCGAACTGCGTCGCTCGACGGACATTGCCCAAGAAATCATCGCGGACAATCACCACACTGCTGTAATCACGCCAGTGGTCGGGGTAGCCGATCTTGTTGATGATGGTCTTGAGCTTCTCGACAGCGCGCGCCTTGGTGGGCGCACTCATCCAGTCCAGTCGTTCCAGATCGTCTTGCATGGCCTGCTCAATTTGCAGTGTCATCGTCAGGGTTTTAGCCTTCAGCTCCGGTCCAAAAGCACGCGCTACAAATTCCTGCCCCAGAGCCTCGCCCAGTTGCGCATCTGCAAAATGGACACAGCGCTTCCATCGCGGTGACAACTGCGGCACCCCCAGCAGCGTCTTGCTGAAAAATTCAAAATGCGCATTCACAAAGGGTGTGGACAGCAAAGGCGACAACGCATGCGCCAGATGCCAGCGCAGATAGACCCTGATATCACCCAACGGCAAGTTACGCAGTTGCTGCCCCAGAGCCTTGAAGAAGGCCGGCTCGGTGACGTTGATATCCACGACATCGCCAAGACCCGAAGCACCCAGATAGGCGTCCCAGTCAAAACCCGGAGTCAGTGCCTGCAACCGGGCACGCGTCATTTTGTGGAACAGTTTGTAGGGGTCACGCTTGTCGACCTGCGACAGTGTGGCGCGGGCCAGCGCCGTTTCTACGCGGAGCACCGTAGACGCCTGTTGCGCGGCCGTCGTCTCCGTGACTCCCAGCAGCACGAAGGTGCGCGCAACATGGGCGACGTATTGCTGCCGCAGTGCTACCGAACGCGTATCGTTCTTCAGGTAGTAGTCGCGATCCGGCAGACTCAAGCCCCCTCCCACGGCAAATGCCATGACGTTGGAGGAATTGGAAAAATCCTGGTCTGAGCCAAAACCGAAAAACAGCCCGGCGTCCCCCATGGCCAGGTGGGCACGCGCCAGCATGGGCGCTAGGTCCGCTCGCGAACCGATAGCATCCACCTGTTGCAACCAAGCCTGCAGGGGTTTGGCGCCCAGTTGCTCGATCCGTGGCTCATCCATGCACGCCGCAAAGTAGTCACCCAACTGCTGCTGGGTCGCGCTGTTGCCCGCGTTGTGCTGGGCCAGCTGGTCGAGAATACCCCACAAAAAACGCTGGTTGTCCTGGTACAGCTTGCCGTACACACTCCAGTGGCTCTGGTCTGCAGGAATTGGATTGTTCTGGATCCAGCCGCCGCAGCTGTATTGGTAGAAGTCTTCGCAAGGGCTGGCCCTGGAATCCATGGCCGACACATCCAGGCCCGGGGTGTAAGGAAAGTCACGCAAGGGTTGTTCACCTTGCGCATAGACACTTGCCGCGCTGAGCAACAGGCTGGTAACAAGCGCAATAAAACGTTGGGATGCAGGGGGCATGTAGCGAAGTGAGATAGACAGGCAGTTCCTGCGAGTCTATCTGCTCAATCGCCTCTTCCTGCAAGGCTCAGCCGTGCAAGTCGCTTCAGGTCCCTGCGTAACCCGGGTTGGGCTTGACGCCTACCAGGTTTGGCGTGTTGAGTTTGCGGGCTGACACCTTGCCGCCACTGGCCTTGAGCCAGGTCTCGACAACGTCCCACACCATCTTGTTACCCTGGGTGCGCGCCTCTTCGGCCACCGGTGCCCAACCCGCCACCTTGTACTTTTTGCCAGCCTCAATAGCACGACCCTGCAACTGCATATTGTCAATGCGCTGGCCCATGGCAGCACCCGGCGTGCAGCTGTACTGCAAGCCGCCAACGCGCACCATGTCACCACCCTGCTGGTAATACGGGTCGGGGTTGAACAGGTTGTCAGCCACGTCTTCCAGCACGGTTTTGATGGTCTCGCCCGTCATTTCAGTGACTGTAGCGAAGGAATAGCTGGTGGCCGTCATGTCCATCAGCCACTCGCGGGTAATGGCTTGCCCGGGCAGCAGCGTAGTTCCCCAGCGGAAACCCGGCGAGAACGCAATTTCGGCACCTTGCACGTCCATCAGCGCGTCAACCAGCAACTGGTCGCCGGTGCCGTTGAAATTGCCCCGACGGTAGAGCGTGCCTTCGGTAATGGCCAATTTCTCGGCCAGCTTGGACTCGTAGGGGGCGCGTACCTTGGTAATCAGCGCATCCATCTCCGGGTCCGCCGGCAGCATGTTGGCAAAAATAGGCAGCAACTTGTAGCGGAAGTCCATCACCCGCTTGTCTTTGACTTCGAAGTCCAGCACACCCAGAAACTTGGTATTGGAGCCCGCGTTGGTGACAATGGTCTTGCCGCCCTTGTTGGACACCAGCGTGGCCACCGGCATGCCGTCGTGCGTGTGGCCGCCCATGATGGCGTCAATGCCCGATACGCGGCTGGCCATTTTCAGGTCCACATCCATGCCGTTGTG
>CAIYDK010000313.1 GCA_903924955.1 uncultured beta proteobacterium | reverse complement strand
TTGGGGATACGGCGTTGGCGCCCGGTGGGCAGGGCGTATCGCGGTCCAGCGACCAGAAGTGCAGTCCGCCCAGTTTTTCCGCCTTTACAAAGCTGGCCAGTTGAATGGCGTCAGCCGGGGTGAAGACGTTGTCCACGACATCGTTGACGCCAATCATGGGCGTGACTTCAATTTGCCCCAGGGGTACACCAAGCTTCAGATTCAGGTTGCGCGCCGCCTGCTGGGCAGAAGCCGCCATGTCGCAATGCCCGTCGCGCACCACGCATACCGCCGGGGAAGCGGCTCCAAAGTCCATCACCCTCAGGTTGATGAAGTAATTTTCAAGCTTTGTTGCTCGGATGGCGGACAGCACCTGTTGACCCAGCGCGTTGAGGCTGGCCTGGCTTCCATCGCTGGCGGCATAAGTCGCCAGGGTAAAACTGAAGCGCAAATGCGGTCGGCGAAGCTGTGCCGTTTTGATGTGTCGGACCAAAACGCCAATCGATTCCGGTGTTTGGCCGGCTTCAATGTCGAAGTCAAACCCGATCAGGCTGGGACTCTCGTAGCGCGCAATGAACGATTCCATCCCCGCGTCACTGGTGCAGGTAAAGGTATTGCCCTCTCCACCCGTGGAGACGATGTAGCGAATGCCGGCTGCGTGCAAGCCTGCCACGTTGTCAGTGGCCACTTGTGCGGCATTCAGTTGCGCCCAGCGCTCCTGCCCACACTCGCCGGATGCAAAGGCCAGCGTCAAGCCGTTGGCGTGGGGCATGAGCGAGTCGGGAACGATGTCCGCCAGACGCTGGGGCGACCCTTTTACGCGGGTGCTGGCCAGCAGACTTGGCGCTTCCAGGCCGGTGTTGAGGTGCTTATAAGCCCCAAAGAAAAAACCAGGCTTTGGCACCGGAGCGTCATTTTGGGGCGCATCGGGTGTTGCGGCCTGTGCCGTGAGGCAACAGCAAACTGCGCCCAGAGCCAGGGCTGCGCTTCGCAGTCGGTAGGGTAAAAATGGAATGAATTGGGGTGCGCTTTTCATGGTGCTTGATGGTGTTGACGTCGATGTGGATTCAAACATAAAAAATGGGCAGAAAAATTGCTCTTCCTGCCCACGCTATCAGCCATTGTCAATTGCACGGGAGGCGTTGCAGGCGAGGTCCGTGGCAAAATCGGGCGTTCGTTCATTCGGTCGCTATGACCGCACCACCCATTCCCAGCCATGTCCACATTTGAAATTGAAGGCGGCGTACCGTTGCGCGGCACTGTGCGCGCGTCCGGCAACAAGAACGCCATATTGCCGATGATTGCAGCGTGCATCCTGACAGACCAGGAAGTGGTGCTGGACAACGTGCCCGACATCATTGATGTGCGGCACATGCTGGATGTGATCGTGGCGCTGGGCGGCACGGTTGAACGCAGTGGCGAGCGCATCAGCGTGCAGGTGGCCAGCGTACACACCAGCGAGATCAGTCGCGAACTGTGCAACAAGGTGCGCACCTCGATTTTGTGTGTCGCACCGCTGCTGCACCGTACCGGCAAGGTCAAGTTATTCCCCCCGGGTGGCGACGTGATTGGGCGCAGGCGCCTGGATACCCATTTTTATGGATTGCAAAAGCTGGGCGCCACCGTTGAGCTCGGTGATAGCTACGACTTTGCCGTACCCAATGGCCTGCACGCCTCGGACTTGTTCTTTGACGAGCCCTCTGTGACCGGAACCGAGCACATTCTGATGGCCGCCGTGGTAAGCCAGGGCCACACCATCATCCGCAATGCCGCCTGCGAGCCGCATGTGCAGGATCTGGCACACATGCTCAACGCCATGGGTGCCAAGGTCAGCGGCATTGGAACCAATCAGCTCAATATCGAGGGAGTGGCATCGCTCACCGGAACCAGCCATCAGGTGTGCCATGACCATATCGAAGCGGCATCGTACCTGGCGCTGGCCGCCGCCACGGGCGGAGAGATCAGGGTCGAAGGAACTGACCTGCATTCTTACTGGATGTGCAAGCGGGTGTTCGCCACCCTGGGTGTGAAGATCGAGCTGTACAAGGACCACATTCACCTGCCTGCCGCTCAGGAGATGCGTGTACTGCGTGACTATGACGGATCCATGCCGGTGATCGGTGATGGGCCGTGGCCACAATTCGCTACCGACCAGATGAGCTGCATGATCACGCTGGCCACGCAGGTTGAAGGCAACGTGCTGTTTTTCGAGAAGATGTTCGAGTCGCGCCTGTATTTTGTGGATCGGCTGATTGCGATGGGGGCCAATGCGGTGGTTTGTGACCCGCATCGTGTGGTGATCAGTGGCAAGTCGCGTTTGCGCGGCACCACCATGGTGTCGCCCGACATTCGGGCCGGTATGGCGTTGCTGGGTGCCGCACTGTGCGCCACGGGCAAGAGCACGGTGCAGAACGCCAACATGATCGAGCGGGGATATGAGCGCGTGGAAGAAAAATTGCTTTCACTCGGTGCGCGCATCAGTCGCCGCCCTTGAGTCCTGGTTTGCCGCGCGCTATGTACCCATAGACGGCAGCGGGATCAGCCCGACACGCGGTGACTCGTTGCCAACCCGGTCCAGCGCCGAGACCACGATGCCGGTGAGGGCAGCGCCGGAGATGCCCGCCTGGACAGCAGGAATCGACAATATGGGTTGCATACAAACCTGAAACGCCCATTGCTCGCCAAAACGCAGCCACACGGCCCAGCGTGCCACCGTCTTGCCAGACAGCGGTGTGCGCATGCTCAGTTCCAATGCCCCGTTGGGCTGAAGTCGCAATTCGGTGAGCGGCGCATCTGGTGTGCCACTTTCCAGCCAGGGCGAAGCTGGCACCAACGCGGGTGTGCGATAGGTTTGTGTCCTGAGCGTGTCTGCTACTCCCTGGCGGTTTTGCATCAAGGCCACCATGCTGAAGTGCACATGGCCAGTGCCGGGTGCGCGACTGCGCACGACGGTAATCTGATTCACTATTTCCTCGGGTGACCAGGCCGCTTTGGCATCCGTGTCTGGCGCCGCAATTTTGCTGGTGTAAAGGCCTGCAAAGATGTTGCGTTGGTGTGGATTTTGAGTGTGCCAATAGTCCAGCAGCGGAACAAAGGCTTGTGCGGCTTGGTCTATGCGCCAGTAGAGTTGCGGCACCAGGTAGTCCATCCAGCCCTGTTGCAGCCAACGCTCCACGTCGGCATACAGCTTGTGGTACTGGCTGAAGCCCTGAATGCCGCTGGGGCGCAACTCCGGGCGCCCCAGCCCGAAGGGGCTCACACCAAAGCGTACCCAGGGCTTGACGCTTCGGATGCCGGCATGCATGCGTTCGATCAGAGCATCAACATTGGCGCGCCGCCAGTCGTTGCGTCCCAGGCTGCCACCGCCATCGACATAGCGCTGCCATGTGCTCTGGTCGGGAAAGTCCACCTCGACCTTGGACTCATTGCCTGACGTTACCGGGTAGGGGTAGAAGTAGTCGTCAAGGTGAATGCCATCCACGTCATAGCGCTGCAAAACATCCATCAGCACGGCCATCGTATGGTCGGCTGCAGCGCTTTCGCCGGGGTCGATCCAGAGCTGATCTCCATAGGTCTTGACCCACGCGGGTTGTGTCTGGCTCAGGTGGTTGGCGGCTGGCCTTGAGGCCGACTGGCTCAGGCGCGCCCGAAAGGGGTTGAACCAGGCATGCAACTCCAGTCCGCGTGCGTGGGCCTGCTCAATCCACAGCGCCAGTGGGTCGTAGAAAGGTTCGGGCGCCTGGCCCTGCGTGCCTGACAGGTATTCGCTCCACGGCTCCAGTGGAGATGGATAGAGCGCATCGGCATGGGTGCGAATCTGCAGTATCAGGGCGTTGAGCTGGAGGGCCGTGGCCTGGTTCAGGATGGCCTGCATTTCGGCCTGCTGCTGGGCGCTGCTCAATCCTTTGCGGCTGGGCCAGTCGATATTGGCTACGGTGGCGACCCATGCCGCACGAAACTCGCGCGGGGCAGGTGGGGCCAGTGCATCCAATTCAGGGGCGTGTTTGAAGGCCGTCTGCAGGGTTGTCACGGGCGCCACACAGGCCTCCAGACCGGCCGCGACCAGTGTGGCAGCACCTGCTGCGCCCAATACACGCCGTCTGTTCCAGGTTGCCATGGCGCCTCTAATCAGTTGAGGGCTGGGCTAACGGGCTGCTCCCTCAGCATCTCTGTGATGGCCCGCGTGCTGGGATGGGCCAAGTAGAACCACTCGTTGCCTGTCTTTGCATTGGCGTCGGGGAACACAATGTAGCCATCGCGCGGTGCCCGGACTTCGGTGCCGTCATGGCGCATGCCAATGGTATCGCCAGCAGAAACCCGGTCGTAGCTGGACCAGGTGCGTGTGAATTGATCGTCGGGATGGTGCCGGTCAATGACTTCTGCCAAGCGCAAAAATTCAATGTCGGTTCGAGCCGGTGGCGGCGTTTCGTGGACCAGCTTCAGATGCGCCAGGGCGTTGCGAATCGCCCGGTACGCGACGTCGGGGGCGGATGGGTCGTTGTGCTGGCCACATTCCAGGGTGATGGCGTAGCCGCCCATTTTGCGCATGTATTCGGTGGTGCCCACACCGTAGCTCGGGTGCGTGCTGAGCAGTTCGGCGCGCTCGGTTGGCAGTGTGCGCGCCAGGCGTTGCTGCACACCCACTGCATAGGTAGAGAGCCAGCCTTCCACAATGCGCCGGGGCCCCAGGCGCAGCGCCATGGCCTGTTCCAGTTCTGCGTGGCGTACAGGCTCCAGATCACCCGAATTGTTGGCCGGGCCAATCATGGCAAAGGGCTCACCCTGGGTCCGGAAGGAATGCAGGTCCAACAATACATCGTGTCGCGCCAGAAGGGGGCACAAGACATTGGCAATGCGGTCTTCGTTGTCCTGTGGTTGCTCACTCGGTTGCAGGTTGCGGTTCAAGTTGCGGTCCCCGTTGCGTTCGCCCTTGCTGTACGCCAGCGGGTTCGTAACCGGGACCAATGTCAAACTGCCGCGCACAATAGTGAGCTCGCCACGGTCGAGTTCTGCCAGCACTTTTTCGATGCCGCGTGTGCCACTGGTCTCGCTGCCATGCACAGCCCCCGTAACAATGAGTCTGGGGCCGGGCTGGAGCGCTGAGAATTGGTGAATCCGAAGGTGCGCAGGGGAATATTGCATTGGGGAGATAGGGGTCGGAAGACGGAAAATCATTGTAGTCATGCACCCTTGGGTTGCGCCCACAGAAGCGCGTTCCCCCTCCACAATCAAACGATATGATCTGCTCGATGATTGCATGTGAAGATATTCCAGCCAACGCTCACTTCATGGCGCTCAAGGACCTGGCGCACATTGACGTGGATTTGCGGTATGCGACGACCAATAATTTTTTGACACGGGTGCTGTACCAGGGCATTGATTGCGCCTATTTGCGGGTGGAGGCTGCGCTGGCCCTGGAACAGGCTGGGCGGTGGGTAAATGTCCATTGCCCAGGCTCCCGCATTCGCGTGCTGGACGCCGTGCGACCGCAGCGGATACAGGAACGACTCTACAAGGAGTTTGAAAACACACCGCAGGCGATGTACCTTGCTCACCCAAAGCGGGGCTCGATCCACACTTTTGGCATGGCGGTGGACGTGACTTTGCTGGATGCACAAGGCACAGAACTGGACATGGGTTCTGGATTTGATGAGATGACGTTGGTGTCACACCCGGATCGTGAGGCTGAGCACCTTTCAACGGGCGTGCTGACCTCAGAGCACCTCATCAATCGGGGCTGGTTGCGCGGCGCCATGCGACAGGCCGGCTTTCATGGCATTCATTCCGAATGGTGGCACTTTGATTTTGGGGACCGGGATGCCGTGCGCCGAGATCTTCCCCGCGTGCTGTAAACACTTTTATCGAATGTCAAAATTTTTTTGCTGTAGTGCCCTGTTGGTCGTTTTATGCCTGGGACCCTGTGCGGCACAGGACGCCAACACACCCGCCAAGGCCCTGTTTGGCCGTGCAACCAGCGCGGCACCCCTGGTGCCAGAACCTTTCGGGTTTTATTCCCGTGGGTGTCTGGCCGGCGCGCAGGCCCTGCCGGCCGACGGGCCGCAATGGCAGGCCATGCGGCCTTCACGCAACCGCAACTGGGGCCACCCGGAACTGATTCGCTTCGTGGAGCGCCTGGCACCTGCCGCCGCGCAGGCCAGTGGATGGCCTGGTATTTTGGTGGGCGACATGGCGCAACCACGGGGCGGGCCCATGCTGACGGGTCATGCCTCCCACCAGTTGGGGTTGGACGCCGATATCTGGCTCAAGCCCATGCCGGTGCAACGCATGTCGCGCGCCGAGCGCGAAGAGATTTCTTCCATTAGCGTGGTCCGCGCGGACCGCCTGGATGTAGAACCGACGGCCTGGACTGCGGGGCATCAAGCCGTGCTGCGTGAGGCGGCCATGGATGCGCAGGTGCAGCGCATCTTTGTCAACGCGGCCATCAAGCGCGCGATGTGCCGAACCGCCAAGGGGGAACCCTGGTTGCGCAAGATACGGCCAGAGCATGGGCACGACTACCATTTTCATGTTCGATTGTTTTGTCCGTCAGGTGCCGACAAGTGCAATGTGCAGGACCCCACCCCGGAGGGCGATGGCTGCGATGCCACGCTGGACTGGTGGTTTACCGACGAGGCACTGCACCCCAAGCCGTCCGGCGTGCCGCCGCAAGTCCTGACACTGGTGAAATTGCCACCCGAGTGCCGCAGGGTGCTGGAGGCGCAATAACGCCGTGTCATTCGTGGGGAATTTCTGCCGCCGCGATGCTGAGTTGCCCGTCAGCAGCGATCACCAGCGGCACCGGTATCAGTCCTTCGCCCACACATTCGCCGGATTCACACACGCCGTCCGACCAGCGAAAGCGCGCGTAGTGCACGTTGCAGGTAATGCTGGTGCCGGGTTTTGAGATGAGCTGTGTCTGCTTGGCAGCCAGAGGCACGCCAAAGTGTGGGCAGCGGTTGACGAAGGCGCGAACCTGCGCGCCTTCGCGCAGCAGCAGCAGGTGAAACGGTTGCGCCACCCCACCACCGGTATCCAGTGCCAGCATGGTGGCTTGCTGGTCGGGCAGGTCGTTAACTGAACTCAATACGGTGCCCGCAGCAGGTGCACGGGGGAGTTCAAACCAGTGGATGGGCGTGTTGGAGGTGGGCATTCGCTGAGTGTAACGGGGTGCAATGTGCGGTCAAAATCACAAGCAAAATAATCTTATAGTCCCCGTGGAATATGCGTGAGCAGCTATCAAAAACATAGCGTCCGTGGTCCGCCAGTTGCCAACACGGTCTGCCCTTTCTGGGCCGAGCAATCATCATCGGCATCAACCAAAATCAAGATCCAGCCCGCTTCGCAATAGTTCTGCTTTTCGCCTCAAAGCGGCGGATGAGTTCGCGGTTTGCATTTACCAGAGCCTGTTCGACTTCGACTTCGATTACCGTGTCGTCGCGCAATACGTCACGCTCTGCAGTCACGTTGAGCGTGCGTCCGTCAGGCAGCTTGACGTGGGCATTAGGTTTGGTTACGCCACCCAAATCCCGAAACAGATTGGGCGCAGACAGCAAAGGCACCGTCTCGATAGCCAGAGAGCCTTTACGCATCGCAACCGCTAGCATATTGGTGTTCAGGCGTAGCCACAAAGCCAGCCGTGTGGTCTATCAGCGCGATGGTGATGCGTTGGGCGTCCATGGGTCAAGCGAATGTGGTTTTTGCTTCAATGGATGGTTGGCCGGCCAGCAATCCTGCAACCGAAATGTCTTCGTCAACTTGCGGCCAGTGGATGCCTTCACCATCACCCAGTAATTCGTATTCAGCCCGTTCGCTGCTGGAAGCATGGGCGAGCCTCGGGAACCAGGCAATGGGGACGGTCAACGTTCGCCCGTCGGTAAGTGACACGTGCAACTCGTCATCCGAACAAACGATGGCCGTCGCTTTGGGTTCGACTTTAAACATGAAAGAACTCATCCCAGGCCTCCACAAAAGTTGCTTGATTGGTTTCTACCAGATTCAGCAGCTTGCTCAAATCTTGCGGCGAAAACCCGGTGCTGCGGCTCGCCGTTCTCGTTGGCGTAAAAGAAGAATCGGTAGGGGCCGATGCGAAGGACGGTACCAAACTCGTATCGACCAGCATCTTGCGCAGTGCCTTGTAGGCGGTGCCGCTCTGGAAGATGATGCCTTCTGGCACCACGATGGCGGCGCGGCCAGTGGCGGTCAAATGCTCGGCCATGTAGTCCACAAACAGCACTTCGCTGCGGCTGGCCTGCACGGTAAAGCGTTTGTGCGGCTTGATGCCGCCTTTGGGGCTCATGAACGGCGGGTTGGCCAGAATGACGTCGGCCACTTCGTTCCATTTGTCGTCTTGCGTGAGGGTGTCGTACTCGACGATGTGCGGGTCGCTAAAGCCGTGCAGGTAGAGGTTGACCAGCGAGAGGCGCACCATGTCGGGCGAGATGTCGTAGCCACGGATGTTGCCCGCCAGCGTGGCGCGCTCGGTCGGTGTCAGCAGGTCGCCACTGGGTTTGGCGCTCTGGTT
Organism: uncultured beta proteobacterium; assembly: GCA_903924955.1. Taxonomy (GTDB): domain Bacteria; phylum Pseudomonadota; class Gammaproteobacteria; order Burkholderiales; family Burkholderiaceae_C; genus Allorhodoferax. The sequence goes on along the minus strand of CAIYDK010000313.1, from coordinate 13,972 downwards.
TTCAAGTAAAACAGGGCTGCAGCCCCCGTCCTATGTGCGTGGGCTGCTATTGTTTTTAAGTATGTGCTTCCAGGCAGAGATCAAAAAACCGGCCGTGCCACAGGCTGGGTCGAGCACGGTTTCGCCCTTTTTTGGGTCCAGCACCGCCACCATGAAGTCGATGATGTGGCGCGGCGTGCGGAACTGGCCCGCGTCGCCCTGGCTGCCCAGCACGCTGAGCAAATACTCAAACGCATCGCCCAGCTTTTCCGAGTGGTCGTAGGTGAAGACGTTGATTTCTTTCAAAAAGCTTTTCAGTGTCTCGGGGTCGCGGTAGGGCAGGTAGGCGTTTTTGAAGATGTCGCGAAACAGCTCGGGCACGCCGGGGTTCTGGCGCATGTTCTGTATGGCTTCGCTGTACAGCGCCAGCACCTCAAAGCCGCCCAGACCGGGGGCCATGAGTTGAGCCCAGCCAAAGCGGGCGTAGTCACCGGCAAAGAAAGTGCGCGTGCCGCCCAGCTCTTCGGCCTCGGCATCCATGTCGTCCATGAACTTGTAGATCAGCGCAATGGTGATCTGCTCGACCTGGCTTTTGGGGTCGGGCACTTTGCCCACCAGGATGTCGCGGCACGAGTCGATGCGGCGTTTGGTTTCTGCGTCAAGCATGGGTGGGAGTTCTTTCGGAATCAGGTTTGCGTATTTCGGCTTGCAGCGCGGGCGAACAAATGGCATCGATGTCACGCAGGGCGGGGGCGAGCTGGTCGATCAGGCGGCCCATACCAGCGTTCGTTGCCCCCATGTGTTCAAACGCGGTGCGCCACTGGCGCAGTTCGCCCCAGATGCGACGAATGATGGCGATGGCCGTGGGGCGCTGTGGGGTAAAGGCACTGTAGGCTGACATGGCGTTGTCCAGCGTGGCCAGCTTGCCTTGCGTGCCCACCTGCAGGTGCAACTGGCGCTCAAAGGCGACGCTGGGGCGGGGCACCACGTCATACAGCGGGCTCAAGCGCCAGCCGGGCAGGCGCGGGTCGCGCACAAAGCCGTGGTTGCGCAGGTGGTCGTCATCGTTGCTGACAAAGATATTGAACACCATGCGGGCAAACAGCTCTTCGGTGTTGTTGCGGATCAGGCTGGGGTGGGCATGGTCGCGTACAGCCTGGGCCAGATCGGCATAGCTCTTGAGGCGTGACTCGAATTCATCACAGGCCACCAGAGTGAGCCCGCTGACAAATGGCAGACGCTGTTCGACCAACCCCGAGCTTGGCAGAGTAGTGTGAACCGCGGTGCCGGTGTCCAAGACGGTGCCTGGCGCTTGCCAATAACGATCAAACCGGCGAATCAGCAGCACGGATTTGCCACCAATGTCTTGCACCTTGACCTGCGGTACCGATAGGCCGCAACGCTGGGCCAGTTTCAAGGTGCAGCACTCGGCCCACGCGACATCAAAGGTGTCGCCCGCAGCCGGAAATTTGGCAAGCCAGAGCAACCCGGTGTCATCACGCACCGAAGCCTTGGGCCGCGCGCCACCTGCGCCGGGGGCTGAGCCAAAAACGTCAGCGAGTGTTGCAGGAATGGGCAAGCCGTGCTCGATGCGCTCAGCGGCTTCCAGCATGTAGGGCAGAGACTGAATGGGCGTGGCACCGGCTTGCACCGGGCTGGTCAGCGATTCGCGCACATCCAGCGCACCCACGCGGTCGCTGCCTGCACCCAGCAGATAGTCGGCCTCGGTCAAGCTGTTGGCAGGCACGCGGCGTTGCGCCTCTATGACGCGGCGGCCCCAGGCGTCGGGCGCGGCGTCGCGGATGCCGCCGAACTGGGTAAGCTGGTTGGCAGGGAACAGTGCCGCGCCGCGCACATGTGCAATGTCTGCCAGACTCAGGCTGACCGGATCTATTTCAAAGGCATCCGGCCGCTCGATGTACCGGGTGCCATAGGCAAAGCTGGAGGCCTGCACGTCGCGCTCTTGCGTAATCGACAAGCGCCCCGCCGGTGCCCAGCCTTGTGGCAGATGGGCAAAGACAAAGACTTCCCGCTGTGCCATCAGAAGTCCAGCTTTTGCAGTTCAGTTGCGGACAAGGGGCGTACACGCTGGGTCACTTCAAGCTGCGCAAGGGCTTTCAATGAGGGGTCGCTTTCTTGTAACAGCGCGAGTAGGGAGAGTCCTGGTGCAATGGCCTCCAAATAGCGAAGAATCTGTGCAACTGTGCGGCTCGGGTCGCCTTTTTCAATAAGGGCGGCAGTGGAGCGAGACAGTCCGGCACGGGCCGCGACGTCCAGTTGGCGCAGCTTGCGGGCTGTGCGCAGACGCGTGAGCTTTGCGCCGACGGCTGCGGCTTCGACCAGGCGATTGGCTGGAATCAGAGGTGATTCTCTGTACTTCATGTCCGTTAAATTAGTCTTAAAGTAGATAAGGACTGATATTACAGACATTTCGTATAAAAATCCAGCTACATGAACTGATTCAGCGGCACGTAGTCTTTGACGTATTCGGGGATTCGGGTGCGCCACGCGGGCGGCACGGCTTTGAAGTCGCTCATGCCGAAGGCGGGGTAGACGTTGAGGTCGGTCAGGCGTTTGGTCTCGATGATGTCGCGCAGGCCGTGTTTGAGCAAGGTTTCGCACAACAGGCGGTTGGTGGGTTCCGAGAAAAATTGTTTCTCGAAGTTCTTTTGTTTGAAGACCTGTTCGCTGGATTTCTCGCCCTCCGGGGTTTCATCCGTGACCACGGCGGCATAGCCCCGGTCGGACAGCAGTTGGGTGGTGACGGCGGTGCGTGCGTCCACCACCAGTGGGTTGATCAAAAAGCCGTCTTTGACGCCATCGAGCAGCGAGTAGCGGTAGGTGGGCTCGCCGGACTCGCAGCCAAAGGTGCGGTAGGTGTCGAGCAGCAGGCGGCGCTCTGACTCGCGCGGGTCGCGGGTGCTGGGCTGTGCGGCGTCAAACTTTTTGAGGTAGTCCTTGGGCGTGGCGGTCAGGCCCAGCTTGTAGCCGACGAAGTACTCAAATACGGCGCGCGCGTTGCCGCCAATGGAGCGGTGCGCTTCGTCCGAGATCACCAGGTCAAAGTCGGTGGGCGCGAACTGTTTGTACTTGGCGTTGAACAACAGGCTTTGCACGGTGGTGACGACGATTTCGGCCTTGCGCCAGTCGTCCCGGCTTTCTTTGTAGACGACGGATTTGTAGTCGTTCTTGAGCAGGAAAATGAAGGCTTTGTTGGCCTGGTCTTCCAGCTCCAGCCGGTCCACCAGAAACAGTACGCGCCGGGCGTTGCCGGTGCGCAAAAACAGTTTGATGACGGCGGCTGCGGTGAGCGTTTTGCCGGTGCCGGTGGCCATTTCAAACAGGAAGCGCGTGGCACCGTCTTTGACTGCGCTCTGGATGCTCTGGGTGGCGCGCTGTTGGTAGGTGCGCATGAAGCGCAGCCGGTTATTCTGGAGGTAGGTGGCGCGCGGGGTCGGGCTGGAACTTGGCGAAGCCCTTGATGGAGCCCTGCGCCGGGAACGCGGTGATGATGTGCGGATTGCCATGGCTAAGGTCCCACAGGTAATGCAGGTTGCCGTTGGACAAAATGACAAATCGGCAGTTCTGCGACCGGGCATATTTACGGGCCTGCTCTTTGCCAGCGAGAGGGTTCTTGCTCTCGGCTTTGGCTTCCAGCACCACTAGGGGAAAGCCCTGTTCATCGAGCAACAGGAAGTCGATGAAGCCTTTGCTGTTGGATTCAAAGTCGCGTCCCATGGCATCGACCTGCGCCTGGGTGAGTTTGATCTTGGGCTCCAGCACGATGCTGGCAGGGCCGCTGGCATCGTCAAAAAAGCGCCAACCCGCCGCTTCGAGCAGTTTGTTGATCTTGATGCGGGCTTGTGCCTCTTTGGTCATGCGATGGTTCCCTTGAGCGCGATTCTATGGGAACCGGTTGCCAGCTGCTAGCGGATTCCAACTAAATATGCCGCTAGCCCCCGTGTAATATGCGTGAGCAGCTATCAAAAACATAGTGAATGGGGTTCGTCAGTTTGCCAGCGTCGCTCCTGCGTACGCCAGTCCGGCCGCCACACCGCCAAAACGGTTGCCTTCCACCACGGTCGCGTCGGGCATGGCGGTGCGCAGCGCCTGCATGAGTGGGCGCAGGGCGGATGAGCCGCCGGTCAAATAGACCGCATCGACCGTGGGCAGGCCCGAGCGCTGCACGCATAGCTGTGCGCACTGCACGACTTGGCCCAGCGCCTGTTGCAAGGCGTCCGCCATGACGTGCGCTGTCACGGTGGCACCCAGATGCTCAGATTGGGCTATTCCCATCCCAGCCAGAAAGTCCAGGTCCACAAGCGCATCACGGCCCGAAACAGAGCATGCAATCTTGGCCGCCTCCACCCCGGCCAGCATGCGGTGACCGTGCTGACCGTCCAGTGCGTCCATCAGGCGTGCGTGCAGGGTCTGGTCCACGTAGTCGGTCCATAACTCCTTGGCAAAGTGCATGGCCTTGCGGGTATAGGCCTGGTGGATCAGGTGCCAGGTGGTCAGGTCAAAAAATACGCTGTTGGGTACCGGGCGCCCACCGGTACCAACGTGCTTGTAGCCCAGCAGCGGCATCACCGTAGCAAGGTCCAGCAGGCGGTCAAAGTCGGTGCCGCCGATGTGCACGCCGGTGGTGGCCAGAATGTCGCTCGTGCGGTCGCTTTGCTGGCTGCGCGCGGGGCTCAATCGGATGACGGTGAAGTCGGATGTGCCGCCGCCAATGTCCACCACCAGGGCGGTGGTCTCAAGGGCTACGCGCTGCTCGTAGTCCAGCGCGGCGGCAATGGGTTCGAGCTGGAAGGCAATGTCTGTAAAGCCGGCCTCGCGCGCGGCGCGGCCCAAGGTCTCTTGCGCCAGCGCGTCACGCTCGGGGTTGTCATCGACAAAGTGCACCGGGCGGCCCAGCATGGCCCGCGTCAGCGGCTGCCCGACCTGGGCTTCGCAGCGGCGTTTGAGTTCCTTGAAGAACAGCACCACGATGTCAAAGAAGCGGATGCTCTGGCCGTTGACCGCCGTGTATTCGTCCATCAACTGACTGCCCAGCAGGCTCTTGAGCGAGCGCAGCAGCCGTCCCTCGGTACCGTTCAGGTAGGCTTGCATGGCCTCGGAGCCGTACAGCACGGTGTGGGTTTCGCTGGCAAAGAACAGGGCCGTTGGCATTTCGGCGCGGACACCGTCCAAGGCCATGGTGTGTATTTGGCCATCGGCACCAATCAGCGCGGCAGCCGAGTTGGAGGTGCCGAAGTCAATGCCCAGCACCAGCGGGTGGGTACGCGCACTCACGCGGTGGGCAGGGCGCTACACATGGCGGGCAACCGTGGGGGCGGCATCTTTCAGCACCTGCTTCAAAAACGACGCAATGTCGGCGATTTCATGCGGGTGCACGGCGTGCTGCATGGGATAGGTATGCCACTGCACCGGGTGGCCCATGGCGACCAGCGCGTCGCGTGACTTTTCACCGCGGGCCAGCACCACTACCGGGTCCTGGGTGCCGTGCGCCATAAACACGGGGGTCTTGGCATTGGCCTGCATGCGTTCGGTGGCAAAGCGGTCGGCCAATGGCAGGTAGCCTGACAGCGCCATGATGCCCGCCAGACGATGTGGCAGACGCAGACCGGTGTGCAGCGCCATGGCACAGCCCTGGCTGAAGCCGGCCAAAACGATGCGCTCAAACGGAATGCCGCGTGCCACTTGGTTTTCTATCAGTGCAACGACGGCTTCCTCGGACTTTTGAATTCCGGCCGCGTCCTGGCGGTCCACCAGATTGACGCCCAGAATGTCATACCAGGCGGGCATGATGTAGCCACCGTTGAGGGTGACCGGGATGCTGGGTGCATGGGGAAAGATGAATCGGATCGGGGGGCAATCGTCCAGATCCAGTTCGGGCACCAGCCCGGCAAAGTCATTGCCGTCAGCACCCAGGCCGTGCAGCCAGATGACGGCCGCCGTTGGGTTGGGCGCGGATTCGAGTTCGATGCGGGGCAGTAAGGTAGTCATGGACAGCGCGCGGTGCGGTTGCGAAAACCGACGATTGTCCGCGATGACTGCGCGGCGTCACCCGCGTTGTTTAGAAGAAACAGTCTGGATAGACCAATCGCGCCTGGTCCAGTGCACGGTCGCCCAATGCCACCAGATCACCTACAGTGCTATTGGTCATCTGTGCGTTAGTTTGGGTGGCTATGTTTTCCAAGTGCCGGTTGGCGTGCAGCACCGTGTGCAAATCCTGAATCGTCATATCCAGCAGTTCAAAGGCCAACTGGATTGCCATGGCCCGGCTGCCTTCCTGGTGCACGGGCAACATGCCGTGCAAATAGATAGTGCCCAGGCACAGGGCGTAGATCCCTTCATGCGCAATGAGGTAGCGCCCAATGGCGCTTAGCTCGGGCGTTTTTGCATCCCGCAAGGAGACGATGGCGTTGGACAGAAAGCGCAACGCGGCGACTTCGTCGAAGCGTGCCTTCTGTAGTTGGCGACTCCACAGCAGGAGTTCGAGCTGCGTTGTGGGGCGCTGGAGCAGGGTTGTTGTTGTCATACCGCTAAGCCTCTTAAATGCTTGGTTCCCTTAGTTATCGGCAGCTTTGCCAATAACTGGAGCCTGCGGTTAAATCAGCTTCGTGCGCACCGTTCTGGCGCACTACCCCAGTAGTGCCTGGGCAAACTCCCGCGCGTTGAAGGTCTCCAACTCTTCGAGTTTTTCGCCCACGCCAATGAAATAAACCGGAATGGGTCGCTCGCGCGCAATCGCCGCCAGCACGCCGCCCTTGGCGGTTCCGTCCAACTTGGTGATGATCAGGCCGGTAAGCGTCAAAGCCTCGTCAAACGCGCGGACCTGCATCAGCGCGTTTTGTCCGGTGTTCCCATCGATCACCAGCAAGACTTCATGGGGTGCAGTCGGGTCAGCCTTCTGGATGACGCGCTTGATCTTTTTTAACTCTTCCATCAGGTGCAGCTGTGTGGGCAGTCGCCCCGCGGTGTCGACGAGCACCACGTCCTTGCCGCGTGCCTTGCCGGCACTTACGGCGTCAAAGCTCACGGCTGCCGGGTCGGCGCCTTCCTGACTGATGATATCTACCAGGTTGCGGTCAGCCCACACACTAAGCTGCTCACGCGCCGCGGCGCGGAAGGTGTCGGCTGCCGCCAGCAGAACGCTGGCGCCGTGTTCGGACAAATGCCGCGTGAGCTTGCCGATGGATGTGGTCTTGCCTGCCCCATTTACACCAGCCACCATGATGACAGTGGGGCGGTGCTCGCCAATCACCAGTGGCTTTTGCAGCGGTTGCAGCAGGTCGGTGAGCAGGGCCACCAGGATGTTTTTTAGCGCTATGGGGTGGGTTACGCCGCTGTCGCGCACCTTGCGACGTAGTTCGGTCAACAAGTATTGCGTCGCCGGCACGCCAGCGTCTGCCATCAGCAGGGCATCTTCCAGACTCTCGTACAGCGCCTCGTCGATGACCGAGCCACCAAACACCGTGGCAATGCCGCTGGCGGTCTTGCCCAGACTCGCCTTGAGCTTGTCGACCCATTTCTGACGCTCGGGCCGCGGTGCTGCCGGGTCTGGTATGTCAATCGGGATGACCAGCGCGCTGCCAATGAGCGAACCGCCACCGGCGGGAGCAGCAAAATGCGAGGTGGTCAACGGCCCTTTGGGCACGGGCGCGCCATCGGTGGGAGCAGCAGGTTGTGCTGGGGGCGAGACGACGGGGGCGGGAGGAGGGGTCTTCTTTTTGAAAAAGCTGAACATACGGGGCGTTCTTTGAATCCCCCATTCTATGAAACTAGAGAAACGCCCGCGCAGTCCGTTAAGCTTGGGGAATGACGAAACCCCGCAAGCCCTCTTCGAAAACACCCAGTCGCACCGCCAAGCCTGCGGGCAAGCCCGTTCGAGCCCCGGTTCACAAGCGCCAGCCAGGCGAGATCCGCCTGATTGGTGGGCAGTGGAAGCGCATCAAGCTCAAAGTTGCTGATAAGCCCGGTCTGCGGCCTACGCCAGATCGCGTGCGGGAGACCTTGTTTAACTGGCTCGGTCAGGATATGGCTGGTTTGCGCTGCGTCGACGCCTTCGCCGGAACGGGTGCGCTGGGCTTTGAGGCGGCGTCACGGGGTGCTGCACAGGTGCTGCTGGTCGAGCAAGATGGCGCATTGGTCATTCAACTGCAGCGCGTACTGACCCAACTACAGGCACTTGAGGTGCCGCCACCCCGACTGGTGCAGAAGTTGCTGATCCAGCGGGGCGAAGGCGTCGCAGCCCTGCGCCAGCTTGCGCCCGCCAGCCAGGACGTTATTTTTCTGGATCCGCCGTTTGATGGTGACCTGTATGAGTCTGCTCTTTCGGTTGCGGCGCGTGCACTGGCCGTCAATGGTTCGATCTACCTGGAGGCACCCAAGCCCTGGACCGATGCAATGCTGGAGCCCATGGGGCTGGTGCTGCATCGTCACCTCAAGGCTGGCGCAGTCCATGCCCATGTGCTGCGGGGCGCGCCCAAGGTCGTTGTAGTCGCTGCATAATTGATTGAAAGCGGGGCCAGCCGGTCCTCGGAGATGCTATGTCCAACCCAGTGATTGCCGTCTACCCCGGCACCTTCGACCCCATCACCTTGGGTCACCAGGATCTGATTCGCCGTGGCGCAGATCTGTTTGATACGGTGATTGTTGCCGTGGCAGCCGCTCACCACAAAAAAACACTTTTCAGCCTGGAGGAGCGTCTGGATACCGTTCGCGAGGTTGTGAAGGTCTATGCGAACGTAAGGGTAGAACCCTTTACCGGGCTCGTGCGTGACTTTGCGGTAGGCCACGGTGCCAAGGCAATGCTGCGGGGTGTGCGTTCGGTCACGGATTTTGATTTTGAAAACCAGCTCGCCGGAATGAACCGGGCGCTGGCACCGGACGTGGACACCGTGTTTTTGACACCGGATTCTCGCTTCCAGTACATCTCCAGCACCCTGGTGCGGGAGATTGCCACGCTGAAGGGCGATGTGGCGCAATTTGTTGCACCGATCGTGCACCAGCGCTTGTTGCAAAAACTAGTTTCTCAATGAAGCGGCGCAGGCTGTTTCAATACCGTATTCACAACCAATCAGGATCATCATGAAAATTTTGCTGCCCGTCGATGGGTCAGAGTTGTCGCTGGAGGCCGTGCGCTTTGCGATCCGAATGGTGCTGGCAGGTCTGCGCGCTGATGCCGTTTTGGCGAACGTACAGGAGCCCGCCAATTTGTATGAGTTACTGGTGGCGCACGATCCCGAGGTTATCAACCGCGTCAGCGGTGAGGCCGGCTTGCATGCCCTGCTGTCCGCACGCGCGCTGCTGGACGCCGCCGGAGTTGAGTACGAATGCGAAGTCGCCAAGGGTGACCCGGCACACACCATTGTTGACATAGCCGAGCGTTTTGCCTGTGACCTGATCGTGATGGGTGCGCGCGGCAATAGCGCATTGCGCAGTGCGATGCTGGGTTCAGTTTCCAACGAGGTGCTGCATGCCAGTCCCGTGCCAGTGGTGATTGTTAAACCGGATGAAGCCTGAACGACGACCATGGCATTGATCATCACAGACGAGTGTATTAATTGCGATGTTTGCGAACCCGAGTGCCCCAATGAAGCTATTTTCATGGGGCAGGATATCTATGAAATTGACCCGGACAAATGCACCGAGTGTGTGGGCCATTTTGATGAGCCGCAATGCATGCAGGTGTGTCCGGTGTCCTGCATCCCGGTGAATCCTCTTTTTGTCGAGGACAAGGCTACGTTGTGGGAAAAATACCGTCGGCTGCAGTTGATCCCGGTGACTGCGCTCAAGGCCTAGGCACTGCGCTGTGCCTGATGGACGCCCCGGCGGACCTGGTGCTGCGCTGACCACGCGCCGATCTGTTGCTTGGGCATGGGTTTACCAAAGTAGTAACCCTGCGCGTGGCTACAGCCCAACGCGGCCAGCTGCGAGCTGATCTCGGCGTCTTCAATGCCTTCGGCAATGGTGCTCAGACCCATAGAGCGTGCCAGTTCCAGCGCGGCTTTGATGATGTGCACGCTGCGCTCCGACTGATTGATTTGCTGGACAAAGGTCTTGTCGATCTTCAGGCAGGTAAAGGGCAGAGACTGCAGGTAATCCAGCCCTGCATAGCCCGTGCCAAAGTCGTCCAGCGCGATGCCCACTCCAAGCGCACGCAACCGGTGAAGGGAACTGGCGACCGCGGCCATGTTCTGGATGATGATGGTTTCCGTCAATTCGATGTGCAATTCCCGGGCGTCCATGCGGTACTGCGCCAGGCAGTTTTGAATCACCTGCACGATGTCATCGTCGGCTAGTTCGGGTGCGGATAGGTTGATGCTGATGAACGGCGGGTGCTGGCTGTCTAAGGTGCAATAGGTGCGGAGTTCCGCCCATTCGGCCACGGCCCGCTGTATCACCCACTGGCCGATCCGGTGAATGAGGCCGGTCTTTTCTGCCAACGGAATGAACTCGGCCGGACTGACCAGCCCCAGGCTGGGGTGACGCCAGCGTATCAGCGCTTCGAAACCCACCAGCGCCAGTTGGTCGAAGGCGATGAGGGGTTGGTAAAACAGCTCCAACTGCTGGCGATCAATGGCATCGGAGAGGTCCTGTGCAAGAGACAACGTGCGAACAGCAGCCGTGTGCAGATCAATCGATTCTGCCGGATCGACGCTTGGTCTGTCGCTGCTGGCACTAGGGCGCAGTTGCAGACCTGCGGCGTCGTGGCTGCTGCGAAATCTGGCCAGTAACAACTGCATAAGGTACTGAATGACTGTGTCCGAACGGAGCAATAATTCCTCGACGTGGCTGCGGTCGATGCGAATCAGCCGGGTGGTCACCAGAGTGCGCACGGTCGCCGTGCGCGGGTGGCGGTCAAGCAGTGCGACTTCACCGAACATGGCACCGTCGGTCAGGATGGCTATACGTCGCTGCTCCAGACTTCCGCCGGTTAGTACTTCCACACAACCTTCTTCGATGACATACGCGGAGTCTCCCGGATCACCCCATTGGAAGACCATTTCCTGTCCGCCTAATACGACTCTGTCAAAAGTGTCTGCCATGGATGTGCCCGGGTGATTCGAAAAGCCGCCCACCGCGACAGTGGGTTCGCTCAAGCGGCTCACTATAAACCAAGGGTTAACTGAAGTCTTGCTTTTTTGGGTGCCTTATTTGCGCGCTGTGGACCGTGCGTCGCTCGTAGCGCTATAGGCTGGCGCTGGCCGCCTGCTTGGGCTTCACCGGGGGAGTCAAGGTTTTGAAGTTGGCGGTCTCCTTTTTCTTCTTCGCAGTTTTTTTCTTAGCCCGGGTATTGGGGGTCGAAGCCGTACCATCAGCGCGTTCATTGGTTTTGCTTTTTGGCTTTACAGTTGCATTTTTTGCGGCTGCGGCAGCCAGTTTTGCGTTGTCTGCACGCTGCTGCGCCTCCTCTTTGAGGCGTGTTTTTTCCATGGCGTTGGCTGCTGCCGAGTCTCGCTTGATCAGCGCATCTGACTCTGCTTTTTGCGCCGGAGTGCGGGAGTCCTGTACGTCCACCACCACTCCATCGACGCAGGGCTTTTGACTGTAAGCACTGCCGCATTTATATACATTTTGGCCTGCAGCCCCCGTGGATAATGCGTATAGCGCTACGCAAAATATAGCAATTTTGGTGTTGAATTTCACTCTATGCCCTTCGATTCGATGGATGAAATGGTTGATGGCGCGGGTGTGTGGGCGCGCGGTGGCTTGTTGGTGTGTACCAGGAGGGTGGCCTTTTCCATGTCACCAGCCAGCAAAGCGGGCAATGCCTTGAGCGAGCGGTCAATGCACTGTTCAATGGCAATGCGGTGATCCTGCGAGGGCTTTTTCAGTACCCAATTCACGACTTCGCTCTTGTTTCCGGGGTGACCCACACCCAGCCGCAGGCGCCAGTAGTCGCCGCTTCCGAGTTGGGCGTGGATATCACGCAGGCCGTTGTGCCCCGCATGGCTGCCGCCGAACTTCAGTTTGACCTGTCCGGGTGCGATATCGAGTTCATCATGGGCAACCAGGATTTCCTGGGGGGTGATCTTGAAAAATCGGGCCAACGCGCCTACCGATTTGCCGGACAGGTTCATGAATGTTTGGGGCTGTAGCAGCCATACATTGCTGCCATGCACGGTGGTGCGTGCAACCATGCCGTGGTAACCCTTGTCCATGGACAAGCTGGTTTTCAGTTCACGTGCGAGTGCGTCGACCCACCAGAAGCCTGCGTTGTGGCGGGTCGCTTCATATTCCGGGCCAGGGTTTCCAAGGCCGACAAACAGTTTGATCATGTGATGCGGACGGATTATGTGACTTGCGATGGTAGGCCAAATTGGGGCGGCCTCAAAACGACAACGGCCCACCGAAGTGGGCCGTCGACAGCATTCGCTGTGAATCAGTCAGTAGACAGATTATTTTTTGGCAGCAGGTGCTTTGGCAGCTGCAGGGGCCTTGGCGGCTGGAGCCGCTTTGCCACCTTTGCCGGCTGGAGCAGCAGCAGCGGCTTCGGCAGTTGCCTCGGCAGAGGCTTCTGCGGCAGAGGTCACCACGGACACAAGAACCGGATTTTCACGGCCCTTGACTACAGCCTTCACGCCTGTGGGCAACTTGACATCGCTCAGGTGGAAGGAAGTGCCTTTCTTCAGGCCGCTGAGGTCCACCGCGATGAATTCAGGCAGATCGGCTGGCAAGCAGGTGATGTTGATTTCGTTAAGCACGTGGGTGATCAGGCAATGGTCAACCTTGAAGGCAACAGACTCTTCCTGGCCTTTGAAGTGCAACGGCACCTTCATGTGCATTTTGGTGTTGGCATCCACGCGCTGGAAGTCAATGTGCAAGATCAATTGCTTGTAAGGGTGCATTTGCACGTTGCGCAGCAGGACCTTGCTTTCCTTGCCGTCAAGTTCCATGTCCAGAACGGATGCATGGAATGCTTCCTTCTTGATGGCGTGCCACAATGCGTTGTGGTCCAGTTCGATCACAAGGGGTTCACCCGTGCCACCGTAGACGATACCGGGTGTGCGACCCGAATTGCGGAGACGGCGGCTCGCACCCGTACCCTGCTTGGCGCGCTCAAAAGAGACAAATTTCATAATTTACTCCTGAAGGAGTCCACCGCGACCAGTGCGACTCCGGTTTAACAAAAGCGCAAAACCACTGCCGTATGCAGCGTGCGCTAGCTTTTTGTCTGGATCAGTTAAAAAAGATTTTCCTGATCCGAGAACAAACTCATGACCGACTCGCCCTTGGCAATACGCTGGATTGTTTCGGCAATCAGCGGTGCCACGGAGAGTTGGCGAATTTTTTGACATTTCCTGGCGGTATCGCTCAGGGGAATGGTGTTGGTCACCACGACTTCATCCAGGGCGCCACCGTTGGCAATGCGCTCGATGGCAGGGCCCGAAAAAATGGGGTGTGTGCAGTAGGCGTAGACCTTCTTGGCGCCACGCGCCTTGAGCACCTCGGCTGCCTTGACCAGTGTGCCGGCGGTGTCAATCATGTCATCCATGATCACGCAATTGCGTCCATCGATCTCACCGATCACGTGCATCACTTCGCTGACGTTGGCTTTAGGGCGGCGCTTGTCGATGATCGCCAGATCACAACCGAGCTGTTTGGCCAGAGCGCGGGCGCGCACCACGCCACCTACGTCGGGCGAAACCACAATCAGGTCTTCGTAATTTTTTTGACGCAGGTCGCCCAGCAACACGGGAGAAGCGTAGATGTTGTCTACGGGGATATCGAAAAAACCCTGAATCTGGTCTGCGTGCAAGTCCATGGTCAATACGCGCGCTACGCCAACGGCTTGCAGCATATTTGCCACCACTTTCGCAGTGATGGGCACACGGGTGGAACGGGGACGGCGGTCTTGGCGCGCATAACCAAAGTAGGGAATCACGGCGCTGATGCGCTCGGCCGAAGCGCGCTTGAGCGCATCCACCATGATCAGCAACTCCATCAGGTTGTCGTTGGTCGGGGCGCAGGTTGACTGCAC
>CAIYDK010000312.1 GCA_903924955.1 uncultured beta proteobacterium | reverse complement strand
GTTGCGCCTGAGCTGGGTCTTGCAGGTCCGCCGGGCTCAAATTCCATTGGGCGCAAGCGTCTTGCGGAAAGTAGCAGCGCGCGCGCGGCAGGTCGCGGCTGGGGTCTTGCCAAAAGTTGATGAGTTGCAGGGCGCTGCAAATGCCGTCGCTCCAGGTCAGCGCCTGCGCGTCCGCCACGCCATACAAATGCAGCAGCAAGCGCCCCACCGGGTTGGCCGAGCGGCGGCAGTAGTCCAGCAACTCCGCGTGGTCGGCGTAGCCCTCAGAAGCGGCGGATTTTTGGGTGTCCTGCACAAAAGCGTCGAGCAGGTCGTGCAGCAACTGGGGCGGTAGTTGGTGGGCTTGCAGGGCGACTTGCAAAGGGCCGAATACATTGGGCCAGCGTTGGCTGGTGACGGGAGGGTTGCTGGTGTCGGTCAGCGTGGCGGTACAGATGGCGTCCAAATCCTGCCGGTAGGCCTGCAGCTCGTCAAGGCGCTGCTCGGCAGTGGCGTCACCCTCGTCGGCAATGTCATCAGCGGTACGGGCAAAGTGGTAGATGGCGGCTATGGGTGCGCGCAAGTGCGCCGGGCACAGGAAGGACGCCACGGGAAAGTTTTCGTAATGGGTGATGGGCGTGGGGCTGTCCTGGGCGGGTTGCATGGCTTGATTTTGCCAGCAGGAGGCCAACGGAGCGCGCCTGGCGGATGGTGCCAAGCGACAGGGGTGTTCGAGGCGACTAGTGATTGCCCTTGGGCGCAACGCCTATCTTTCCTGTTTCGCTGTCGTATGTTGCGAGCCAGTTCGGAAGTGTCCAAGCCAGTGTGTAGCCCTTTTCGCCTGGCGAGTAGTCCAGTTTGGAACCTTCAACCATTTGCGCCAAGCCATCCGGGAATCGCACCTGGCTCAATGTTGCGGGGTACTGGCCTTGCGAAAAGCGGTAGGTTTCAATCACGCCAACGACAGCCTCAAGGTCGCTCTCAGCGGCTATCGTGCTTGAGTCCGTGTCAGGCCAGGCATAGGGGGCATTGATGCGGGGGTATTGGACAAAGGCAACCACAATAAATGCTACCAGCAGCAAGTACCCAAGAACATCCTTGATGTTCGTTTGAGCAGTGCCCTTGTTGGCCAGAGCGGCGGTAGCCACCTGTTGCTGCACAACGCCTTGATGTGCCTCTTCGATCAACTGGTTCAGGTTGGGTTTTGTCTGGGATTCACTCATGATCATTTCCCGTTCAGATTGAAATACAAATAAACATCACTCTGGCCAATCGTGGCGCGATAGGTGTGTGGCTGCATCACGTGGTGCACTGCCAACATGGTCTGCCTAGCCGCTGTTTTCAACGCAGGGTTGCCATTGGTGACCGACGTGTCGTCGTACATAGATATTTTGTATTGCCCTGGCTCAGAGGCATTCATATGGCCTGAACTGATGGTCAATTTGACCCCCAAATGCTTGAACGACAGCTCTCCTCTTGCAAGGCCTGAAATGGTGGTGACCCCCCCGCCCCCAATGCAACCGCGCCCCGGGACACTGACGCAGTAGGCCAGTGCAGGCGCCGTCATGTCTTGTCGACTGTTGGGGTTGTCAAAAATCGGAAGTCGGTTCGCCAAGGTATTGCCGGTCTCGGCTTGCAGACCTGAGAGCACGGTCTTGATCTTGTCCATTTTCAAAATAATTTCAGACGCCTTGGCACGGTAGACGTAAGCCTGGTAAGACGGCAGCGCAATTGATGCCAATATGCCAATGATCGAGACAACGATCATCAGTTCGATCAGGGTGAATCCACCCTGGCCACGTCGCATCAATGGCTCCGCAGCTAGGCGACCCTGCAATTGCGGTCTATTCGTTTCAACAAATTTCATCTTAGGCCCCAGGTTGAATTGGCTTTTGGTTTG
>CAIYDK010000311.1 GCA_903924955.1 uncultured beta proteobacterium | reverse complement strand
ATCTCCAACAACCTGGCCAATGTGTCGACCAACGGCTTCAAGAAGTCGCACGCCGTATTTGAAGACTTGATGTATCAAAATCTGCGGCAGGTTGGCTCCGCCACCACTGAACAATCTACCCTGCCAACTGGTCTTCAAATAGGTCTGGGCGTACGCAGTGTTGGCACAAGTCGGTCTTTTTCGCAGGGCGACTTGCAGCAAACGGGTGGCGGGCTGGATACAGCGATTCAGGGAAACGGATTCTTCCAACTCACCATGCCAGACGGCACCATCGGCTACACCCGCAATGGTGCTTTTCAGATTGACAATGCAGGCAGACTGGTTACCGCTGGCGGGCTGCCTATTGCTGGCGGCATTACTGTGCCGGCAAATGCTACCGGCGTGAACATAGGACAGGATGGCGCAGTTACCGCCACCATTCCTGGCAACGTGGCACCTCAGTCGATTGGAACGATCACCACGGCAAGCTTCATCAATCCAGCCGGACTGGACCCCAAGGGGCAAAACATTTACGTCGAGAGTGCATCCTCAGGCCAACCTAACGTGGGAACGCCCGGGGCGAATGGACTGGGTTCGTTGATGCAGGGCTATTTGGAGGGATCGAACGTTAATGTGGTGCAGGAGCTGGTCTGCATGATCCAGACCCAGCGCGCCTACGAAATGAATTCCAAGGCCATTCAAACATCCGACCAGATGCTTCAGAAGCTCGGTCAGTTATGAGGTGTGCTATGAAAAACAGAGCTACTTACGCAATTAGTACGGGGGCTTCAGGTCATTTTGTCACTTCACTACTAGCCGTACTGGCTTTGACTGCCTGCCAGCAAATCCCGCAAAAGGTCGTAGTGGATTTTGCGGAGCCCCGGGTCAGCCAGATGCCGCTGCCGCCCCCGGTCGCGGCCAAACCAGCCACTGGCAGCCTCTTTCAGGCGGCAGGCTACCGCCCGGCCTTCGAAGACCGGCGTGCCCGCGCGTTGGGTGACACCGTCACCGTTCAAATTGTGGAAAACGTATCGGCAAGCCAAAAATCCACGTCCACGGTCAATCGGAACAGCACCATCGATTCCAACATAACCGCTCTGCCATTCAACAGTCCGGAAGGCCTGGGCAAGTTGGGTATCGGTGCCAGCAGCAATAATGCGTTCACAGGTAAGGGCGGCACCGAAAGTGCCAACACGTTCTCAGGCTCGATTACCGCCACGGTTATCGAGGTGTTGCCCAACGGTCACCTGGTGGTGGCGGGCGAAAAGCAGATTGGCGTGAACCAGAATGTAGACGTTCTGCGCTTCTCCGGCACCGTAGACCCCCGACTGGTGCAGCCCGGCAGCATCGTGAGCTCAACCCAGGTCGCCAATGTGCGGGTTGAGTCCCGCGGACGCGGCGCTCAGGGCGAAGCGCAGACAGTTGGCTGGCTTTCCCGCTTCTTTTTAAGCTTTCAACCCATCTAAAGTTATCCAGAATAGTGCCGAGGGGTAACAGATCCACCCGGATCAACCCGACAACCGACTCAGCACATGACTACCTGGACCACATCGGCAAAAACCACCAGCCTGCGGCTGCTGGGCCACCTGTGCCTGGTGGTGCTCTTGGGCGCGGCGAGCGTCTCACACGCCATGCGCATCAAGGAAGTTGCCAGCATCGAAGGCGTGCGCAGCAACCAGTTGACCGGCTTTGGTCTGATCGTAGGATTGGATGGCACCGGCGACCAGACTACGCAGATGCCCTACACCACACAGGGACTTGCCAACTACCTTCAGCAACTAGGCATTACGCTGACCGCTACCACCCTGACCCAATTGCAGATGAAGAATGTGGCCGCCGTTTTGGTCACCGCGCAGCTGCCTGCTTTTGCACGACCCGGACAGCTGTTGGACGTCAATGTTTCGTCGGTCGGCAACGCCAAATCCCTCAAAGGCGGCACGCTGATCGCTGCACCCCTGAAAGGTGCGGACGGTGAAATTTACGCGCTCGCCCAAGGCAATTTGATTGTGGCCGGTGCGGGTGCCGCAGCTGGCGGCTCCAAGGTACAGGTCAACCACCTGAGTGCAGGGCGCATTCCCGACGGCGCCCAGGTTGAACGTGTGGTTCCCACGTCCTTGCAAGACGGCCCCAGCATCAACCTGAGCCTCAATGCCTCGGACTTTCAGACCGCCCGTAAGGTTGCACAGGCGATCAACACCCAGTTTGGTGAAGGGGTAGCCCAAGCATTGGACGGCCGCACGATTAAGGTCACTGCGCCCACCAACGCCAATGACCGCGTCAACTTCCTCGCTGAAATGGAAGAACTCCCGATCCAAAACTCCATTGCGGCAGCCAAGATCATCATCAATGCCCGAACAGGCTCCATCGTTCTCAACCAGGCCGTATCGCTGGGGGCCTGCGCCATTGCGCACGGTAACCTGTCGATCAGCATCAGTTCCACACCCGTCATCAGTCAACCCAACGCCCTGTCTCAGGGACAGACTGTGGTGGCAGAAAAGGCCAGCATCGAGATCAAGCAAGAGGCTGGCAAGTTGATTCAATTGCCTGCCGCCGCACAATTGGCAGACGTCGTCAAGGCACTCAACGCGCTGGGTGCAACACCGCAGGATTTGCTGGCCATCTTGCAAGCCATCAAGTCAGCGGGTGCTTTGAACGCGGAACTGGAGGTCATTTGACATGAACTACGGCTCAGTATCCAATTCCGGCATGCAGTCACTGGCGGCAGATGCCCAGTCGCTTGGCAATCTCAAAATGGAAGCGGGCAAGAGCAGCCCGGCCGCCATCAAGGAAACTGCGAAGCAGTTCGAATCTCTGTTCATGCGCGAGCTGATGAAAAGCATGCGCGAGGCCACCATGAAGTCGGGCATGCTGGACAGCCCCGGCGGGGACTTGGGAACCGACTTGCTGGACCAGCAGTTTGCCGTTCAGATGTCCGGGCAGCCCGGCGGTTTGGCCGACACCATCGCCCTGCAGTTGACCCGCCAAATGGCCGGGTCTTCGAAGGACGGTGCGAACACAGTAACAGGTCAAAATGCGGTGCCGGGCATCACCGGGAAATCCGCCAAAGCGTCGATTCAAGGGGGCACGACGCCCCAGGTTGCCAGGGCCGCACGCGCACCAACCGAAAGCCAGGCCAATTTTGTCAAGCAGCATTCCGAAGTGGCCAGTGCCATTGAGAAAAAAACGGGGATTCCCGCAGGTTTCATGCTGGGCCAGGCTGGTCACGAGACAGGCTGGGGCAAGCACGAGATCAAGCTCAAAGGCGGCACACCATCGTGCAACCTCTTTGGCATCAAAGCCGGCGCGAGCTGGACCGGAAAGGTTGCGGAGGTTACCACCACCGAGTACGTCAACGGCGCGCCCCAGAAGTGCGTGCAGAAATTTCGGGCGTATGACTCCTATGCTGACGCGTTCAAAGACTATGCACGCATGATCTCCGAGAGCCCCCGCTACGCCAAGATCAAGGACCAGGCAAATTCCGCCCAATCCTTCGCCAGTGGCTTGCAAAAGGCCGGCTACGCCACTGATCCGGACTATGCCGCCAAACTGAGTCGTGCCATCAACACGACTCTGGCCATACGCCGGGCGCAAGCCTAAAGGGAGTGCACCATGGGCAACTTACTCAACGTCGGATCCAGAGCACTTCAGGCCAACCAGGTTGCCCTGCAAACGGCAGGCAACAACATTGCCAACGTCAATGTACCCGGCTATTCGCGTCAAAGGGTGGTACTGGAAACGGTACCTGGACAATTTTCCAGTAGCGGCTATGTGGGTCAGGGTGTCAGCGTTCAGACCATCCAGCGCAACTT
>CAIYDK010000310.1 GCA_903924955.1 uncultured beta proteobacterium | reverse complement strand
GCTATGGGCTGGAATGCATGGTCTACATGGGCAGCGAAGACGTCAAGCGCCAAAGCCCCAACGTCTACCGCATGAAGCTGCTAGGTGCCACCGTCGTGCCGGTAACCAGTGGCAGCAAAACGCTGAAAGACGCGCTAAACGAGGCCATGCGCGACTGGGTCGCCAATGTGGACAACACCTTTTACATCATCGGCACGGTAGCCGGCCCGCACCCTTACCCGATGATGGTGCGCGACTTCCAGAGCGTCATCGGCGAGGAATGCCTGGTGCAAATGCCCGAGATGCTGAAGGCGGCTGGCTGCACGACGGAACAGCCCGATGCGGTGATTGCCTGCGTGGGCGGCGGGTCGAACGCCATGGGCATCTTCCACCCCTACATCCAGCACGAAAAGACGCGCCTGATCGGCGTGGAGGCCGCCGGCGAGGGCATGGACAGCGGCAAGCACTCGGCCAGTATCCAGCGCGGCAGCCCCGGCGTGCTGCACGGCAACCGCACCTATGTGCTGCAGGACGACAACGGCCAGGTGACCGAGACCCACAGCATCAGCGCCGGGCTGGACTACCCCGGCGTCGGCCCCGAGCACGCCTTCCTGCACGACATTGGCCGCGCCGAATATGTGGGCATCACCGACAAAGAGGCACTGGAAGCCTTCCACTACCTGTGCCGCACCGAGGGCATCATCCCGGCGCTGGAATCGAGCCACGCCGTAGCCTACGCCATGCAACTGGCCAAGACCATGCGAGCTGACCAATCCATTCTGGTGAACCTGTCGGGACGCGGTGACAAGGACATCGGCACGGTGGCCGACCTGAGCAACGGCGAATTCTTCTGCCGGCCCAGTTGCACCGGACAATCGGTTAAGGGAAATATAGTCGCAGCCCCCGTGAAACGTGCGTAAGCAGCTACGAAAGTAATAGCATGAGTCGAATCGACACCACCTTTCAAACCCTTGCTACCCAGGGGCGCAAGGCTCTCATCCCCTTCGTGACGGCAGGCTACCCGTTTGCCGACGTCACGCCCGAACTCATGCACGCCATGGTGGCCGGTGGCGCCGACGTGATTGAGTTGGGCGTGCCCTTTTCCGACCCCAGCGCCGATGGCCCGGTCATCCAGAAGGCCGGCGACAAGGCTCTGGCCTTTGGTATCGGCCTGATCCAAATCCTCGGCATGGTGCGCGAATTCCGAAAGACCAACAGCAGCACCCCCGTGGTACTGATGGGCTACGCCAACCCGGTCGAGCGCTACGACCAGAAGCACGCCGCACCCGGTGTCGCCAGTGCTTTCGTCCAGGACGCAGCGGCGGCTGGCGTGGATGGCGTGCTGATCGTCGACTACCCGCCAGAAGAATGCGAAGCCTTCGCTCTAGAGCTGCGCGCCCACCACATGGACCTGATCTTCCTGCTGGCCCCCACCAGCACCGATGAGCGGATGGCGCAAGTGGCGCGCGTGGCCAGCGGTTATGTGTACTACGTGTCGCTCAAGGGAGTGACGGGCTCTGGCGCACTGGATACCGGTGCCGTAGAGGCCATGCTGCCACGCATCCGCCAGCACATCCAGGTGCCTGTGGGAGTAGGTTTTGGCATTCGGGACGCTGCGACGGCCAAAACCATCTCGCGGGTTGCCGATGCCGTGGTGATTGGCAGCAAGATCATCCAACTGCTGGAAGACCAGCCGCGGGCCAAGGTATCAGCAACAGCGCAAAATTTCCTGCAAGAAATCCGCTCGGCCATGGATTCCTGACAGCCGCTGAGCCGGCCACCCCGGAATCCCGATTGAAGAGTGAACCGGTTTGGGCAGATAATTGCCCCTTGCCGGTGCGCAAGCGCCCAACCGGACCCTGATTTGGAGAATGACCATGAGTTGGCTTGAGAAACTGCTACCCCCAAAAATTCAGCAAACCGACCCGGCGGACCGCCGCAGCGTCCCGGAGGGCCTTTGGATCAAGTGCCCGAGTTGCGAAACCGTGCTGTACAAGACCGATCTGGAGCAGAACCAGAACGTCTGCCCGAGTTGCAGCCACCACCATCGCATCGGCGCCCGCGCCCGGCTCAATCTGTTCCTGGACAACGAGGGGCGATTCGAGATTGGCCAGGAAGTGCTCCCCGTGGACCCGCTCAAGTTCAAGGACAGCCGCAAGTACCCCGAACGTCTGAAAGAAGCACTGGAAAACACCGGAGAGACCGATGCCCTGGTGGTCATGGGCGGTGCAGTGCACGGCATCAGTCTGGTAGCGGCCTGCTTTGAATTCGACTTCATGGGCGGCAGCATGGGTTCGGTGGTGGGCGAGCGCTTTGTGCGCGGCGTGGAATCGGCCATCGAGCAAAAAGTGCCCTTCCTGTGCTTTACCGCCACCGGTGGTGCCCGCATGCAGGAGGGTCTGCTCTCACTGATGCAAATGGCCAAGACCAATGCCGCGCTAACCCGTCTGGCCAAGAAGAACCTGCCCTACATCAGCGTGCTGACCGACCCGACTATGGGCGGGGTCAGTGCCGGTTTTGCTTTCCTGGGTGATGTGGTCATGGCCGAGCCCAAGGCGCTGATCGGCTTTGCCGGCCCGCGCGTGATTGAGTCAACGGTGCGGGTCACCCTGCCAGAGGGCTTCCAGCGCTCAGAATTTCTGCAAACCAAAGGTGCGATCGACCTGATCTGCGACCGCCGAGAGTTGCGCAAAACCGTGGCCAGCACGTTAGCCATGTTGCAACGACAGCCCGCTGACGCGGTGATTTAAGAAACCATCGCGCTGGAAGTTGTCAGATGGCGAACAACACCGCCGCCTGAACCGATCCCAACACGATTCCCGCCACCTGCAGAATCAGCAGCAACACCAGCGGCGACAGGTCAATGCCGCCAATCAGAGGCACCACGCGGCGAATCGGTATCAAAACCGGCAGCACCAGTCGCTCCAAAAAGTCGGCCGCCATCGACTGCGTCTGCACCCACGACAGGATGGCATACACGATCACCAGACCGGTCAACCCCGAAATGGCCATGCGCACCAGGCCAAAGGCTGCCAGCACCACCACCGACAGCAAACCGGCTGCCATGCCCATGATGGCCCACAAAATGACGAACTGCGCCAACTGAACCAGAAAAGCCCCCACCAAACTGGCCATATCCCAGCGCCCGGCGGCGGGGATCACCCGACGCAAAGGCAGTACCAACCAATCGGTTAGTGCAAAAATGAACTTGGCCAACGGGTTACCGGAGCGCACGGACATGGGAATGCGCTGGTACTGCATGTACAGTCGTAAAAGGCACGTTCCGGCGATCAAACCGGCGGCCACTTCCAGCAACAGCGAGGTAATTTGGTAGAGCATGGTGTCCAATGAAATGAGCGTTTGCATCATATACGCACCACCCCTCTTAGAATCAAGGGTTCTGGCCTTCAAATAGGGCCCAATTTGACTCCAATCGCCCGTACTTCCATGTCTGACCCACAAGCCCCCGTTTCCGCCGCTGTTCCCTCCCCCGCACCCCAGGACGAAAACCAGCTGATCCTCGAACGCCGTGAAAAGCTCAAGGCTATTCGCCAGCGCCAGGCAGAGGGTCATGGCGTAGCCTTCCCCAACGACTTCAAACCGACGCACAAAGCAGAAGAGCTGTTTGCCGAATACGACTCGCATTCGACAGAGATTCTGGCGTCCATGAATGTCACTGCCAAGGTAGCCGGCCGCATGATGCTCAAGCGCGTGATGGGCAAGGCCAGCTTCTGCACGTTGCAAGACGCCTCCTTTGGTCCCAGCGGCGGGCGCATCCAGATTTATGTCAAGGGTGACGATGTGGGTGCCGAGCTGTACGCCGCCTTCAAACACTGGGACTTGGGTGACATCGTGGCCGCCGAGGGCACGGTTTTCAAGACCAAGACCGGCGAGTTGTCTCTCCACGCCACCAGTGTGCGCCTGCTCACCAAGAGCCTGCGCCCCATGCCGGACAAGTTCCACGGCATCAACGACCAGGAAGTGAAGTACCGCCAGCGTTACATCGATCTGATGATGGATGAGTCCACGCGCAAGCGCTTTGTGGCCCGCAGCAAGGCCGTCAGCGGTCTGCGCGAGTTCATGGTGCAGCACGGCTTTCTGGAAGTGGAAACACCGATGCTGCACCCGATTCCCGGTGGAGCAAACGCCAAGCCGTTCACCACCCACCACAACGCGTTGGACCAGCAAATGTTTTTGCGCATCGCGCCCGAGCTTTACCTCAAGCGCCTGATCGTCGGTGGTTTTGATCGCGTATTTGAGATCAACCGCAACTTCCGCAACGAAGGCATCTCGGTGCGCCACAACCCCGAATTCACCATGATGGAGTTCTACGCGGCCTACTGGAACTACCAGGACCTGATGTCCTTCACCGAAGCCCTGGTGCGCGATGCCGCCATCAAGGCCGGCGACAGCCTGCACATCACCTACGGTGGCAAGCCGGTCGATCTGGAGGCTCCCTTCGAGCGCCTGACCATCGTCGAGGCGATTGCCAAATACACCGATGCAGGTGACGGCGTGAATGACGCGCAATGGCTGATCAACGCCCTGCGCAAGCTGGGCATGACCGAGGCAAAACATAATTTATCCACCCGCAGCCTGGCCAGCCTGCAGGTGCTGTACTTTGAAGAAACCGTCGAAGAAAAGCTGTGGAACCCCACCTTCATTTGCGAGCACCCAGTCGAAATCTCGCCGCTGGCCCGCGCCAGCGACAGCAACCCGGAAGTGACCGAGCGCTTTGAGCTCTACATCACCGGGCGCGAGTTCGGCAACGGCTTCAGTGAGCTGAACGATGCCGAAGACCAGGCGGCGCGCTTCAAGTCGCAGGTGGACGCCAAAGACAGCGGCGACGACGAAGCCATGCACTACGACCACGACTTTGTGCGCGCGCTCGAATACGGTATGCCCCCCACGGGAGGGTGCGGCATCGGCATTGACCGCCTGATGATGCTGCTGACCGACAGCCCCAGCATCCGCGACATCATCCTGTTCCCGGCACTGCGTCGGGAAGCATGAGCGGCCCGGCGCGAATTTCTTCTACGCAAAATCAGCCGTTAGCCCCCATAAAATAAGCGTAGACAGCTATGAAAAATATAGCGCCTGTTGCGTTGAAATTCTTGCATGGCTACCCGCAAGAGACGCTTGCACAGGTACAGCAGATGCTCGATGGTGGGCGCATTGGCCCCTGGCTGCTCAAAAAATACCCGGCAGCCCACGCCGTGCGAACCGACCGTGCGCTGTACGACTATGTGCAGGCGCTCAAGACCGAACATCTGCGTGGCGCCGAGCCGCTGAGCAAGGTAGCCTTCGACAGCAAGTTGCAGATCGTGCAACACGCGCTGGGCACGCACACCACCGTGTCGCGCGTGCAGGGCAGTAAGCTCAAGGCCAAGCGGGAGATCCGCATTGCCTCGCTGTTCAAGGAGGGGCCACCTGAGTTCTTGCGCATGATTGTGGTGCACGAACTGGCCCATTTGCGTGAACGCAATCACGACAAGGCGTTCTACCAGCTGTGCGCCTACATGGAGTCTGACTATCACCAGCTCGAATTTGAGCTGCGCATGTACCTAACCCATCTGGAGGGTGGCGGAGTGCGGTTGTGGGACGTACCTGCCGCGTCCTAACGCTGGCGCAGCGGCTTAAGCAAGTCGTTCAACCCGTTGTGGTCAATCTCGTGCATCAGCGCCAGCAAACGGCCGATTTCGCCCTTGGGAAAGCCGGTACGGGCGAACCAGGTGAGGTAGTTGCCGGGCAAATCGGCGATGACGCGCCCTTGGTACTTGCCAAACGGCATGGTGCGGGTGACGAGCAGTTGAAGATCCTGAGCTTGCATGGCTCAAGCATAGCGCTATGCTTACCCCATGCTCCACCGCGGCGCAGACGGCCCGGCAATGCTGATTTTGCTACATTTTTGATAGCTATTCACGCATATTCCACGGGGGCTATGTGCCACAATGACAACCAGCATTTTGTTCTGCAAGGATTTCACCATGTCCCGTCCTGCCATTTGGGCCTCCAAGGTCGTTACCCTGATTCAAGGTGGCAATACGCAGGCCGCACTGGCACAGATCAAAGTGGCGCCCTCGGTGAAAGATGTGGAGCAACTGCGCACCCTGCTGGAGAATGGGGGCCTGCTCAAACGGCACCCTGTCATTGACAACACGACGCAAGACCAGATTGCGGCGCTCAAAGGGTCCCGTCTGCACCGTGCACCCTGAAACCACCAAAAGCCTAACGTCTTTGCCCAGAGAACCTATTTTGAAAACAGTCCGTCGCCTGATTTTCGTGCTGGTATCCGTTTGCGCCCTGATGGCCTGTGCCAAAGGCGCCCCCGAGTGGTCCGCCAATGTGCCACCGCCGCCCGATATAACCGATCTGGTCAACAAAGCGACCAGCCCCTCTGGCCTGGCGACCGTGCGGGTGATTGTGCAATTCAATCAGCCGGTGGCCTTCAATGATCCGGCATTTTTGAAGACACTCCAGGACCAGGCCCAAGCACGCGTGCGCTACATTGCAGCCGTGTCGGGTGACACCCATGTTTACAGCCTGCAGTTGCCCGCAGACCAAAGTGCTGAGCCGGTGTTGCATCGATTGGCCGCGCTGCCCTCGGTGACACGGGTTGATCTGGACCAGAAAGTCAAAGCGCAATAACGTCAACCCGGCGCATCACCCACTGCCCCACCGACGCAAAACGAGCACCACATGCCTGTAACCCGAAACCTGCTGGTCGTGGCAACTTGCGCCTTAACACTCGCATCCTCGTACGTCGCGCTGGCGCAGTCCGTGGCTCCGCGGGATTTCAAATCCTCCGTTCAAGCCCAGCACAACGCACTGCAGCCCGGTTCAGCGGTGCGCATGAACCGCCTCATCGTCAAGTTCCGCAGTGACAGTGATGACACGGCCATTGCGCAGAATGGCACACCGGCTCAAGAGCACGTGCATGCACTCAACGCCCGCCTTGCCTCCGGCACAGCAATAGATGCAGTCACCACGCTGAGCTATTTGAAGTCGGTCTCGGCACACACCCATGTTGCGCAGACCAGTCGCGCCATGGCACACGCCGAGTTGAGCGCCCTGGCGCAAACGGTGGCGCAAGACCCCCGCGTGGAATACGCCGAGGTGGACGAACGTGTCTACCCGCATTTTGTGCCCAACGACAGCCTGTATACCGCGCAGCAGGGAAATTTGAAGTCGCCTGTCGTGGTAGCAGGCGGAGCCAACCTGCCCAACGCCTGGGGCCGCACCGTGGGCGGCGTGCCGGTCAGCGGTGCCGGGGTGACGGTTGCCGTGCTGGATACCGGCTACCGGCCGCACACCGACCTGGCTGCCAATGTGGTGGCGGGATACGACTTCATCAGCGCGGATGGCTTCAACAATTACTTCACTGCCAACGACGGGGATGGGCGCGACGCCAGCGCACTGGACCCAGGCGACTGGAACACGCAGGCCAATCTGTGCGATGTGGATAACTCATCCTGGCACGGAACCCACGTGGCTGGCATCATCGGCGCCGTGGGCAACAACAATACGGGCGTGATCGGCGTGGCATACCGTGCCAATATCTTGCCGGTGCGCGTGCTGGGGGTGTGCGGTGGCTTTACTTCAGACACAGCCGCCGCGCTGCAGTGGGCAGTAGGCCTGACAGTGCCCGGCGTGCCGGTCAACCCCAACCCGGCCAAGGTCATCAACATGAGTTTTGGTCGCACGGGCAGCTGCTCTTCAACTTACCAGGCAGCCATCACGGCGGCGCGCAACAAAGGCGCCGTGATTGTGGTGTCTGCGGGCAACGAATACTCACGCACCACCATCACCCAGCCGGCCAACTGCTCGGGCGTGATTGCGGTTACCGCGCACACCAGCACGGGCGCCCTCGCCGACTACGCCAACACCGGTTTCGGCACCACCATCAGCGCACCGGGCAACAGCATCTACACCACCAGCAACACCGGCCTCACGGCACCTGTTGCCGACAGCTACAGCGCACTTTCGGGCACCAGTTTCTCCGCCCCACAGGTGTCAGGCGTGGTCGCCTTGCTGATGCAGATTAAACCCGGCATGAGCCCCGCCGAGGTGCAAAACCACCTGGTGAGTTCGGCACGGTCTTTCCCCAGCGCAACCTACTGCGCGACGCGCACCGACTGCGGGGCCGGACTGCTGGACGCCTTCAAGGCTGTGAATGCGCTGCTAACCTCACAGGGTATTGCCAATGCGGCACCGGTGCTCAATGCAGTGCCAACACAATACGTACTACCCGACGGCAACCTGCAATTCACCGTCACAGCGACGGACGCCGAAGGCGACGAGGTGTCCTTCAACGGCACCGGCTTGCCCAATGGCGCCACGTTCAACGCCATCACCGGCGTATTCAGTTGGCCCAAGGCGCAACCCGCAGGCGACTACACCTTTGTAGTTCAGCCCACTGATGGCGTTTCTCTGGGCGCCAGCGTGTCGGTCAAAATTTCAGTGACTACAACCATCCCGGTAGAGCCGGTGATACCAGCCACGCCCGCAGCCACTGTCACAGGTGGCAAGAGTGGCGGTGGCGCACTTGGATGGTTCGAGTTGTTGTGTGGTCTGCTGCTTGCACTATCGATGCGCGATCAGGCAAAGCCAAGGCTTGCCATGCCCGGTTTCAGAGTATCCAGTCCAGCGCCTGCATATAGGCGCCCTGCACCATAAGCGCATCCCACTCCAAAGCGGGCATCTGTGGCAATAGGGCTCGGCGGCGTGCTTCGCTGGCATCACTGGCCTGCCACTGGCCTTTGAGCTGGGCTTCGGTCAATCCGGCAATCAATTCATCCACGGCGCTTCCGCCACCCTCGCTATCGGCGGTGGACTGGTTGCACAGCAACACCATATCGCATCCAGCGACCAACGCCACCACAGCGGCCTGGGTGTAACTGACCGGCTGACCGTCAAGCAGCCGTGCACCAGCCATGGACAGGTCGTCGCTGAAAATGGCGCCGCCAAAACCGAGTTGCCCACGCAGAATGTCATTGAGCCAGGTGCTGGAGAAGCCCGCCGGACGCGCATCGACCTTGGGATAGATCACATGGGCCGGCATCACGCTGGTGGTCACGGTATTGAGCCAGCGGTAAGGTGCAGCATCGTCCGCCAGGATGGCTTTCAGACTGCGCTTGTCGATGGGAATAGCAATGTGCGAGTCGGCCTTGACAAAACCGTGACCAGGAAAGTGCTTGCCGCAGTTGGCCATGCCACTTTGCAGCAGGCCGTGCATCAGGCTCTTGGCCAACAAGCTCACGACTCGCGGGTCGCGGGCGAAGGCGCGGCTACCGATGACGCTGCTCTCACCATAGTCAAGGTCGAGCACCGGTGTAAAGCTTAAGTCCACACCGCAGGCGCGCAGTTCGGCGCCCAGCACGTAGCCACACGCACTGGCGGCATTGGTGGCATCCATCGGCCCGGCATGCATATCGGCCTTGGGCGAAGCCATCCACATCTCACCCAACGCCCGCATGGGCGGCAAATGGGTAAATCCGTCAGTCTTGAAACGCTGCACGCGACCGCCCTCATGGTCCACACAGATCAGCAGATCGGAGCGGACCTTCTTGATGTCGCGGCATAGCGCCGTCAACTGCGCACGGTCCTGCCAATTGCGCGCAAAAAGAATCAACCCACCCACTAAAGGGTGCTTGAGGCGGTGGCGGTCCACCTTGGTCAGGGTCAGACCGGCAATATCGATGATAAGGGGGGCGTGAAAGGTCATGAAAAATCGTCCGCAAAATGAGTTGTGCTACTAATTCAATAGCTGAACACGCACATTGTACGGGGGCCAGTGGCCAATTTCTACAGGAGCGGGGCACCGCAATCCGTTGCCATGCGGTCCACTGCGGACTGATTCAGTCAGCAAAAATAGCGGGCAAGTTTGTGCTCTTGCATGGCCAACGCACAATCATGCAAGGACCCCACACGCGAATGGATCGCCGACTGCAAGACTTGTGACGCATAGTGTGGATCGGTATGCAGTTGCGCGCCGTCGATCCAACGCCCCTGACCCGCAAACAGCCATTTCAGGTCAACCTCTGCGATGAGTTGAGCGCGCTCCTGATCACCGAGGTCGGTCTCAACGGTATAGTGGATGCATGCGTCCGAGCTGCGGGTAGTCATGGCGTTTCCTCAAGTTCGTTCGTGGTGAACTTGTTTCAAGTATGGACACCGTGATCCGCACCTATGCCTTCATCAGCGAGGCAATTGCCTTGCTTAAGCGGGTATTGCCCCAAAACGCCAGTAAAGTGAACACCGAAAAGGAGTTGCCATGCCCATGTACGAATATGCCTGCGAAGCATGCAGCCACAAGTTTGAAACCCTGGTTCGCTCAGGCTCTACCCCGGAATGTCCAAATTGCCACTCGACCCAGCTTGAAAAGCTACTGTCGGTGTTTGCGACCACTGGGGACTCAGCCAAGGCGACACCGGTCATGCCTGGGCCCTGTGGTTCCTGTGGAAACCCCAATGGGCCGGGCTCCTGCGGTTTTCAATGACGGTTAATCTCTGATCTCGACGACGCAGAAGCTGGCCGCGTAGTCGGACTCGTCGGTCACACTAACGTGCACACTGAGCTTGCGCACGTCGAACCAGTCTTTCAGACCCCCATGCAGCACGATGGTGGGCGCGCCGCTAGGCAGTTTGGCCACTTCACACAAGCGCCAGGTCATCGGCATGCGCATACCCAGGCCTATGGCCTTGCTGAAGGCTTCCTTGGCCGAGAAACGTGTCGCCAGGTAGCGCACACCGCGTTCGGGCCAACGCTGGCTGCGAGCCTTCCAGGTAGCAAACTCCCCATCGCTCAGAATCTTGGCCGCAAAACGGTCACCATGGCGCTCCAGGCTCGCACGAATGCGGCGCACGTCGCAAATGTCGGTGCCGATGCCGAAGATCATGCTTGTGTTGTTTCCAGGCATTGCAGGTAGGCCTGCACGGTGGCGGTATAGCCCAGTTCCAGCGCGTCGGCGATCAGTGCATGGCCGATAGAGACTTCGGCGACGCCCGGCACGGTGCGCGCAAAAGCGCCCAGATTGTCCCGGTTCAGGTCGTGGCCGGCATTGACGCCGAGCCCCGCATCGAGCGCGGCTTGAGCGGCGCGGGCAAAACGCAGCAAGTGTTCCTCTTGGTCGGCTGTACCCCAGGCGGCGGCATAGGGCTCGGTGTACAACTCGACCCGATCGGCGCCTACGGCTTTGGCTGCGGCCATCGCAGCTGGGTCTGCATCCATGAACAGGCTCACCCGCAGACCCAGTGCATGGGCCTGGTCAATCAACGGCTTCAGGCGCGCAGCATCCTGCGGGAAGGTCCATCCGTGGTCGCTGGTGAACTGGCCTTCAGAGTCCGGCACAAAGGTCACCTGGTGCACGGGCAGCTTGCGCGCCACAAGATCGGCAACGCAGTCCATCAGGTTGTGAAAGGGGTTGCCTTCGACGTTCAGCTCACGGTCCGGCCAGGCTTGCAATAGCTGCGCCAGATCAATCACATCGTCTGCCCGGATGTGTCGCGCGTCCGGGCGCGGGTGCACCGTAATGCCAGCCGCCCCGGCCTCCAGGCACAGGGTGGCAGCGAAGGTGACGCTGGGTATGCCCAGGTGGCGCGTGTTGCGCACCAGGGCGACCTTGTTGAGATTGACGGAGAGTTTAGGTGCCATAGTTACAGAGTTTGAATATCCATCATCATCTGGCGGGTTCGCAGTGTTCTGACACCACAATGGTAGTGCAGCAAGGCTCGTAATTGGGGTTTGAGTTCGCTGGTGACTGCAGCACAGGCGCGCAGTGTGGTGGTAAACGCGGCGCCATCCTGTAGCGCCGACTGCAAACTGCCCCACTGCGCACCGTTCAGGCTCGCGCGGTCGTCCGCGTGCGCCAGACGCAAGCCGCCTTCAGGAACCAGGCAGTAGCGCGCATCAGCGACCAGAGCACCCAGAGTCATGGTTTGCACATCAAGTTGTGGCAAGAGTCCGATTTCTCGCAACAGCAGCAACTCGTAGGTTCGCAACGCGGCCTGCAAAACTTCGCCATGCTCGCTGGCCAGCACCTGCACCACGTTGGCATACACGTCGAACAGCACCGGGTGGGGGTCGTCGCGGGCCAACAGGGTCAGCAACAATTCGTTCAGGTAGTAACCCGACAGGAGCGCATCGCCCGTGGGCATGACGTGCCCGCCCTGCCACTCCGCGCTCTTGAGAGTACGGATTTCGGCGTCACCACCAAAAGCGACGTGGAGCATCTGCAGCGGCAACAATACCGGACGAAAACTGGAACTGGGTCGTTTGGCCCCCTTGGCCACCAAGGCGATACGGCCGTGGTGGCGGGTCAGCACTTCCAGAATCAGGCTGGACTCGCTCCAGTCGTAGCGGTGCAGCACATACGCGGGCTCGTCGGAAATCCGCTTACTCGTAGCCAAAGCTGCGCACCCGCGCTTCGTCGTCTGCCCAGCCAGAGCGTACTTTCACCCACAACTCGATGAAAACTTTGGCATCAGCCAGCTTCTCCAGCTCGACCCGGGTTTCCATACCGATGCGCTTGATGCGTTCGCCCTTGTCGCCAATGACCATGGCCTTGTGGGTGTCGCGTTCCACCACGATGGTGGCCGCAATGCGCAGCAGACGCTTCTGGCCTTTGCGCTGCGGCGGCTCTTCTTCAAACTTATCGATGACCACGGTCGAGGTGTACGGCAACTCATCGCCGGTCAGCCGGAACAGCTTTTCACGCACCAGTTCACTGGCCAAAAATTTTTCGCTGCGGTCGGTGAGTTCGTCCTCGGCGTACCACCAGGCCTGCTCGGGCAGGTACTTCTCGCAAATACCCAACAAGCGCTCAGTGTCCTTGGCGCTCTTGGCCGACATGGGCACAAATTCGGCAAATTTGTGTTTGTCCTGCATGGTCTGCAGCCACGGTGCGATATCGCCCCGGCGGTGAATATTGTCCAGTTTGTTGGCAATCAGGAGCGTAGGGATGTTCTTGCCGAGCAATGCCAGCACCCGCGCGTCTGCCGGTGTGAAGCTACCCGCTTCGACCACAAACAGGATCAGGTCCACATCGGCCACAGCACCCTGCACTGTCTTGTTGAGCGACTTGTTCAGTGCGTTGGCATGCAGGGTCTGAAAGCCGGGCGTGTCAACAAATACAAACTGGGTCGAGCCGCGTGTGTGCATGCCGGTAATTCGGTGGCGGGTGGTCTGTGCCTTGCGCGAGGTGATACTGATTTTCTGGCCTACCAAGGCGTTAAGGAGTGTGGACTTACCGACGTTGGGTTTGCCGACGATGGCAACCAGACCGCAACGCTGACCTTCTGCCGCGGTGCCGGGCTGCGCTACTTTGGGGGTGCTCTTGAGCAGGCCTTCGAGCATGCTATCAAGATCAGGTTGTTGATCATTTTCAGCAGCAGCCCCCGTCGAATCTGCGTGAGCAGCTATTTTTTTTGTAGCATTCATGAACGAGTTTTTGCCTTGATTGTTTGCAGCATCGCGGCAGCTGCGGCCTGTTCTCCGGTTCTGCGAGAACCACCAATACCGCGCTCGGTGAGGCGCAGTTCCGGGATTTCGCACTCCACGTCGAAGCTCTGCTTATGCGCCGCTCCAATAGTTGCGACCACCTTGTACTGTGGCAGCTTCATCTTACGGCCCTGCAGCCACTCCTGCAGTTCGGTTTTGGGGTCTTTGCCAATCGCTTCCATGGTGGGGTTGATCTCAACCGCTTCAAACAGGCGGTGGACCAGTGCCTGAGCGGAGGTGAAACCAGCGTCCAGATAGACCGCCCCAATGATGGCCTCCAGCGTATCGGCCAGGATTGAGGGCCGCTTTTGACCACCCGAACGTACCTCACCCTCACCCAGTCGCATGACATCCGGCAAACCCAGACCGACTGCGAGTTGGTGCAGGGTCTCCTGCTTGACCAGATTGGCCCGCACACGGGATAAATCGCCTTCCGGCAGACTGCCCAGTCGGACATACAGCAGGTCGGAAACCGCCAGGTTGAGCACTGAGTCACCCAGGAACTCCAGTCGCTCGTAATGGTCGCTTGAAAAGCTGCGATGGGTCAGCGCCTGGGTCAGCAAAGATGCATTGGAAAATTCATGTTGCAGGCGACGCTGCAACTCCACCAAACCCGTTGCCACGCTATTTGGAACGGCCAGAGTACTTGAGCGTCAGCCACGCCGGACCCACTAGGTGAATCTCGCGCTCATAGGCAAATCGAACTACGACTTTGTCGCCCTCTTTGGTTACTTCGAGGTCTTTGCCAGAGATGGACGAAATAGCGTCGATCTCGGTCGCCTTATCAAAAATCATCCTCACTTCCGGTACCGAGTTACCTTCCTGAGCCTTATTGACTGCTTTTATTACGGACTGATACTCAACAAATGTCGGAAACGCCTGAGCCGCGACCACGCCAACACTAGCGACCACCGCCCCCACAAAAACCAAACCAAAAAACGTGACGCCGCGTTGCCTGGACTTGCTTTGCACTTTCATGTGTCAACTCCCATTTCAGTCAAACGCTCCGATGCGTTTGGGATTTCCAAAATTCATCCAGACAAAGAAGGCCCGTCCGACGATATTCTTCTCCGGCACAAAGCCCCAGTACCTTGAATCCAGCGAATTATCGCGATTGTCGCCCATCATGAAATAGTGCCCTTGCGGCACCTTGCAGGTCACACCCTCGACCGAATACAGGCAACCATCACGCCCAGCAAAATTATCCGCTCCTGGTACGAAGGCGGGGCGTTCGTCGTCATTCAGCAACTTGTGCTTCTTGTCGCCCAGCCCTTCTTCAAACTGCTTGAAGTAGCGCATCGCATCATCGTCAAAAAACTCCGGCAGCGTGGTTGTCGCAACAGGTTGTCCGTTGATGGTCAACCGTTTGTTGATATAGGCTACTGTGTCGCCCGGCAAACCAACCACCCGTTTGATGTAATCCAGACTGGGTTTAGGCGGGTAACGGAACACCATCACATCACCGCGCTGTGGTGGTGTGCCTTCGGTTATCTTGGTGTTGAGCACCGGCAGGCGCAAACCATACGTGAATTTGTTCACCAAGATCAAGTCGCCCACCAGCAGGGTTGGGATCATTGAACCCGAGGGAATCTTGAACGGCTCCACGAGAAACGAGCGCAGGAAAAAAACCGAAATAATGACTGGGAACAAACCGGCAGTCCAGTCCAGCCACCAAGGCTGCATCAAAATCCGGTTCTTGGCCTCGACCATATTGCCATCGACTTGGCTGATTCCCATTTTTCCCAGATCTGCGCGACGCTTGACGTCAGAAGCTTCCAGCAAAGCGGCCGCGTTTTGCCTCTGCGGCAAAAAGTAAAACCGCTCTGCCAGCCAATAGGTACCGGTAACTACCGTGGCTAAAAACAAGAGCAGCGCGAAATTGCCCTCGATCAATCCGGTGTACCAAGAGCCAGCGTAGACCGCGAATGCGGCAAGTACCAAAGATGTGATCGCCTGCATCAGTCTTCCACCTGCAAAATAGCCAGGAATGCTTCCTGAGGGACTTCCACCGATCCGATTTGTTTCATGCGTTTCTTGCCTGCCTTTTGCTTCTCAAGTAGCTTTTTCTTGCGCGAAATGTCGCCGCCATAGCACTTCGCCAAAACGTTCTTTCGCAGTGCTTTGATTGTCTCACGCGCAATGATGTTGGCTCCGATAGCAGCCTGGATGGCTACGTCATACATCTGGCGGGAAATAATCTCACGCATTTTGCCCACCACCGCGCGGCCGCGATAGATGCTTTGGGTACGGTGCAGCATGATGGATAGCGCGTCGACCTTTTCAGAGTTCAACAAAATATCCACCTTGACTACATCAGCGGCACGGTATTCCTTGAATTCATAGTCCATCGACGCATAACCGCGCGACACAGATTTGAGCTTGTCAAAGAAATCGAGAACGATTTCAGCCAATGGCATGTCATACGTCAGTACCACCTGGCGACCTTTGTAGGCCATGTTCATCTGCACGCCGCGCTTCTGGTTGGCCAGCGTCATGACAACGCCCACATACTCCTGCGGCATATAGAGGTGCACGGTGACGATGGGCTCGCGTATCTCAGCCGTCTTGCCGATATCGGGCATCTTGGAGGGGTTCTCCACCATGATGACCTCACCGTCATTCTTGACCACCTGGTAGACCACGCTGGGTGCCGTGGTGATCAGGTCTTGGTCAAACTCGCGCTCCAGTCGTTCCTGTACGATTTCCATGTGCAACAGGCCCAGGAAACCGCAACGAAACCCAAAGCCCAGGGCCTGTGACACTTCGGGTTCGTAGTGCAGGGAGGCATCATTGAGCTTGAGCTTTTCGAGCGCATCGCGCAGTGAGTCGTACTCGCTGGCTTCGGTGGGGTACAAGCCAGCAAAGACCTGTGGTTGAATTTCCTTGAAACCAGGCAGTGCCTCGGTAGCCGTCGCAGCGGCACCACCCGTTCCGGGTTTGATCAGCGTAACGGTGTCACCCACTTTAGCTGCCTGCAACTCCTTGATGCCGGCAATGATGTAGCCCACCTCGCCGGCCTCCAGTGACGGGCGCGGCTGATTGGCTGGCGTAAACACGCCCAAGTTGTCGGCGTTGTACATGGCACCCGAGGCCATCATCTTGATGCGCTCGCCTTTGACCAGACGCCCGTCGACCACACGAACCAGCATCACCACGCCGACATAGGTGTCGAACCAGCTGTCGATGATCATTGCGCGCAGTGGGCCATCCGGGTTGCCTTTGGGCGCTGGGATCTTGGCAACAATGGCTTCGAGAATATCGTCGATTCCGATTCCGGTTTTCGCGGAACACACGATCGCATCCGTCGCGTCGATGCCGATCACATCTTCAATTTCGCTGCGGGCGTTATCCGGGTCAGCGTTGGGCAGATCAATCTTATTGAGGACCGGCAGCACTTCCACATGCAGTTCAAGTGCGGTGTAACAGTTGGCTACTGTTTGCGCCTCTACGCCTTGGCTCGCATCGACAACCAATAGCGCACCTTCACAGGCAGACAGTGAGCGACTTACTTCATACGAGAAGTCCACATGCCCTGGCGTATCAATCAAATTGAGGTTGTACACCTGCCCATCTTTAGCTTTGTATTGCAGCGCTGCGGTCTGCGCTTTGATAGTTATCCCACGCT
This sequence comes from uncultured beta proteobacterium, assembly GCA_903924955.1. Lineage (GTDB taxonomy): Bacteria > Pseudomonadota > Gammaproteobacteria > Burkholderiales > Burkholderiaceae_C > Allorhodoferax. Next base: position 109 of record CAIYDK010000310.1, on the reverse strand, counting down.
CTTTCTCGATGTCCATCGAGTCCAGAACCTGTGCCTCCATCTCGCGTGCCTCGAGTCCACCGCAGCGCTGTATCAAACGGTCTGCGAGTGTGGATTTGCCGTGATCAAT
>CAIYDK010000309.1 GCA_903924955.1 uncultured beta proteobacterium | reverse complement strand
GTGCATTTGTCCGACCTGTCCTGGAACGAAACCGGCGAAGCCGCTGTGCGCGAATTCAAGAAGGGTCAAGAAGTCGAGGCTTTGGTCCTGGCTGTGGACGTGGACCGCGAGCGCATCTCCCTGGGCATCAAGCAGTTGGATTCCGATCCTTTCACCACCTTCGTGTCGATCAACGACAAGGGCCAGGTTGTGACCGGCAAGGTCAAGACGGTTGATCCCAAGGGCGCTGAAATCGACCTGGGCGATGACATCATCGGCTACCTGCGCGCTTCCGAAATCTCCCGCGACCGCGTGGAAGATGCCCGCAACGTTCTGAAAGAAGGCGACGAAGTGACCGCTGTGGTGGTGAACGTGGATCGCAAGACCCGCAACATCCAGTTGTCCATCAAGGCCAAGGACGCTGCTGACCAGAGCGAAGCCATGCAAACGCTGAGCCAGCAATCGGCCCGTGAAAACGCCGGAACCACCAGCCTGGGCGCATTGCTGCGCGCCAAGCTCGACAACAACAACTAATCCCTGCTGTTGAACTGAATGAACGGCTGGCTACCCCTGCATGTGTTGGGGTACCGGTCGTTTTTTCTTGGATAAGCCTTCCCACCCATGACACGCTCTGACCTTGTTGAAGAACTCGCCAACCGTTTTGGCCAGCTCACCCATCGGGACGCAGAATTCGCCGTCAAGGCCATTCTGGACGCCATGAACGACGCATTGGTTGCAGGGCACCGAATTGAGATTCGCGGTTTTGGCAGTTTCTCCATCAGCCATCGACCGCCTCGCATGGGTCGCAACCCACGCAGCGGCGAAAGCGTGGCGATTCCTGAAAAACGTGTTCCCCACTTCAAGCCAGGCAAAGCACTGCGCGAATCGGTCGATCAGCGCACCGCTGAACTCGAAGCCAAAGTCAAACCCTGATGTACTTGGCGGCTATTAGAATTCCTAGCCACCACAAGGGAGATTGATGAAACAGATTGCATGGTTCTTTAAGTGGATACTTAAAGCAGCCATTTTTTTTACCCTTTTCGCCTTCGCGCTGAACAACCAGCACGATGCCACAGTGCGCTTTTTCTTTGGACAGCAATGGACCGCGCCGCTGGTTCTGGTCGTGTTGAGCGCGTTTGCCCTTGGGCTGCTCATAGGTGTTTTGGGTATGGTGCCGCGATGGTGGCAGCACCGCAGGGCAGCAACCCTTGCGCGTCGATCCGCCGCACAAGCGCCAGTCGCCGCAACAGAAAAAGCACCCACAGGACAGCCTCCCTATGGAATTTGACCTCAGTCTGATCCTGATGGCACTGCCGGTGGCCTTTGTGCTGGGTTGGGTAGCATCGCGATTCGACATGCGCCAGCTTCGCATGGAGAACCGCCAGGCACCAAAAGCGTACTTCAAAGGTCTGAATTTCTTACTCAATGAGCAGCAGGATCAGGCCATCGACGCCTTCATCGAAGCCGTTCAAAGCGACCCCGACACCTCTGAACTGCATTTCGCTCTTGGAAACCTGTTCCGCCGGCGTGGCGAGTACGAACGGGCAGTGCGGGTTCACCAGCATCTACTTTCGCGTGGGGATCTGAGTCAGGACGACCGACACCGGGCGCAACACGCACTCGCGCTGGACTACCTCAAGGCCGGCCTTCTGGACCGGGCCGAGGAAGCCCTTCTGAAACTGGAGGGCACCCGTTTTGAAGGTCAGGCGCGGTTGGCACTCCTTGCCAACTACGAACGCTCACGCGATTGGGAGCACGCGGCTTACATCGCTCAAAAGCTCGAATCCAATGGCCAAGGCAGCTTCAAGGGGCGCTTGTCCCACTACCTTTGTGAGCAGGCGGCGGCCAGTGCCGCAAACAATAGCTTGCCGCAGGCGTTAACCTACCAGACGCAGGCCATGCACATTGCACCTGATGCGCCCAGACCCCGCATGGATCTGGCCCGGATTCAAAGTTTGCAGGGTAACCCCGCGCTTGCGTATGACACGCTGACCCAGGCGCTCACCACGGCGCCTGGAGCCATTGCCCTCATCGCACCACTACTCGCCCAATACGCGATTGCCTGTGACCAGGGCGCGCACGCGTTGGCCCGCCTGAAAGCGGTCTACGCCCATACGCCTTCACTGGACGTGCTGGACGCCATCGTCGCGCTGGAGGCTGCCAGTGGCGCGCCGACCGCCACCGCCCGCGAATGGTATGCGCACCACCTTGAAAGCGAACCGTCATTGGTGGCAGCTGCCAAATGGATTGCGGGTGAAAAGCTGGAACACGAACAGTTTCACCCGCAGGTCCAGCGCGCACTGGATACGGCCGTCAAGCCCTTGACCCGCTACCGCTGTGCGGCCTGCGGATTTGAAGCCAAACAACATTTCTGGCAATGCCCAGGTTGCCAGGCGTGGGACAGCTACCCCGCCCGAAGAGTAGAAGAGCTATGAACATTTCCAAAGATCAAATGGCCAACGCCCGCGTGCTGGTCGTCGGCGACGTCATGCTGGACCGTTACTGGTACGGCGCGGTCGACCGCATCTCCCCCGAAGCCCCCGTCCCGGTGGTTCGAATCACCCGAGAAGAAGAGCGAAATGGCGGCGCCGCCAACGTCGCCTACAACGTGGTCACGCTGGGCGCGCAGGCCTCCTTGCTGACCGTGGTGGGGGACGACGAAGCGAGTCACAAGCTCGAAGCGCTGGTGGCCAAAACCGGCATTCAGCCCCATTTCGGACGCGATGCGGATCTCACCACCACCGTGAAACTGCGGGTCATCGGGCGCCAACAACAACTGTTGCGCCTGGACTTTGAGAACACCCCAAAAAACGAGTTACTGGCATCGCAAACGGCAGCTTTTGAGACCCTGCTGCCCTCGCACGGCGCCGTGCTGTTCTCGGACTATGGGAAAGGCGGTCTGGGTCACATCACCGACATGATTGCGCGAGCGCGAGTGGCGGGCAAGCCCATTTTGGTCGACCCCAAGGGCAGCGACTATGCCCGCTACCAAGGCGCAACCGTCATCACCCCGAATCGTGCTGAACTCCAGCAGGTAATCGGCATATGGCGCGACGAAGAAGATTTACGCAGCAGAGTCCGAACCCTGCGAGCACAACTGAACGTGGACGCCGTGCTACTGACCCGCAGTGAAGAAGGCATGACCCTGTTCGATGGCCAGGGTGAGTTGCATGTCAGCGCACAGGCCCGTGAAGTGTTTGACGTGACCGGTGCTGGCGACACAGTCATTGCCACCATGGCCGCGCTGGTGTCTGCAGGCGTGAGTCTGCGTGACGCGGTACCCGTAGCCAATAAGGCAGGTGGCATTGTGGTCGGCAAGTTTGGTACTGCCACCGTGAGCTACACCGAATTATTCACAAAGAATTGAGTAGAGGATTCCCATGACCCGCATCGTTGTGACCGGCGCAGCCGGCTTTATCGGAAGCAACATCATCAAAGGGCTGAACGCACGCGGCATTGACGACATCATTGCCGTAGACGACCTCAAGCAAGGCGACAAGTTTCGCAATCTGGCTGCGCTGCGCATCGCCGACTATGTGGATGCCGACACCTTCTACGATGCTTTTGCGGGTGGAGCCTATGGCCAGATTGAAGCGGTCTTCCATGAAGGTGCCTGTAGCGACACCATGGAGATGGATGGCAAATACATGATGGCCAACAACTACACACTCTCTTGCCATCTGTTTCAAGCCTGCCAAAAGCGCGGTGCGCGACTGCTGTATGCATCATCTGCCGCCACCTACGGCGGCTCAGACACCTTTCGCGAAGATCCCTCATTCGAGCGCCCGCTCAATGTCTATGGCTACTCCAAGCTGCTATTTGATCAACGCATGCGCCGGGACTGTGGGAACGACTTCCAGCGTACCAAGGCGGGCAAGACCAATCAGGTGGTCGGCTTTCGCTACTTCAATGTGTATGGTCCGCAGGAGCAACACAAAGGTCGTATGGCCAGCGTTGCTTTCCACCAGTTCAATCAGTTTCAGGCGGATGGCAAGGTAAAGCTGTTTGGTGAATACGGCGGCTACTGCGCAGGTGGGCAGATGCGCGATTTCGTTTTCATCGACGACGTGGTCGCCGTCAACCTGTGGTTCTTCGACCATCCCGGCGAATCAGGCATCTACAACCTGGGGACCGGCCGGGCTCAGCCATTCAATGACATTGCGATCACGGTGGTGAACACCCTGCGCGAACAGAAGGGCGACACCGCACTGACGCTGGAGCAAGCGGTTTCAGGCGGTCTCATTGAATACATCACATTCCCCGATGCACTACGCGGCAAGTACCAGAGCTATACGCAGGCTGATCTCAGCGCACTGCGAAGCACAGGTTGCGATCACGCATTCGCCAATGTACAAGAAGGTGTTCGCAGCTACGTGCATGCTCTGTCGGCCGCGTCTGCATGACCGTTGCGTTTTCGGGTTTAACCTTCGCTTGAATTGGGCATTGGCGTCAACGCCATAGTGCCAATGGCCGTTGTTTACCGATGGCGCTGGTCATTTGGCGCCATTTGTGCCCATTTACCCCAATCCTGAAGGAATCACACATGTTGAAGAAGATTCTGGCCATTGTGGCCATGTTGTACGCAGCCGTTGCTTTCGCCGCTGTAGACGTCAACAAGGCTACCGCCGCTGAGCTCGATGGCATTAAAGGTATCGGCCCCGCTATTTCCACAAAAATTCTTGACGAGCGCAAGAAAGGCAACTTCAAGGACTGGAACGATTTCATTGAGCGCGTCAAAGGCGTTGGCGATAGCAATGCAGCCAAGTTTTCCTCCGAAGGCCTGACGGTCAACGGCTCCGGTTTCAAGGGTGCAACTGCCGCGCCTACAGCGCCTGCCAGTGCCCCCAAGAAATAAACGTTTACTGCGTTTCCATAAAAACCCGCCTCGGCGGGTTTTTATTTGAACAAACAGTGTCTACTGTCAAAGGGGCCCAAATCCCCCGCCGCCCGGCGTGTGGATTTCAAACACATCACCCGGCTGCATCTCGGCTTGGCCAATGTGGGCTAGTTCTTCCACCGTTCCGTCGCTGCGCACCACACGGTTGATGCCAACTTGTCCCGACTGCCCACCGTCCATTCCGAATGCCGCTTGCGTGCGCCCGTTGGAAAGAATGCTGGCCGTCATCGGTTCCAGAAAACGCACACGACGCACACCGCCATCGCCGCCCGTCCATCGCCCGGCGCCACCCGAACCAGAGCGAATGCAATAGCTCTCGAGCCGCACCGGGAAGCGAAACTCAAATACTTCCGGGTCGGTCAGGCGCGAGTTGGTCATGTGGGTCTGGACCACACTGGTGCCGTTGAAGCCACCCACCACCTCGCCCGCGTTGTTGATCAGTGCACCAGCGCCACTGCCGCCGCTGATGGTTTCGTAGTACTGGTAACGCGCGTTGCCAAATGTGAAGTTATTCATGGTGCACTGACTGGCCGCCATCACGCCCAGCGCGCCATACAACGCGTTGGTGATGCAGCTCGATGTCTCCACATTACCCGCCACCACCGATGCCGGTGAATTGGGGTTGAGCATGGAGCCCGCTGGAATAATCACCTTGATGGGTTTGAGGCAACCCGCGTTAAGCGGAATGTCATCGTTTACCAGTGTGCGAAACACGTAGAGCACCGCCGCCATGCACACCGCTGTGGGCGCGTTGAAATTATTGGTCTGCTGCGGTGAGGTGCCGGTGAAATCAACCTCGGCACTCCGCGCTTTGGCATCCACGCGAATCGCCACCTGAATCTGCGCGCCATTGTCCAGCTTGAGCGTGAATTGGCCGTCTTTCAGACGTGTAATGACACGTCGCACCGACTCTTCCGCGTTGTCCTGCACATGGCCCATGTAGGCCTGCACCACGTCCAGACTGAAGTGCTCCACCATCTTGCGCAGTTCCTGCACGCCTTTTTCATTGGCTGCAATCTGGGCTTTCAGGTCGGCCATGTTCTGCTGCGGGTTGCGCGAAGGAAATTCACCGCTTTGCAGCAGCTCAATCATCTCCGCCTCACGCAACACACCCCGGTCCACCAGCAGCACGTTAATGATCTGCACGCCCTCCTCTTCAATGCGCGTGGAAAACGGCGGCATGGAGCCCGGTGTGGTGCCACCAATATCGGCATGGTGGCCGCGACTGCCGACATAAAACAGGGGCTTGTCGCCCAGATACACCGGCGTGATGACGGTAATGTCTGGCAAGTGCGTGCCCCCATGGTAGGGGTCGTTGAGCACATACACATTGCCCGGCTGCATGCTGGACTTGTTCTCGCGAATCACGGTCTTGATGCTCTCGCCCATGCTTCCCAAATGCACCGGCATATGCGGCGCGTTGGCAATCAGGTTGCCCTCGGCATCAAACAGTGCACAGCTAAAGTCCAGCCGCTCCTTGATATTGACCGAGTAAGCGGTGTTTTGCAACTGCAGGCCCATCTGCTCGGCAATATTCATGAACAGGTTGTTGAACACCTCCAGCAGTACCGGGTCCACCGTGGTTCCTGCTGCAAATTTGATAGCGCGTTGCGCAATGCGGACAAGGGCCAGGTGGTCAAACTCTGTCAAAGTGGCTTGCCAGCCCGGCTCCACCACGGTGGTGGCATTCTTCTCGGCAATGATGGCCGGGCCGTGAATCACGTCACCCGGACGCAGTGCTTCACGCACCACCAATGCCGCCTCCATCCACTCACCATCGCAGTACATACGCACCATCTCGGCTACCGCACCGCTCTGAAGCAGGTCACGCGGAGCATGCATGGTGTAGCGCGGCTCGACCGGGGCATCGCCGGCAATGACCGCCTCCACCGACACCGCCTCAACGATCAACCCCTTGCCGTGCATCAAGAACGAGAATCGCTGGCGATAGGCCGCTTCAAACCCTGCTTCGATCTGCGACACAATGTCCTGCGGCGCCAATTCGACGCCTGTCGGGTACGCAATCACCAACGCCGCATCACTTCCCTCATAGCGAACATGGACGCGCAGATGCGTCGTGACCTGACCCTGGTTGACCTGCTCTTGAGCCAATTCCGCTTCGGCCACCTTGGCCAGTGCATCGAGTTGTCCACTGATCTGAATGACGGCTTGTGGCTCCAACTTGACCTCCACCGCCTGTTCGCGAATAACCGTCTGGTCTGCCAGCCCCATGCCGTAGGCCGACAGCACCCCGGCCAGCGGATGCACAAACACCCGCGTCATGCCCAGCGCATCGGCCACCAGGCAGGCGTGCTGACCACCGGCACCACCAAAGCACTGCAGGGTGTAACGGGTCACATCGTAGCCACGGGCGACTGAAATTTTCTTGATGGCATTGGCCATCTGCTGCACGGCGATGGCAATGAAACCTTCGGCCACTTCTTCGGGTGCACGGCCCGTCTGCCCCGCCAGTGCCGCAAACTTTTCATGCACCACGGTAGCGTCCAGCGCCTCATTGGCCTGCGCGCCAAACACCTTGGGAAAGTAGCGCGGCTGCACCTTGCCCAGCATCACATTGGCATCCGTTACAGCCAGCGGGCCGCCGCGGCGGTAGCTGGCCGGGCCCGGGTTGGCACCGGCGCTCTGCGGACCCACCCGAAAGCGCGAACCGTCAAACGCCAGAATCGAGCCGCCACCCGCTGCCACGGTGTGGATGCTCATCATCGGCGCGCGCATGCGCACGCCGGCGACCTGTGTCTCGAACTCGCGCTCAAACTCGCCCGCGTAGTGCGACACATCGGTCGACGTGCCACCCATGTCAAAGCCAATGACCTTCTCAATGCCTGCAATCGCGGCGGTGCGGGCCATACCGACAATGCCGCCCGCGGGGCCACTCAGAATCGCGTCTTTGCCCTGAAACGCATGGGCGTCGGCAAGGCCACCCGACGACTGCATGAAGTACAGCGGCACACCGGGCATGTCGGCTGCAACCTGATCCACATAGCGCAGCAAAATGGGTGAAAGGTAGGCGTCCACGACCGTGGTGTCGCCCCGGCTCACAAACTTCATCATCGGGCTGGTTTGGTGTGAGGTGCTGACCTGGGTAAAGCCCACTTCCCGCGCCAATCGGGCCGCCGCCTTTTCATGCTCTGTATAGCGGTAGCCGTGCATAAAAACTATTGCAACGCCGCGTAGCCCCCGTGCATACTGCGCAAGCAGCTCCTCTTTTAATAGCAGTTCATTCAGGGACTCGATCACATCCCCATGCGCACCCACCCGTTCCTGCGCCTCGACCACCGCACTGTAGAGCAACTCGGGCAACACAATGTTGCGGTCAAAAATGCGGGGGCGGTTTTGGTAGGCAATGCGCAACGCATCCCTGAAACCCCGCGTTGTCACCAGCAATGTGGGCTCGCCTTTGCGCTCCAGCAGGGCGTTGGTGGCCACGGTGGTTCCCATCTTCACGCACTCCACCACATCGGGCGTAACTGGCTCACTGGACTTCAGACCCAACAGGTGGCGAATGCCGGCCACGGCCGCGTCGCGGTACTGCTCTGGACTTTCGCTCAGCAACTTGTGCGTGACCAGCGCGCCGTCCGGGCGCTTGCCCACCACATCGGTGAAAGTACCGCCGCGGTCGATCCAGAATTGCCAGCGTGAAGTATTGGATGGGTTCATAAGGATGCTGCCGAACGAGCGGCCTGGTCGTAGATGCCGGAGAGCAGGCGCAATAGCCGCGCCAACTCGCCAATGTCGCGGTTCAGTCCATCATCAGCATTGAGCGCATTGATCAGGCAGGACTCGCGGATTTCGCGGTAGCGCGCCACAAAGTCGCGCCCACTTTCGGTGGAAACGTAGGTCACGTCCTTGCCGCTCTTGCTTGACACCACCACGCCGAGGTTTTGCAATTTCTTGAGCGCGTAGTTGATCAGGTGGGTGTCTTCCACATTCATGATGAAACAAATGTCGGCCAGCCGCTTGTTGCGCGCACGGTGGGTTACATGGTGCAGCACCAAAACGTCCAGCGGCGTCAGGTCTTTGAGGCCCGCCGCACTCATGCAGTGCGTGATCCAGCGGTGAAAGGCATTACCCGCCACGATCAGGCCAAACTCAAACTCGCTCATCTCGGCACTGCGGGGCGACACCAGATGCGCAGACGACACGATGGGCCCACTGGCCGGAGCCGTGCCTACGGTATCGGCCCCCAATGCGGGGGGGGCAGGTTTATTGGACATGGGCGCTCCAGGTTGGCATCTTTGTTGCGTGGCCGAATTGTAGGCAGCAAGATGACAATTTATCAACAATTTGTTGACATTTAGGGAAAACACCGAGATGCCCTGCCCAATTGCGATTTACATTCCACTGTCTGCCCCACCACGCTATCCATTCATTCAACCCAACGGAGTTTTTTATGAAACGTCGCCTGTTTGCCCTGACCGCCACCGCCGCAGCGCTTGCCCTGAGCCTGGCCAGTGGAGCCGCTTTGGCCCAAGTGAAGTGGGATCTGGCCAGCGCCTACCCTGCCACCAATTTCCACTCCGAAAACCTGCAGCAGTTCGCCAATGACGTGGACAAGGCCAGTGGCGGCAAGCTCAAGATCACGGTGCACGCCAATGCCGCGCTATTCAAGGCTCCCGAAATCAAACGCGCCGTGCAAGGTGGCCAAGCCCAGGCCGGGGAGATTTTGCTGGTCAATTATCAAAATGAATGGCAGCTTTTTGGCGTGGATGGCCTGCCCTTTTTGGCCGACAGCTACGATGAATCCGCCAAGCTCTACAAGGCCCAAAAGCCCGCGCTGGAGAAGAAACTGGCCGAGCAAGGTATGAACCTGCTGTACGCGGTAGCCTGGCCGCCTCAGGGTATTTACAGCAAGAAGCCGCTGGCAACCGCCGCCGACCTCAAGGGTATCAAATGGCGCGCCTACAGCCCCGCTACCAGCCGCATTGCCGAGCTGGTGGGTGCACAGCCGGTGACCGTGCAGGCAGCGGAACTGTCGCAGGCCTTTGCTACCGGAGTTGTGGAGGCCACCATGACGTCTGGCGCCTCCGGTGTGGACAGCAAGCTGTACGAGAACCTGAAGTATTACTACGACATGCAAGCCTGGCTGCCCAAGAATGCCGTCCTCGTCAACAAAGCCGCATTCGACGCACTGGACAAGCCCACACAAGCTGTGGTCTTGAAGGCCGCGGCCGACGCGGAAGTGCGCGGCCTTGCGGCCAGCAAGCGGGTTAACGTGGAGTCGATCGAGAAGCTCAAGGCCAATGGCATGAACATCGTCGTGCCATCAGCCCAACTCAAGGCCGACATGAAGAAGGTAGGTGACACCATGGTCAAGGAGTGGCTGGAAAAATCCGGTGCTGAAGGCAAAGCGGTGGTTGACGCTTTCACCAAGCCTTGATCCGGAACGCAGGGGCGGTCATGCGAAAGGCATTGGACACACTGTACGACGGTGCTGCCGCACTGGCGGCACTGTTTTTATTCGGCTTGCTGATCATGGTGCTGCTCTCCGTGGGGGGGCGGCAACTGAACTTTTATGTGCCGGGAACCGACGCCTATGCCGGTTATCTGATGGCTGCTAGCGGCTTTCTTGCTCTGGCACATACGCTCAAGCGGGGGGAACACATCCGTGTGACGCTGATCCTCGCTGCCCTGTCTGGCGGCTGGAAGAAAGGACTGGAAGTGTGGGCCCTGGCCTTTGCCTGCGCCTTGACCGCCATGTTCGCCTTCTACTGCTGCCGCCTGTCCTGGCAATCCCGCACGTTCAACGACATCTCCACCGGCACTGACGCCACGCCGCTGTGGATTCCACAGATTGGCATGGCGGTGGGAGCCGTGATTCTGGCGATTGCCTTTGTCGATGAACTGGTGTTGGAGATTCGCGGTCAGCGTGTGGTCCAGAGCAGTGACGAGCCATTGCGCAATGAATAACAACCCACCAGTAGCCAAAGTCCATGAATGATCTCGCCATAACCGCCGCTCTGCTCATTGCCCTGCTGCTGATTCTGGGCAGCGGCGTCTGGGTCGGCCTGACCCTTACCGGCGTGGCCTGGATGGCCGTTACGTTGTTCTCGTCACGTCCGGCCGGCGACGCCATGGCGGTCACAGTGTGGGGGTCGTCGAGCAGTTGGACGCTGACCGCCCTACCCCTGTTCGTGTGGATGGGGGAAATCCTGTTTCGAACGCGGCTAAGTCAAGACATGTTCAAAGGCCTGGCCCCATGGGTGCAAGCACTGCCCGGGCGCCTGTTGCACACCAACGTGATTGGCTGCACCATCTTTGCCGCGGTGTCCGGCTCCAGCGCGGCCACCTGCGCCACCATCGGCAAGATGACCCTGCCCGAACTGACGCGCCGCGGCTACCCCGACCACATGGTGATTGGCACTCTGGCCGGTGCGGCCACACTGGGACTGCTGATACCGCCTTCCATCATCATGATCGTCTATGGCGTGGCAGCCGAGGTATCCATCTCCAAGCTGTTCATTGCCGGCGTGATTCCGGGCATCATGCTGGCTTGCCTGTTCTCGGGCTATATCATTTTTTGGGCACTGCGCCACCCGGACCAGGTGCCGGCGTCCGACGAGCAGACCACATTCATGGAGAAACTGGGCGCCTCGCGCAGTCTGATTCCGGTGGTCCTGCTCATCACCGCGGTGCTGGGTTCGATCTACTCCGGTATTGCCACGGCCACTGAGGCGGCGGCCGTGGGTGTTGTGGGTTCATTGGTGCTCTCTACCCTGCAGGGCTCCATGAACTGGGCCACCTTTCGGGACGCCATCATGGGTGCCACGCGGCTGTATTGCATGATTGCATTGATCCTGGCGGGCGCTGCATTCCTGACCCTGGCCATGGGCTACATCGGCCTGCCGCGCCACCTGGCCGAGTGGATTGCGTCAATGGCTTTGAGCAAGTGGCAGCTGATTGTGGCGCTGTCCATTTTCTTCATCATCCTGGGCTGCTTTCTGGACGGCATCTCCATGGTGGTGCTGACCATGGGCGTCCTCATGCCCACGGTGAACGCGGCCGGCATCGACCCCATCTGGTTTGGCATTTTCATCGTGCTGGTGGTGGAGATGGCGCAAATCACACCGCCCGTGGGCTTCAACCTCTTTGTGCTGCAAGGCATGACCGGACGCCAACTCACCTGGATTGCCAAGGTGACGATGCCCATGTTCTTCCTGATGTGCATCGCGGTTGCATTGATTTACGTCTTTCCCGGCATCGTGACCTGGCTACCCGAAAAAATGGCAAACTAGGCGCATGTGGCCTGTCATTGCAATTTGTCTGGGCGCCAGTGCGGGAGCCCTGGCGCGCTGGGGACTGGGTCTTTGGCTCAGCCCTGGAGGTGTTATTCCCTGGGGTACGCTGGCCGCCAACCTGATTGGCGGTTATCTGATCGGCATTTGCGTGGCCGTCTTTCAAGCTCTGCCCCAGCTCGACCCCGTGTGGCGATTGGCACTGGTCACCGGTTTTCTCGGTGCCCTCACCACGTTTTCCAGTTTCAGCGCCGAAGTGGTGGGTATGCTGATGCAGCAGCGCTATGCGCTGGCCCTGGGCACCGCTGCCTTACATTTAGTCGGCTCATTGCTACTGACCGTTGCAGGTATCTGGAGCGTGCAAAACATGCTATCTTTTCAATAGCGCGTTACGCACACTCTACGGGGGCTACAGCACCATATGACTCATAACTATCGGCGCTCCATAAACCCATGACATTCCTGCGACGCCTGCTCGCCAACCTGTTCAACCTCACCATCGCGCCGGTATTGGCTCTGGTGCTGATCTTTGAGGAATGGGGCTGGGAGCCGCTGGCCCGCCTGATGGAGCGGCTTGCAAAGTTGCCCCTGTGGGCACGCATGGAAGCCTTCATTGCCCGTCTGCCGCCCTATGGAGCGCTCGTGGTGTTCTTCGTGCCAGCACTCCTGTTGTTGCCGGTCAAGCTACTGGCCCTGTACTGGATCAGTCGGGGGCATGCCGTACTAGGCGTTGCCGTTGTGCTGGCGGCCAAGATGCTGGGCACCGCAGCGGTGGCACGCCTGTTTGCCCTCACCCAACCGGCCCTGATGCGGCTGGCCTGGTTTGCCCGCCTGTATGGGCGCTGGAAACTCTGGAAGGACGCCCTGATCGCCCGCGTGAAAAATTCCCCGGTCTGGCGTGCCACCGCAGCCAGTGCGCGTGCCTTGCGCAGCAGTGCGCGCTCCATGTTGCAGTGGATACGTGGGCGTATAGGCTGAATGGTTTCATGTCAGGGATTCTTCAGCCGCTAACGCCGCAATAGCCCTTAGACTCCGCAGAACGGACTACAAAAAAGAGGAACAAAGCTATGCTGACTGCGCTCATCGCCATTTTTGTGATCGCGTACGCCGCTATCGCACTGGAACATCCGCTCAAAATTAACAAGTCAGCTACCGCACTGATTGGTGCGGGTTTGCTGTGGACGGTCTACGCCGTCGGGACGGGCGAGCACACCATGGTTGGCGCAGAACTGGGGCAGTCACTGATGGGCACGGCGCAAATCGTGTTCTTTCTGATCGGTGCCATGACCATTGTTGAAGTAGTGGATGCGCACGACGGCTTTTACGTCATCACCTCGCGCATCCGCACGGCCAAGCTTTCCTCGCTGATGTGGATGGTAGGCTTTGTGACCTTCTTTCTGAGCTCCATCCTGGACAACCTGACCACCACCATCGTGATGGTCTCGCTCATGAAAAAATTGCTGGGCAAGCATGAAGACCGTCTGTTCTTTGCCGGCATCATCATCATTGCCGCCAATGCCGGAGGCGCCTGGACCCCCATTGGCGACGTGACCACCACCATGCTGTGGATTGGCGGCCAAATCACCTCGTGGAACATCATGAAGTCGGTGTTTCTGGCATCCATCGTCAGTCTCTTGGTACCACTCGCTGTTACTGCCCGGATGTTGCGGGGCAAGATGGTGGTCGCACCGCAACGCGATGCAAACACTATCACTTGCATGGCGAGCCACTTTGAAAAAACACTGATGTTCTACCTAGGGCTTGGCATTTTGGTTGCGGTGCCCCTGTTCAAAGGCCTCACCGGTCTGCCACCCTTCATGGGCATTCTTTTTGGCTTGGGCATTTTGTGGGCAGTGGGCGACCTGATGCACCAAGGCAAAACCGATGACGACAAGGAGCACCTGACGCTGGTACGCGCCCTGACCAAGATCGACATGGGCTCGATTGTTTTCTTTATCGGCATCCTGTTGGCCGTGGCGACTCTGGAGCACACCCACATATTGAGTGCGCTAGCCCAGTGGCTGGAGCAAACCATTGGCCGCCAGGACGTGATTGTGGTCCTGATTGGACTGGTCAGCGCCGTCGTGGACAACGTGCCGTTGGTGGCCGCCTCCATGGGTATGTACAACCTGGCGCAATACCCGACCGACAGCTTTCTATGGGAGTTCATGGCCTACTGCGCGGGCACAGGCGGCTCCATTCTGATCATTGGCTCTGCGTCAGGCGTTGCGGCGATGGGTCTGGAAAAAATTGACTTCTTCTGGTACATGAAAAAGATCAGCTTGCTGGCGCTGGTGGGCTATCTGGCAGGCGCCGCAGTCTATGTCGCGCAGTACCGGTTGATGCACTGAGACGGCTGCGATCCGAAACAACTTGCTGTTGTACATCGGGTTTACCCACCCCAAAAATGCCCAAACCCGTCAGCTTTTCTAAAGCCATAGGAAGCAATACCCGATAGACTTTGCGCTGTGCCCAAAGCCACCCCGGGCCAGCGATACCCCCATCCAAAGCGGAGACAAAATGAACGCCCTACTTAAATTTTCAAGAGCGGTCGACTGGTTGAATGGCCAGATCGGCAAGCATGTCATCTGGCTGATTCTGGGCTCTACCGTGATCAGCGCGGTCAATGCCATCGTTCGCAAGGCATTCAATGTGGGCTCCAATGCCTTTCTGGAAGTGCAGTGGTATTTGTTCGCTGCATCATTCCTGATTGCGTCAGCCTATACATTGCTCAACGGCGAACACGTCAAAATCGACGTCGTTTCCAGTCGCCTGTCCAAGCGCGCGCAAATCTGGATTGACGTCATCGGCTTCAGCTTCTTCCTGACCCCCGTGTGCTTGGCCATTCTTTATTACGGCATTCCTTTCGCACTCAAAGGCTACCAGTCCGGCGAGATGTCTTCCAATGCAGGTGGTCTGATCCGTTGGCCGGTTTACTCGATGATCCCTCTGGGCTTCTCCTTGCTACTGTTGCAGGGCTGGTCAGAGTTGATCAAGCGATTGGCCTTCCTTCAGGGCCTGATTGACGACCCGACTGCCAAGAAGATTGAAAAGACGGCTGAAGAAGAGCTGGCCGAAGCGATTCGCCAATTGGCTGAATCCAAGAACAAAGCAGCCTGACAGGAGCACCCACCATGGAATTCATTACCAGCAATATGGCCCCCATCATGTTCGGGGGGCTCATCCTCTTTCTACTTATGGGGTTTCCAGTGGCATTCAGCCTCGGGGCCTGCGGACTCTTCTTCGGTTTTATCGGCGTCCAATTGGGCATGCTGCCTGAAGCCCTGTTGCAGGCCTTGCCGTTGCGACTGTTCGGTATCATGCAAAACGACACCCTGCTTGCGATTCCGTTCTTCACACTCATGGGGCTGATCCTGGAGCGCAGCGGTATGGCCGAGGACTTGCTGGACACTATCGGACAGCTCTTTGGACCGGTCCGAGGCGGCCTGGCTTTTGCAGTCATTTTTGTCGGCGCGCTGCTGGCGGCGACGACCGGCGTGGTGGCGGCATCCGTCATTTCCATGGGCCTTATTTCCCTGCCCATCATGCTGCGCTACGGTTATGACCGTCGCATCGCATCCGGCGTGATCGCCGCCTCGGGCACTTTGGCGCAGATCATTCCGCCCTCCCTGGTGCTGATCATTCTGGCTGACCAGTTGGGCCGCAGCGTGGGGCAGATGTACAAAGGCGCGTTCGTCCCTGGCTTCGCACTCACTGGCATGTATATTCTTTACGTCGTTGGTGTGGCAGTCTTTCGTCCCGCTTGGGTTCCAGCATTGCCGCTCGAAGCACGCACCATCCGCGAAGATGACGGAAAAAGTGGCCTGCTGTCGCTGTTGATTCTGACGATTATTTCTACCGGCGTCGCCATCTATCTTGGCGAACACTACGCCGCCGTTCTGAGCTGGTTCAAAGGTGAAACAGTGGAAACGGTTGCCACCGACGAAACCATTGTGGTGTCCCTGTGTGCCGGGGTCATGCTGGCCTTTGTCATCGCATCCATCAACAAGATCACCCGCATGGGCCTGCTGTCGCGCATGGCTGAGCGGGTCACTTTCGTACTAATTCCACCGCTACTTCTCATCTTCCTGGTGTTGGGAACCATTTTCCTGGGCGTTGCCACACCGACTGAAGGGGGTGCCATGGGGGCCTTGGGCGCATTCATCATGGCCATGGCCCGCGGACGCCTAAGCATGACGCTGCTCAAGCAGGCTTTGACATCGACGACCAAGCTCGCCAGCTTTGTGGTGTTTATCCTGATCGGCTCCACCATCTTCAGCCTGGTGTTCCAGGGTGTGGACGGAGGCAAGTGGGTCGAGCACTTGCTGACCGGCTTGCCCGGCGGTCAGACCGGGTTCCTGATTGTGGTCAATCTGTTGATCTTCTTCCTGGCGTTCTTCCTGGACTTCTTCGAGTTGTCGTTCATCGTGGTGCCCCTGCTGGCGCCGGTGGCCGACAAGCTGGGCATTGACCTGATCTGGTTTGGAGTGCTATTGGGCGTGAACATGCAGACCTCGTTCATGCACCCGCCCTTTGGATTTGCCCTCTTCTTCTTGCGCAGTGTGGCACCCACCTCCGCCTATACCGACCGCCTGACGAAGAAGGAAATCCAGCCAGTCACCACCATGCAGATTTACTGGGGTGCTGTGCCCTTCGTGCTGATCCAGGTCATCATGGTCGGCTTGATCATTTTCTTCCCTGGTATTGTGTCTAGCGGACTGGACAAGGAGGAGGTGTACGACCTCGACAAGGTGGGAGCCCAAATGCAGGTGGACATGTCTGCGGCACAACCGCCGGCGCTGGAAGCCTCTGCGCCAGGAGAACCGCAAGCTGGCCAACCCGATGCCGCCCCGACTCCTGCCGCCAACAATGACGATCCCATGAAAGCCATGCAGGATGCGTTGGACAAGCCCAAGAAATAGGCGGATCGCTAAAGAAAGCCCGTCGAGATCCAGGGTATGGCCGCTACGATGACGGTTCCAAGTAGCAAGACCAGCAGATACCCGACGATGGGGCGAATGCCTTCGTCGGGGTTGACCCGACCGATGGCGCAGGCCGCGTAATACCCCACCCCCAGCGGCGGCGCAAACAGTCCCAACCCCATGGACAACACGACCACCATCGCATAGTGCACCTCATGGATGTGCAGCTGGCGGGCGATCGGGAAGAGCAGCGGCCCAAAAAGCACGATGGCCGGAATGCCCTCCAGCACCGAGCCCAGTACAGCGAATGCCACAATCGATACACCCAGAAACATCGGAGCCCCGCCCGGAAGCGCCTGCATGACAGAGGCCAGCCAGTTGGAGAACCCTGACTGGGTCAACCCCCAAGCCATGGCGGTTGCAGTGCCGATGATCAGCAGGATGGAGCCCGAAAGTGATGCCGTACTGACCAGCAGAGGACCCAAACGATTCCAGTCAAATTGGCGGTAAACCAGCAACCCTGCGAGCACGGCATAGGCAATACCAATGGTTGACACTTCAGTGGCAGTCGCTACGCCTTCGACCACAGCGGCTCGAATCACGACTGGCAATGCCAATGCGGGCAATGCAATAAGGCCCAGTCGCAGGACCTGAGGCCAGGGCGTGCGCTGCACCATGCTCACGTCTTCATGCCGGTAGCGGTAGCCCACCAAGGCGCACAGCAGCAGTCCCAAAACAAGGGCGGGCAACAGACCGCCGGTGAACAAGGCTGCAATGGATACGCCAGTCACCGAGCCAATGGTAATCAGGACCAAGCTGGGTGGAACGGTCTCGGTCTGGGCACCGGTTGCGGCCAGCAGGGCCACCAGTTCGCCGTCCTTGGCGCCGCGTTTGCGCATTTCCGGGAAAAGCGCGGGCGCAATAGCGGCCATATCCGCCGCCTTGGAGCCGGAAATGCCCGACACCAAGTACATGGCCCCCACCAGCACATACGACAGGCCTCCCCGCACACCACCCAGAAAGCTGGCTAAAAAATTCACCATGGCCCGGGCCATACCCGTCATCTCGATGAGCAAGCCCAAAAAGACAAATAGCGGTACCGCCAGCAGAATCAGGTGGGACATACCCTCGTCCATGCGCCCCACAATCACCGGCAGCGGCGTGCCCGTGCAAAGGGCCAGGTAACCAAAGGTGCCCAGGCCAAAAGCGAAAGCAATGGGAATACCCGCAAACACGCAACTCGCCACCACGCCCACAAAGAAAATCACCAGATTCAAGCGTCCAAGGTCTTCAAACAGCGGCTTGGCCAGCCAGAATGCGCCTGCGATGGCAGCAGTGCCTGCCAGCGCCAGCAACGCTTGCTTGAGGTGGGTCACACGGGCCAGCCGCAAGGCGGCGAACACAGCCATGAGCAGAATACCCACCGGCAAGGCCGCAGCGCGCCAGGCGTTGGAAATCTCCAGCGCCGGTGTGGTAATAAACGCTTCTTCCGATGCGTATTCCCATGCAGGCCACGCCACCATCGACAGAAACGACAGGCAGGCAGCCGTTGCAAACGCTTCCAGCAATGCTGCTCGTGCCCCGGTGGCCTTGCTCACCCACGCGGTCATGCGCATATGCTCCCCCCGGCGTAACGCAACGACCGAGCCCAGCATGGCCAACCAGAGAAACAGCATGGATGCCAGCTCGTCCGACCAAACCAGGGGTCGGTGCAGCACAAAACGGGCAAACACACCACCAAAAAGCACGGAAATGTCGGCCAGCACCAGCGCCGCCGCCGGGACTTCCACGAGCATCCCCAGAACGTGGTCGATGCGATTGAGCCAGGGGCGGTCGGGGAGTACCAGGTCGGGCGCGGGCGTCATGCCATACCAGAATACATTAAAGAATCAGGGAGAACACGGAGTGTCGGCTCATGCCAGCTTGCCGGCGTTGGCCTCCAGAATCGCCCAGGCTTCATCACCATACTTGGCCTTCCATTCGGCGTAGAAGCCGGCCTTTTGCAAATGCTCGCGGAACGCTTGCGTCTTGGGCTGGTTGAACACCAAGCCCTTGCTGGCCAGATCTTTTTGCAACGATGCATTCATGTCTGCCACGTCGGCGCGTTCCTTCATGCCTGCTGCGTTGATGTGTTTGGCCACAATGACCTGCAAATCCTTGGGCAGACGCTCCCAGGCTTTGCGGTTGGACAGGAACCAGAAACCATCCCACATGTGGTTGGTCAGGGAGCAGTATTTTTGCACTTCGTAGAGTTTGGCCGTCGAGATGATGGCCAACGGATTTTCCTGCCCCTCGACCACCTTGGTCTGTAGCGCCGAGTAGACTTCGCCAAAGTTGATGGACGCGGGAGATGCGTCGAAGGCCTTGAACATCGAGGTCCACAGCGGAGACACGGGCACGCGGATTTTGAAACCTTTCAAATCTGCCGGACTGGTAATGGGTTTGCTGGACGAAGTGATATGGCGAAAGCCGTTGTCCCAGATCTTGTCCATGGGCACCAGACCGGCTTTGACGATCTGCGCACGGATATAGGCTCCCAGATCACCATCCATGGCTTTCCAGACTGCGTCGTAATCCGAAAAGGCAAAGCCTATGCCGCTGATGGAAGTTGCCGGAACCAGCGTGGAAAGAATCAGACCGGACAGCGTGAAAAACTCAATGCCACCGGAGCGCAACTGGCTCAGCATGTCGGTATCAGAACCCAACTGGTTGTTGGGAAAAAGCTGAATATCCACACGCCCTTGCGTCTCTGCACGAATGGCATCTGCCATCTCCTTTGCACGCACGTTCATGGGGTGGGTGACCGGCAGATTATTCGCGTACTTGTAGGTGAAATCCGCCTTCTGCGCGAAAGTCGGCAGGGCGATGGCGCTTGCGCCAGCTGCGGCCAGTAAGGAGCGACGGGAAATTTGCATGGAGAGTCTCCGGTAAATATTTATTGTTCATTGCCGCCCTGAAATGATGGGGCGACAGGACATTATGGCGGTAAAGTCAGACGCTCAAAATACCACTTCAAGCACCCATGACAACCGCACTTACCTTAACCCCCGTGGCCGTAGTGACGGGGGGCGCCCGTGGCATTGGTCTTGGCATTGCCCGCTGGTTTCTGTCGCGTGGATACCGGGTCGCGCTGCTCGATATTGATGCGGTCACCCTGTCCCGAACCGAGACCGAGCTAAACGACAAAGCGCGCGTTTTGGCACTGGTCTGCGACGTATCTAACCCGGAGCAGGTTGACAGGGCGATCGAACAAGTTGACAACGTTTTTGGCCGCATCGACTCACTGGTCAACAACGCCGGCATCGCCGTGTTCAAAACCATCGGGACAACCAGTTACGCGGAGTGGCGCGCCGTCCTGTCCACCAATCTGGACGGAGCATTCCTGTGCTCGCAGGCCTGTGTACCGGCCATGCTGCGCAGTGGCGGAGGAAGCATCGTCAATATTGCATCGATCTCGGGCTTGCGCGCCAGTACGCTGCGGGTGGCTTACGGCACCAGCAAGGCGGCGCTGATTCATTTGACCAAACAACAGGCAGCAGAACTGGGAACTGTTGGTATTCGTGTCAATGCCGTGGCTCCTGGACCGGTGGAAACTGAAATGGCCAAACTGGTGCACAGCGTTGCCATCCGGTCGGATTACCACGATGTCATTCCATTGAACCGCTACGGGTTGGTGGAAGAGATTGCGGCCGTAACCGGTTTCCTGTGCAGCGCGGACGCCGCATACGTCAACGGCCAGGTCCTGGCGGTCGATGGCGGATTTGAAGCAACCGGCGTGGGCTTGCCTACTTTGCGCAAAATGGCATCGGAGTAGGATTGGCACCTTACAAAAGCTATGCAAGGAAACATATGACACTCATTACCCGCACACTCACCGGTCTGTCTTGCGCCTTGGCCCTGGCCTTTAGCGCCCCCCTGTTGGCCGCCGAGAAAGTGAACATTGCCGTCGTTACCGGTCCGACGTTTGTGCATACTGTTGCTGCGCAGAAATTCAAGGAAGAGCTTGACAAGGCATTGCCTGGCAAATACGACGTCGTCGTGCACCATTCGGCGGCGCTGGGCAGTGAGACCCAGGTGTTGCAGCAATTGCAACTGGGTACCGTTCAGATGAGCGTGTGCACAACCGGCCCGGTGGAAGCCTTTGTCCCGGAAATCAAGGCGCTGGAGTTGCCTTTCTTGTTTAATTCCTATGAAGCGTCTGACAAGGTGCTGGATGGGCCCATTGGCCAGGACCTGTTGAAACGTTTCGACAAAGCGGGCTTGGTAGGCATGCACTTTTTGGACAATGGCTTTCGCAACGTCACCAATTCCAAGCATGCGGTCAATGGCCCCGATGACCTCAAAGGCATGAAGATTCGCACCATGGAATCCCCCACGCATCTTGCCATTTGGCGTGCGATTGGTGCCAACCCAACTCCCATGGCCTGGCCCATCACCACACAACTGCAGCAAGGCGTGCTGGATGGACAGGAAAACCCGATCTCTGTCATTTCGGCTGGCAAGCTCAATGAAGCAGGTCAAAAATACCTTTCGATCACGCGCCACGTCTATTCGGCGCTGGTGTTTGTTGGCAGCAAGCCATTCATGGACAAACTGCCGACTGCTGACCGCAAGGCTTTCATGGATGCCGCCAATGTTGCGTCCATTGCCGGTCGTCGTTTTGTCCGCGACAACGAAGCCAGCCAACTGGCCGGCCTGAAGGCTGCTGGTATGCAGGTGGTCGAGAACCCTGACCTGGCTGCTTTCCGTGGCAAGACCGAGTCTGTCTACGCGTCCTTGAGTGGTGACACCAAGAAGATCGTGGAAGACATTCGCAAAACCGTCAAATAAGCGCTGACTAGTGATTGATTTGGAAGCGTAGCGTTTGGCGCTACGCAGAGATGGTTTTTGTGCGCCGGTCCCTTTCGGAGATTTCATGAAATTGAGCCAAGAGCTGCTGGCAGCCAGCGAGTGGGTGAATAGCCAGGTTGAAAAAATATTGCTGGTCGTTGGCGTCGCCATTTCAGTCATTCTCTTTATCCAGGTATTCGCCCGCTACATGGGCCACTCGCTGAGCTGGTCAGAAGAAATTGGTCGCTATTTGCTGGTAGCAACCACTTTTTTGGGCGCCACCGTGGCGTACAAACGTGCGCACTTCATTGGGCTGGCCGGGTTCGGTGCACGCTTTGGACTGTTGGTTGAACAACTCATCATGCGGGCATTGCAGTTGATGACTCTGGCGTGTTTTGGACTGATCACATGGTATGGGTCAATTTATACCCTGAACTCCTGGGAGCAGACTTCCACGGCCGTGCAAATGCCCATGTCATTCCCGATCGCGGTCGTGCCCCTCAGCGGCGCCATCTTCCTGCTGCACATTCTGGCCGACATGGCCAAGAAAAAGGAGTTGGCACCATGATCATCATCCTGCTTTTTGCGCTTATGTTTTTGCTGATGACGCTGGGGCTGCCCATCGCATTGTCGATAGGGTTGCCAGCAATCGGATTAATTGTCACACCGGGCGTCTTTCCTGACACGATTACCCTGGCTGCGCTGGGTCAGACGGTCGTCCAGCAGATCTTCTCCGGCGTCGACTCGTTCGACCTGCTGGCCGTACCGCTTTTCATGATTGCGGGATCGATCATGGAGGTGGGCGGCATCTCGCGCCGCCTGATTGATTTTTGTGACAGTCTGGTGGGCTGGGCCCCTGGCGGATTGGCTGCGGCGGCGATTGTGGCGTCCATGATCATTGCGGGTATTTCAGGTTCTGCCGCGGCAGACACGGCTGCCATTGGTGGTGTGGTGATCCCGGCCATGATTCGCCAAGGCTATCCGCCAGCGTTCGCGGCCGCGGTGGTGGCCGCAGGTGGATCAATTGGCATCATTATTCCGCCGTCTATCCCTATGGTGATCTTTGGCTTCATGACCAATATCTCCACGTCGCAATTGTTTGCCGGTGGAATGATGGTTGGCATCTTGCTTGGAACGTCCTTCCTGATCGTGGCGGTCTTTATTTCCTGGCGCAAGGGATACGGCGAGCGTCAGCCCTTCTCGTGGAATAAGGTCATGGTTACCGGCAAGGCTGCAATCTGGTCGATGGGTGCCCCGGTCGTCGTATTGGGCGGTATCTTGACGGGCATTGTGACCGTGACAGAGGCCGCAGCATTGGCAGTGTTCTATGCATTGCTGGTGGGTACCCTGATTAACCGTGAGCTGCCATGGAGCGAACTGCCTGCCCTCATCATGCGATCGCAAGTCGCCGCAGGCGGCATCCTGTTTATCATTGCAATGGCCAAGGTCTTCGGGTGGCTTTTGGCCATGCAGCAGGGCGCACGCCTGCTGGATGTTTTTGTAAATTCCTTGTCCTTACCGCCAACAGGCCTGCTGCTGCTCGTCATGGCCTTGCTGCTGGTGGTGGGTTGCGTCATGGAAACAACTGCAGCCTTGCTATTGCTGGTGCCCGTTCTGGCACTGTTGACGCCGCAAATGCAAGTGGACCCGGTTCAGTTTGGTGTGCTGGTCGTCGTTAATTTGGCAATTGGCATGTTGACGCCACCCGTCGGGATTTGTCTGTTCGTCAGTTGCGGAATTGCGGGTGTATCGTTGGGAAAAATCTCCCGCGCCGTGATGCCACTGGTCATCGTGGCCTTGCTGGACTTGTTGGTTGCAGCCTTGTGGCCCCCGCTGACAATGTGGTTGCCGACCCTGTTTTACCGATAGGCTGATAAGCCTGACACACCATGATTCCCGTCAACAAAAAGCCCCGCGATGCGGGGCTTTTTGTTGGGTAGGCAATGGGCTTACAGCTTTTGCGATGCCATGAAACTGTCGAAACGTGACTCGGCAAAGCGGAACCATAAAACCTGATCGCGCTGGAACTCGCGAAGGTCGGCATAAATTTTCTTCCACTCGGGGCTCTTGGCATCATTTTCGGCAAACACTTCCAACGATGCCTTGAACGATGCCTCCAGCACCTGCTGCGAGAACGGCAGAATCTTGGTCTTGGCAGCAGCCAACTGTTTCAGTGCCTTTGGATTAAAGGCATCGTACTTGGCCAGCATATCCACCGCCGCCAGTTGGCTGGCTGCATCAATGATGGCCTTGTTTTCAGCCGACAAGCCGTCCAGCGCCTTCTGGTTGACAAAGAAGTCAACCTCAGGACCACCCTCCCACCAGCCGGGGTAGTAATAGAACGGGGCGACCTTGTTAAAGCCCAGCTTCTGGTCGTCATAAGGACCGACCCATTCGGCTGCGTCAATGGTGCCTTTTTCGAGGGCCTGGTAAATTTCACCACCAGGAATGCTCTGTGGAACGGCGCCCAGTTTGGTCATCACCTCGCCGACCAAAGCACCTCCCAGACGCATCTTCAGTCCCTTGAAGTCGGCGGTCGATTTGATTTCCTTGCGGAACCAGCCACCCATTTGCGTGCCGGTATTGCCGCCAGCGAAGCTGACCATGTTGTAGCCCGCATACAGTTCATTCATCAGCTTTCGACCGTTGCCATGCAGCATCCAGGCTGTCATCTGGCGCGCATTCAGTCCGAATGGAATCGCAGAACCCAATGCAAAGGCCGGGTTCTTGCCGTAGAAGTAATAGGGAACCGTGTGGCACATTTCCACGGTGCCATTTTGCACGCCATCAATGACGCCAAAAGGAGGCATCAGCTCTCCCCCTGCGTGGACTGAAATCTCAAACTTGCCACCCGACATAGCCTTGACAGCCTTTGCGAACACCTCAGCCCCTCCGAAAATCGTATCAAGCGACTTGGGGAAACTGGACGCCAAGCGCCAGCGAATGGCTGCCTGCGCATGGACAGCAGGTGCTGCACCAGCTGCAAGGACACCGGCAATGCCGGCGTTTTTAAGAATTGAGCGACGATCCATCGATGTACTCCAACAGGGTTAAACAATCTTATCGAACAGAAATTTCCGCGCGGCAAGGACTTCTAAGAGCCACCGAAGATTGTAGAAACCCGGGGGATACCAAACGTGGGGGTTTTCCCTCGAAATCCATTCGATGCCGAAGTCTTCAGCATTCTGTAAGCCTAGACCTTCTCACCCTCAAGCAGCGCGCGCTACCGGCGCCAGCAGTGTGGCGTATCGGCGCGCAATGGACGCCTGAATCCCCGCCGCATCCAGCCCCTGCATAGCGAGAAGTCGCGTGGGGTCGCCATGCTCGATAAACACATCATCCAGCCCGAGTTGCAATACCGGTACCTCGACACCTGCTGCATGCAGCGCCTCGGCAACTGCACTGCCAGCGCCGCCCATAATGCACCCTTCCTCGACCGTCACCAGTGCCTGATGACTGCGCGCCACCTGTAACAACAGTTCGGTGTCCAGCGGTTTGGCCCAGCGCATATTGACCACCGTAGCGCCCACTGCCTGTGCTGCTTCGAGCGCCGGGTAGAGCAAGGTTCCAAACGCCAGAATGGCGATGCCACTGGTTCCCGAACGACGAATTTCACCTTTACCAAAAGGCAGACTGTCGAGGCCGGCCTGTAGGGCTACACCAGCGCCCGCGCCACGCGGATAGCGCACTGCCACAGAGTGGTCCTGTGCAAACGCCGTGCTGAGCAATTGCCGACACTCGTTTTCATCCGACGGGCAGGCCACGCTGATGTTGGGAATGCAGCGCAGGTAAGCAATGTCGTACGCACCCGCATGGGTGGCACCGTCGGCACCCACCAGCCCGGCGCGGTCCAGCGCAAACACCACCGGCAAGTTCTGGATGGCCACGTCATGAATCAGCTGGACATAAGCGCGCTGCAAGAAGGTGGAATAGATCGCCACCACCGGCTTGAGACCTTCCGCTGCCAATCCTGCGGCAAAGGTCACGGCATGCTGCTCGGCAATGCCGACATCAAAGTAACGCTCTGGAAAGCGTTGCTCAAACTCGACCATCCCTGAACCCTCACGCATGGCCGGTGTGATGCCCACCAGACGCTTGTCCTGCTCAGCCATGTCGCACAGCCACTGACCGAAGACCTGGGTGAACGTGGGCTTGGGCGCCACGCTGGGCTTTTGCAAGCCCACCACGGGATCAAACTTGCCGGGGCCATGGTAGGCCACCGGATCGACCTCGGCGAGCTTGTAGCCCTGGCCTTTTTTGGTGACCACATGCAGGAATTGAGGACCCTTGAGCTGGCGAATATTTTCCAGCGTGGGAATAAGCGAATCCAGATCGTGCCCATCGATGGGGCCGATATAGTTGAACCCGAATTTCTCAAACAACGTGGCCGGCACCACCATGCCCTTGGCCTGCTCCTCCAGCCGTTTTGCGAGTTCAAACAGGGGCGGCGCGCCCTTGAGCACACTCTTGCCGACGTTCTTGGCCGACGCATAGAAACGACCACTCAGGAGCTTGGCAAAATAGCGATTCAAAGCACCTACCGGCGGACTGATGCTCATGTCGTTGTCGTTGAGGATGACCAGCAGGTTGCAGTCAGACACACCACCGTTATTCAGCGCCTCAAACGCCATGCCAGCCGTCATGGAGCCGTCACCAATCACCGCAATGCAATGCCGGTCGATACCCTGAATGCGAGCGGCTTCTGCCATACCCAAGGCCGCAGAAATGGAGGTACTGGAGTGTGCCGTTCCAAAGGTGTCGTATTCACTCTCGCCACGCTGCGGAAAGCCACTCAGACCACCCAACTGACGCAAGGTGGGCATACGATCACGCCGACCCGTCAGGATTTTGTGCGGGTAGGTTTGGTGGCCCACGTCCCACACGATGCGGTCATGCGGTGTGTTGTAGACGTAGTGCAAGGCCACCGTCAACTCCACTGTGCCCAGGTTGGAACTGAGATGCCCGCCGGTCTTGGCGACACTCTCAAGCAGAAAGGCACGCAACTCGTCGGTCAACTCGCGCAACTGATCCCGCTCCACCAGTCGCAGGTCTTCGGGCGAATTGATCGTGTGCAGCAAAGGAAATTTATTTTTCGGCATATGCTATTCTTTTAGTAGCGGCTGGCGCAGGTATTTCGGGGCCTAGCGGCCATTTCAGTCGATACAGTGGGGTTAATGTGCACGATTGACAACCATGTCAGCCAAGGCGCGCAAGGCCTGGGTTTGCGCCAGGCCACTGTTGTCCAGTGCGGACTGCGCCTGAAGCAGGAGCCGCTGGGCGTAGTCCCGGCTGGCCTGCAGGCCCATTAACGACACATAGGTAGGTTTGTTGTTATCGGCATCCTTGCCGGCCGTTTTGCCCAGGGTACTGGAATCCGCAGTCACGTCCAGTATGTCATCAACCACCTGGAAAGCCAAGCCAATGGCCGCCCCATAGCGCTGCAGCGCAGCCAGCGCCTGCGCGCCGGGTTCGCCGCACTGCGCACCCATCATGACGCTGGCCTGCAACAGGGCGCCGGTCTTCAATTCGTGCATTTCGCGCAACTGCGCCTCCGTCAGCGACTGCCCCACGCTGGCCAGATCAATGGCCTGCCCGCCAGCCATTCCGGCACTACCCGCAGCGCGGGCCAGCAACGCGCACAAGCGCGCTTGCGTGGCCTCTGGCACCGAGCCGTCCTGAGGGGTCATCAACTCGAATGCCAGCGCCTGCAATGCATCTCCGGCCAGCAAAGCGCAGGCCTCGCCAAACTGCACATGCACAGTGGGCTTTCCACGGCGCAGCACATCGTTGTCCATGCAGGGCATGTCGTCGTGAACCAGGGAATAGGCATGAATCAACTCCACGGCACATGCGGCGCGCAGGGCGGCGTTCACCCCCGCATCACTCGCAATCGGGCACACTGCCTCGTGCGCGGCCAGCACCAACAGGGGTCGCAATCGTTTTCCACCGTCCAGCACGGCGTAGCGCATGGCGTCGACCAGTTGTGCCGGCGCACCATGATTCTGCCCCTGCGGTGCATCCGCGGTCACCCAGTCACCCAACGCGTGCTCAACTTGCACCAGCCGCAGGCTACTCCAGGCTTCGAGTTCAAATTTCTGCCGCACGGAGGTGTCCATCGTTGTTGCACTGGTCATTACGGTTTCCATGGCTTGAGCGCACCGCCGTCCAGCACCTTGATCTGGTCTTCCACCGCCTGCAATTTATCCCGGCACAACTGCAACAGCAATGCCCCGCGCTCGTAGCCCGACAGCATCTGCTCCAGGGGCATTTCCCCGGATTCGAGGCTCCCAACCAGCTGCTCGAGCTCACGCATGGCGTCCTCATAGGTAGCTGGCTTTACGCTGGAAACGGTTGCTTCGTCAGCAGAATGGGGTTTGGCACTGGCCTTGGGCATGGAAATGGGTAAAAAACAGTAAACCGTGATTTTAGGCTCTATGGTTGTTGCCTGGCCCCCGGGTACAATGCCCCCTCCCGTTTCCGGTCGCTGCACGAAGCAAAGACCGGTTTCTTTTTATCACCGCGCCATGGAGCGCATCCCCCTGTGGGGAGTCTTTAGGTCAGGACAACATGTCTGATTTAAGTCTTCAACTGCAGCCGGCATCTTGCCAACTACCAGTTTCAAGCTATTTTGACGAAGCGCTGTACCAGCGCGAACTGCAAAGTATCTTTCAGCAAGGGCCCCGTTATGTGGGGCACACCTTGAGCGTTCCCCATGTCGGGGACTACTACGCCCTGCCGCAAGAGCTGGAAGGGCGGGCGCTGGTGCGCAATGCCAGTGGGGTGGTGGAGCTTGTCTCCAATGTCTGCCGCCACCGCCAGGCCATCATGCTCAAGGGCCGCGACTCGCTGGTTAATCCGGTGACCGACCCTGGACGCCAAGTCGCCAGTGCCGGGGGCAACATTGTTTGCCCGCTGCACCGCTGGACCTACAGCGGTGCCAACACCCAGGGTACACCTCAGCCAGCCGGAACCTTGATTGGCGCACCTCACTTCAACCAGGACCCGTGCCTGAACCTGAAGAACTACCCGCTACAAGAGTGGAATGGCCTGTTGTTCGAGCAGAACGGACGTGATGTCGCCGCCGATCTGGGTGGCATGCGCTTGCGCGATGCGCTGAGCTTTGAAGGCTTTGTGCTCGACAAAGTGGTGATGCATGAGTGCAACTACAACTGGAAGACCTTTATCGAGGTCTATCTGGAGGACTACCATGTCGGCCCGTTCCACCCCGGACTGGGAAAATTCGTCACCTGTGACGACTTGCGCTGGCAGTTTTCCGATAGCTACTCCGTGCAGACCGTGGGCGTGGCGGCTCAGTTGGCAAAGGCTGACGCGACCGGCGGCTCCCCGGTGTACGAGCGCTGGCAAAAGGCGTTGCTGGCCTATCGCAACGGGGTGCCGCCCAAACAGGGCGCTATCTGGCTAACCTACTACCCACACATCATGGTGGAGTGGTACCCGCATGTGCTGACCGTGTCCACCCTTCACCCGATGGGGCCCAACAAGACCATGAATATGGTCGAGTTCTACTACCCGGAGGAAATCGTGGCCTTTGAGCGCGAGTTTGTGGAGGCGCAGCAGGCCGCCTATAACGAAACCTGCATCGAGGACGACGAGATTGGCGAGCGCATGGACGCCGGGCGCGCCGCACTGCTCAAGCGCGGTGACAACGAAGTAGGCCCTTATCAAAGCCCGATGGAAGATGGCATGCCGCACTTCCACCAGTGGTATCGCCGACAGATGGGACTCTAGTGCAGGCACTGTGGATGGTGCTGGGATCGTTCCTGTTTGCCACCATGGCCGTCGGGATCAAGTTCGCATCCGCCAGCTTTGGCACCCTCGAACTGGTGCTGTACCGGGGCATCGTCAGTGTGGTGTTCATGGGCGTGGTGCTGCGTGCGCGAGGCGTTCCCTTGCAAACCCCTGTTCCCATGATGCATGTGTGGCGCAGCACGATTGGCGTGTTGTCCTTGAGTTCCTGGTTTTATGCCATTGGCCACCTGCCCCTGGCCACGGCCATGACACTCAACTATATGAGCGGTGTCTGGGTGGCAGCCTTCATCGTGGGCGGCGCCCTGCTCTACGGCCAGGCACAGCGCCAAGGTCCGCTGCTGGGCACGGTGCTGCTGGGTTTCATTGGCGTGGTGCTGACGCTGCGCCCCACCATCGACCAGAACCAGCTGTTTGCCGGCGTCATCGGCCTGCTCTCGGGCATGGGCGCGGCGCTGGCTTATATGCAGGTCACGGCTTTGGGCAAGGTCGGTGAGCCTGAAGTGCGCACCGTTTTCTATTTTTCCATCGGCACGGTGGTCGTTGGGGCCATAGGCGCCCTGTTCACGAATATCACGCCGTGGTCCGAGGTGAGCTTCGTGGCGGCGGCCTGGGTGATACCCATTGGCGTGCTGGCATCGCTCGGCCAATGGTGCATGACACGCGCCTACAGCCATGGCGCCACCCTGGTGGTAGCCAGCATGCAGTACAGCGGCATTGTGTTTGCGTCCGTCTACAGTTTGACGCTGTTTGGCGACCACATCGCCCCCATTGGCTGGGCCGGCATTGCGGTTATCGTCACCAGCGGCATACTGGCAACTGCCCTGCGCGCACGCGCCATGCCCAATACTCCGGCCGAAGACCATTAGCATGTGGCCCCCACGCTCCGCCGCTATGCGGGTCGCTGCCCCCCGAGGGGGCCCTCGTGCCTTGGGGCGGCCCGGCGGCACTCAAGTTCTGCCTTAAAGAAAGTATTTATGTCCTACACCACCCTGATCTCCGCCACCCAACTGCAGACCCTGATGACCAGCGGTCAGCCGTACATGGTGTTTGACTGCAGCTTTAACTTAGCCGACGCGCAGGCTGGCGAGGCCATGTATGCCGAGTCTCACCTGCCCGGTGCCCTCTACGCCCACCTGGACAAGCACCTCAGCGCCGCCAAGGACCCTGCCAACGGCAAGCCCCCCCCGGGCACCAGCGCATCAGGCGGACGTCACCCGCTGCCCACGCGCGAGGCGTTTGCAGCCTGGCTGGGTTCCGTCGGTTTTGACAACACCATGCAAGCCGTGGTCTATGACCGTCAAAACGCCAACTACTGCGGCCGTCTGTGGTGGATGCTCAATTGGGCCGGCCATGACAACGTGGCGGTGCTGGACGGTGGCATACAGGCCTGGCAGGCCGCCGGTGGCGCCATCACCAGCGGCGTCCAACCCCAAACGCACGCATCAAACTACGCGCTAGAGCCCGAATTGATTGCGCTGGCCACTATCGAAACCGTAGCAACTCGACTGAGCAACACAACGGGCGACAACGCCCAGACACTGATCGACGCACGCGCTGCGCCGCGTTTTCGGGGCGAGGTCGAGCCGCTGGACCCGGTGGCCGGACATATTCCCGGTGCGCTGAACCGGTTGTTCAGCCTCAACATCGGCCCCGACGGTCGCTTCAAGCCCGCCGCAGATTTACGCGCAGAGTTTGACGCATTGCTCGCTGGCCGTGACCCCGCAAGCGTGGTACACCACTGCGGCAGTGGGGTAAGCGCCGTGCCGAACATTCTGGCCATGGAAATTGCCGGGCTGAAAGGATCAACCTTGTTTGCAGGCAGTTGGAGCGAGTGGTGCAGTGACCCTGCGCGCCCTGTCGCACAAGGCTGAGCACCGTTAGGTGCCTGTCAGGCGCCTAATGCCCGCTGTGAGCCAGTCCGCTTAACAATGTGACCATGCCAATCCCCACCGCCAGCCAGCTCACCTGCGCGATGGTTTCCGAAAGGGTCAACCGCTTTTGCAACTGTGGAATCAGGTCGGCCAGCGCCACATAGACAAAACTGCTCGACGCAATCACCAGAAAGTACGGCAGGTAGTCGTGCAACAAATCCACCAGCCAGTACCCCGCCATGCCCCCTATGGCCGTGACCGCACCGGCCAGTGACACCTTGACCAGCGCCATGCGTTTGTTGTTGGCGCCGGTGCGCAGCACCATCAGGTCACCCATGTGGTGCGGCACCTCATGCGCCAGAACCGCCAGTGATGCGATGGCGCCCAGGCGCATATCGGCCATGAAGGCCGACGCGATGAGGATGCCATCGCCAAAGCAATGCACGCTGTCGCCCGTCAAAACGGCCCAACTGCCCGGCTGCGGGGGCG
>CAIYDK010000308.1 GCA_903924955.1 uncultured beta proteobacterium | reverse complement strand
GCCGCCATCACCCTGGTGCAGGACCAGCGCAAAACGCCCGGCGTGCTGATGTTCGTGCCGGTATACGCCACCGGCACCCGGGCCACCACGGTTGGCGAACGACGTGCCGCTCTGGTCGGACTGTTGTACGCGCCGCTGGTCATGTCCGAATTGCTTGGCGGCATGACGGATGTACTCAACGGCGTTATCGACTATGAGCTCTACGATGCCCCCGCCGATGCTGCAGGCAGCGCGCTGCTCTTTGATGCCGACAACCACACCGCCAAGCTCTCCGCATCCGGTTCGATCGACCAGGGCACGGTGGCGGCGCACCTCTTTTCCACCACCCAGCCGCTGGCGCTGGCCGGGCGGGACCTGGCGCTGCGCACCAGCAGCACCGACATCTGGGAAAAATCACTGGACCGCACCACCGCATGGCTGGTGTTCGCGGCTGGCACGCTGGTCAGCGTCCTGTTTGCCCTGCTGATGCGCCAGCAAGTCACGAACCGCCAGCGCGCCGAAACCATTGCGCTGGAGATGAACCACGGTCTGATAGAGGAAATCAAAGTCCGCGAGCAGACCGAGTTGGACCTGCGCCAGGCCGAGGCCCAATCGCGCACCTATCTGGAAGAGTTGCAGCTGCAAAAATACGCGCTGGACCAGCACGCCATCGTGGCCACCACCGATATCCAGGGCAAGATCACCTACGTTAACGACAAGTTCATCGAGATCAGCGGCTACGCCGCTGAGGAATTGCTGGGGCAAGACCACATCATGCTGAACTCAGGCACGCATACGCATGGGTTTTTCAAGGCCATGTACCGCACCGTTGTCAAAGGGAAAAACTGGCATGGCGAGATCTGCAACAAGGCCAAGGACGGGCACCTGTATTGGCTGGACACCACCATCGTCCCGGTCATGAATAGCCAGGGCAAGCCCGAGAAGTACCTTGCCATCCGCGCCGACATCACGCTGCGCAAGCAGGTAGAGTTTGATCTGGTTCAGCAACAGTTGAATCTGGAGAAGCGGGTACAGCAAAAGACCAGGGCGGCCACTCAGAGCGAGCATCACCTGCGCCTGGTCATGAACACCAGCCTGGACGCCATCATCGGCATGGACGCCCAGGGCCGCATTACCGAATGGAGTCGACAGGCCGAGCTCACCTTTGGCTGGAAGAATTCCGAGGTGAAGGGGTCGTTTTTGCACGACTTCATCATCCCGCCGCGCTACCGCGAGGCCCACCAAAATGGCCTGGCCCGTTACCTGGCCAGCGGGGTGGGGTCCGTGCTGGGCAGACGCATTGAAATTTTTGCCCTGCGCCGCGATGGCACCGAGTTCCCCGTCGAGCTGGCCATCTCGCCCATCGTCACGCCGCAAGGCACGACGTTCAGTGCCTTTATTTCCGACGTAACCCTCCGCAAGCAAGAACAAGCCGCGCTGATGGCCGCCAAAGCATTGGCCGAAAGCGCCAGCCGTGCCAAAAGCGAATTTCTGGCCAACATGAGCCACGAGATTCGCACGCCCATGAACGGCGTCATCGGCATGGTCGACATCCTGCAGGAAACCACCCTCATGCCCGAGCAGCAACGCATGCTGGGCACCATTCACCGCTCATCGCTGGCCCTGCTGCAGATCCTCAACGACATACTGGACTTCTCCAAGATCGAAGCCGGCAAGCTGGAGGTGGAGAGCGTGCCGATGCACCTGCGCGAGGTCGCTGACGGGGCAACACAACTGATCGCATCGTTGCCGGGCACCCGCGTGGAAGTGTCTTTGTTTGTTTCCACCGAGCTGCCCGTCTGGGCCTATGGCGACGCCAACCGACTGCGCCAGGTGCTGCTCAACCTGCTGGGCAACGCGATCAAGTTCAGTGGCAAGTACGGTACCGATTTCGCTGAGGTGAGTCTGAGCGTGACGCCGTGCGTGCTGGACAGCGGTGGCGACGGCATACGCTTTGTCGTGCAGGACAACGGCATTGGCATGAGCCCCGAGGTGGTGGCCAAGTTGTTTCAACCCTTTACCCAGGCCGATGAAAGCACAGCACGCAAGTTTGGCGGCACGGGGCTGGGCCTGTCCATCAGCCAGCGCCTGGTGGAGCTGATGGGGGGGCGCATCTCGGTGACCAGTTTGGCGGGTGTCGGCTCTGAATTTACGGTGGAGCTGCCCTTGCGGGTGGCCCCGGCGGAGCGTAAGTTGCACGACGAACACAGCCTGGCCGGAGTGCGGGTGCTGTACATCACGAACAATGCCTTTGGCATGCGGGTGCGCACGGCCTATTGCGAGCATGCCGGTGCCCAAGTGATGGTGGTGCCCGATTTAGCGGGTGCGCGTGAGTTTTTGGCCCAATCGCCACCCGGGCAGCCCTGGGTGGTGCTGGTGGACAAATTGGTGACCCAACCCACGGCCGAGCTTGGCCTGGGCGACACGGTGAGCGTAGTGCGTGAGGCGACGCGCGGCACCCCGACCCACCCCGACGACATCGTCCTGGCCGTGCGCCCCATGCTGTACCACGACCTGATCCAGGCCATTGCCCGCGCCAGCGGCCGTCTGGGCGCCACCGGCACCGCCAACACAGGCATCGCCGGAGAACGCCGCAACCGCCAGCGCCCCACAGCCCCCACGGTAGAAGAAGCCGTGCAAGCCGGGCGCCTGATCCTGCTGGCCGAAGACAACGAAACCAACCGCGATGTGATGCAAGAGCAACTGCGCCTGCTGGGCCACACCTGCGAGGTGGCTGAAGATGGCGCCGTTGCGTTGCGGATGTGGCAGGCCAACCCCGGTCGCTATGCCCTGCTGCTAAGCGACTGCCACATGCCCAACCTGGACGGTTTTGGCCTGACCGAGGCCATTCGCCGCACGGAGCCAGTGGGCACCCACCTGCCCATCATTGCCGTCACCGCCAACGCCATGCAGGGTGAGGCCCAGCGCTGCCGCGAGCGCGGCATGGACGCCTACCTGTCAAAGCCGCTGCGCATGAACGAGCTACGCAACAAGCTGGACAGGTGGCTGCCCGAGCCAGAATCTGAAAGCGACTCCGTTTACCCTGAACCGGCCCAGGTTTCCAACGGCACAGGGGACGCCGTGCTGGACAACCCCTTCCCCGTCTGGAACCCCACCACGCTGGTCGAACTGGTGGGCGACAACCCGAGCATGCACAAGCGCCTGCTGGACAAATTTCTGATCAATGCCCAAGCCCAGGTGGCCGAAATCACCGCCACCGCTGCTACCGCCACCGACCCTGACACCTCCACCCTGGCCGGCGTGGCCCACACCCTCAAGTCCGCCGCCCGCAGCGTGGGTGCCTTGCGCCTGGGTGAGTTGTGCCAAAGCCTGGAAACTGCCGGGCGCGCCCTGGACGCGCAAAAGTGCATCGCCCTGGCTGCGCGACTGCACGGCGAGTTTGCCGCCGCCACCACCGAGATCAATAGCCATTTAGGCCGCTAGCCCCCGCATCACTTGCGCGAGCAGCTACCAAAACAATAGCAAACAGTAACAAGGCCTTGACGGAAATTTTCATGAACCTGCGCTTTCTCGCCGCCCACTCGATCAAGGCCCGCGTCACCCTGGCCACCCTGGGTGTTTTCATACTCAGCACGGTGCTGCTCAACGTCTACGGCAGCCGCCTGCTGCGCGAGGACCTGGAGCACGAACTGGGCTCGCAGCAGCTTGGCACGGTGACGGTGCTGGCATCGCATGTCAATGAGGAGCTGACAAACCGCATCGAGGCGCTGAAAGCCAGGGCCTCCGTGGTCAGCCCCGCCACGCTGGCAAACGCCACCGCTATCCAGCACGAGCTGGAGACCCGCGTTGTACTCCGCGGACTGTTCAACGGTGGCATTTTCGTCACCCGCACCGACGGTGTGGTGGTGGCCGACACCTCGGTTGATGGAAAACGGCGGGGGCTCAACTATAGGGACCGGGACTACCTGGTGGCGGCGCTGCGGGACGGCAAGACCTCCGTCGGCACACCGGTGGCGGGCAAGAGTTCAGAACCCCCCAGTTTTTCCATCGCCACGCCCATTCGCGATGCCCAGGGCCAGGTGAGTGGCGCAATGGTGGGCGTGATCCACCTGAACGAACCCAATTTTTTGAGCCATATTGTGGGCAGCAGTTATGGCAAAACCGGCGGCTACCTGATTGCCGATGGGCCGCGCCGGCTCAACATTATTGCCACCGACCAAACCCGCACCATGACCGCGCTGCCCCCGCCAGGCGTGTCCCCCGCGCTCGACCGGTTTGTGGACGGCTTTGAAGGCACCCAGGTTTATGTCAATGCGATGGGCGTGGAAATGATGGTGTCCGTCAAATCGATTCCCGCGGCGGGCTGGTCACTGGTGGCCACCCTGCCCACCTCCGAGGCCTTTGCCCCGATTCGGCACCAGCAGCAAAGCACAGGGCTGGCGACGCTGTTGGTGGCGCTGTTGTCTTGCAGCCTGATCTGGTGGCTGACCGGGCGCATCGTCAAACGCCAGCTCGCACCCATGCTGCAGACCACCCAAACACTGGACAGCCTGGTGAGAGCGGGCCAGACCGTGCAGGCGCTGCCCATCGTCAGCGCCGACGAAGTGGGCGAACTGGTTGGCGGGTTTAACCGGTTGCTCGAAGTCATGCAACACGACGCAGATCGCTGGCATTTCGCAGTCGAAGGCGCGGGTGCCGGTGTGTGGGACTGGAACATCCAGACCGGCGAGGCGTCGTTCTCCAAGCGCTGGAAAGAAATGCTGGGCCACACCGTGAGCGAAATTACCAACAGCGCAGCAGAATGGTCCGACCGCGTTCACCCGGACGATTTGCCCCGGGTGATGGCGGGCGTTCAGGAGCACATGGAGGGCAAGACCCCCACTGCCGTGAACGAGTTCCGCATGCGCTGCAAAGATGGCCAGTACCACTGGATGCTGGGGCGTGGCATGGTGGTGAGCCACAGCGCCGATGGCAAGCCGATGCGCCTGGTCGGTACGCAGGAGGACATTACGGAGCGCAAGCAAGAACAAACCGCGCTGCTGGAGGCTAAAGCCCAGGCTGAGAATGCCAACCGGTCCAAGAGCGAATTCCTGGCCAACATGAGCCACGAGATTCGCACCCCCATGAACGGGGTCATCGGCATGGTCGACGTCCTGCAAGAAACTGCGCTCACCCCCGAGCAGGCCCGCATGCTGGGCACCATTCACCAGTCGTCCCTGGCCTTGCTGCACATCCTGAACGACATTCTGGATTTCTCCAAGATCGAGGCCAACAAGCTCGAGGTCGAAAGTGCCCCGGTGCACCTGCGCGAGGTGGCTGAAGGGGTGGCGCAACTGATGGTGGCGCAGCCGGGCAATCAGGCGACGGAGCTCTCGCTGTTTGTGTCGCCCGACTTGCCGGACTGGACGCTGGGCGACTCCAGCCGACTGCGCCAGGTCTTGCTCAACCTGATCGGCAACGCCATCAAGTTCAGCACCACCGCGGGCGCAGGCGCGGCCATGGTGCAGCTGAGTGTCGAGCCCTGTGTGCTCGCGCAGGGCGCACGCGGCGTGCGTTTTGCAGTGGTCGATAACGGCATTGGCATGAGCCCCGAAGTGGTGACCAAGCTGTTTCAGCCATTTACCCAGGCCGACCAGAGCACGGCGCGCAAGTTTGGCGGCACCGGGCTGGGGTTATCGATCGCACGCCGTCTGGTGGAGCTGATGCACGGCCAGCTGCTGGTGAAGAGCACCTTGGGTGTGGGCTCCGAGTTTGCCGTGGAGCTGCCGCTGCTGCCCTGCCAGCCGGGCCGCCCGATGCCCGTGCTGCCCAACCTGGAGGGGGTGACGGTGCTGATCGTCACGATCAACCCCCTGGCCATGAAGATTCGCGGCGCCTACTGCCGGGCCGCCGGTGCCCAGACCCTTATGGTGCCTGACGTGGCAGCGGCGCAGCAGTGGCTGGCGCAGGAGCCACGGGCTATGCCGTGCATCGTCCTGATTGACCGCAGAACCATCGAGCCCGCCAGCGCCCTGCACTTGCCCGCGGGCACACAACTGGTGCGTATGGTGCGCCGGGGCAGCACCAGCCACCCGGGTGAAACAACCGTCCCGACGCGGCCATTGCTGCTGCAGGAGTTCATCCAAACCCTGGCCTACGCCAGTGGCCGCATGAGCGCAGTCGACGCAGGGTTGACCGACGAGCGCCGCATCCGCACCCGCGCCACCGCGCCCACGGTGGACGAAGCCGCGCAAGCGGGCTGCCTGATTTTGCTGGCCGAAGACAACGAGACCAACCGCGACGTGATGCAGGAGCAACTGCGCCTGCTGGGCTACGCCTGCGAAATGGCCGAAGACGGCGCCGTGGCCCTGCACATGTGGCAAGCCAACCCAAAACGCTACGCCCTGTTGCTGAGCGATTGCCATATGCCTCGCCTGGACGGTTTTGGGCTGACCGCCGCCATCCGGCAAACCGAACCGGCGGGTACCCACCTGCCGATCATCGCCATCACCGCCAACGCCATGCAGGGCGAGGCCGAGCGCTGCCGCGAGCGCGGCATGGACGACTATTTGTCAAAACCGCTGCGCAT
>CAIYDK010000307.1 GCA_903924955.1 uncultured beta proteobacterium | reverse complement strand
TGAAGTGCGGTATCAGGCGCCAATCGGCCTGATCTCGGGTAAACTTCTCGGTTCACGCAGGGGGTCAAAGTTCACACAATAAGAACTGACCTCGCCAGTTGTCACTGACCGCCATATAGGATCCATTCCATGATCGCCGTATAGGATCCAGTTTGTGACCGGCGTAATGGAGCCACGGCGTGATCGCCGTATAGGATCCATTTCATAGTCGGCGTATTGGAGCCACTGACAGGGCGCTTGAGCGATATCCCGAACCCTGTGTCATCTCTACCCTTTGGGCCTTTTACCCAAAGGAAGACGAGATGGCACGCAGGAAATTCGAGATGTTTCAGTACCGACAGGCCTTGGTGCGCATGCGCCAAGGCGACTCAGACCGCCAGATTGCAGCGGCCCGCATCATGGGCAGGCGCACGGCGGCACGTCTACGCGAACTGGGCACAGAACACTGTTGGCTTGACGTTGCTGGCCCCATGCCAGCGGACGAGGCAATAGCCGCCGCCCTAGGCCAGCCCAAACGCGCCAGCACCACCGTCTCCAGTCTGGCCGCACAGCGCGAGCGCATTCAAGGCTGGGCCGAGCAAGGTGTCAGTGGTGTCGCCATCTTCGCTGCTCTGCAGCGCGAACAGGGCTGGAGCGGCAGCTATTCAGCGGTGCGCCGCATCCTGGCCGACATCCGAAGTAGTGAGGCACCAGAGACTTCGTGCCGACTGGACTTCGCGCCGGGTGAGGCAGTCCAAGTGGACTTTGGAGCCGGCCCCATGCTCATGCACCCGGATGACAAACTCAGGCGGACCTGGGCGTTTGTGATGACCCTGTGCTTCTCGCGTCACCAGTACGTCGAGTTCGTCTGGGATCAAAGTGCCGCCACCTGGCTGGGCTGCCACCGCCGGGCCTTCGAGTGGTTTGGCGCTGTGCCCCAGCGCGTCACCATCGACAACGCCAAATGCGCCATCACCAAGGCCTGCTCCAAGGACCCCACCGTGCAACGAGCCTATGCTGAATGTGCCGAAGGCTATGGTTTCAAGATTGACCCGTGCCCACCGTATGACCCGCAGAAGAAGGGCATCGTCGAGTCCGGCGTCAAGTACGTCAAAGGCAACTTCCTGGCGCTGCGTGAATTCCGCAACCTCAGCGACCTGAACGAACAGGTCCGTGCTTGGGTGACCAACGTAGCCGGGGTTCGCATCCACGGCACCACCCGCCAGGCACCACTGGCCTTGTTTGCAACGGAGCGTCCGCTGATGCAGGCACTGCCTGCCATTGCGCCAGACCTGGGTACATGGCACCAAGTAACGCTGCACCGGGACTGCCACGTCAAGTTTGATTACCGGTTGTACTCTGCGCCCTTTGCGCTGGTGGGCAAAGTGCTGTGGCTGCGTGCCACGGATGGCGCGGTGGCGCTGTATGACGAGTTCCGCCATGTTGCCACCCACGGCAGAGGGATCAAGCCGGGTGAACGCAAAACCGTGCGCGACCATTTGCCACCCAAAGCACAGGCCTTCTTTGCCCGTGACCGGGAGTGGCTTGGAATGCAGGCCCAACTCGTCGGCACATCCTGTGCGCAATTGATTGATCGGCTGCTGGCGGACAAGATTCTGGAGCGACTGCGTGCCGCGCAGGGCGTAATCAGTCTGGGCAAGACGTATGGCAACACCCGGCTGGAGGCGGCCTGTGCGCGGGCGCTGGCCCACGACAGCCCGTTCTACCGCACCGTCAAGTCCATTCTGTCTACTGGTGCTGACAAGACACCCGCTGCCGAACCCTTCACACCTGCGGCGTATGCCAATCCACGCTTTGCCCGTGATGCGGCCACTCTGTTTGCTTCCCCCAACCCGCAGCTTGATTTGCTGCATTAACCACCTCAAAGGAGAAACCCCTGATGAACCCTGCACCTGAATTGGCCCCACAACTGAAATCCTTGCGTCTGTCGGGCATTCTGGATTCGCTGGCCGCGCGCAACCGCCAGGCCATTGAGTCCAAGCTGGCCTATACCGAGTTCCTGGCACTGCTGATCTCTGACGAGGTCGCCCGGCGGGACCAGAAGAAGTTCAGCACCCGGCTGCGCCGGGCGCAGTTCCGAACCACCAAGACGCTGGAGCAGTTTGACTTTGCCCGGCTACCCCATCTCAACCGAGCCCTGGTACATGACCTGGCTACCGGGCGCTATTTGCAGGAGAAGGCGCCTGTGCTGATCGTGGGGCCGTGCGGCACGGGCAAGAGTCATCTGGCCCAGGCACTGGGGCACTGTGCAGTGCGCCAGGGGGTGGATGTGGTGTTTGCCACTTGTGCAACTCTCACGCAAAGCCTGAACGCGGCTCGGGCCACCGGGGCCTATGAGCGCAAGCTGGCAAGCCTGGCGAAGGTGCCTCTGTTGATCATTGATGACTTTGGTTTGAAACCGCTGCGGGCCCCGTTTGATGAGGATTTGCACGACCTGATCTCAGAGCGGTATGAGCGCACCACGACGGTGGTCACCAGTAATCTGGACTTCGAGGAGTGGGATCAGGCCTTTGCGGTGAACCGGCTACTGGGTTCGGCCACG
>CAIYDK010000306.1 GCA_903924955.1 uncultured beta proteobacterium | reverse complement strand
TGGCAGGATACCAGTCAATGCACGGCGAGCATGTTGAAAAACGCCTCGGATCCTGGCGCAGGAGATGTAAAAATAATTCGTCCACCTTTCCCTAATCCCAATCCTTCTTCCTGGAGTTGGACGGCATACATCGGCGGCATCTGCCCCTTCACGCCTACGATCTATCCGATATATTGGGAGTGGCAGCTTGTTTTTAATGACAAATCACCTGATCAAAATCCGAAATCTAACAATCCCCAGCCAACTCTGGCTAAGCGGGCCGACCCGGTTAATGTGATGAGTGGTGCAATGACGTTGGATGAGGTGGACTTTGCCCTTCCTGGGCGGCCTTTCCCCTTGGGCCTTACACGGCACTATAACAACCTCGTAACGGGCGCTGGCGCGCTGGGGGCAGGCTGGTCGCATGGTTTCAGTACGGCTATCCAGACAACCAACGTTGTATCGTTGAGCGGGACGAATGCTTGGTGTGTGGTGCGGTGGGCGGATGGGCGCAGCTTCTGGTTCCCTCCGCCAGATGTGGGTGGCTTAGCGCTCTGCTCCGAGAACGCGCTGCGCTTGGAAGCGACGACCAATCAATGGCGGCTCCATCTGGGTGGCGGGATTTGCTATGCTTTCGACAC
This sequence comes from uncultured beta proteobacterium, assembly GCA_903924955.1. Classification (GTDB taxonomy): domain Bacteria; phylum Pseudomonadota; class Gammaproteobacteria; order Burkholderiales; family Burkholderiaceae_C; genus Allorhodoferax. Next base: position 3,993 of record CAIYDK010000306.1, on the reverse strand, counting down.
CAACGGGGTTCTGCAACAGATCCAAAATTCCTCGGGTGAACGCCTGGCGCTGACCTATACCAATGACTTTCCACAGCAGCAATTAGTCGCGGTGATCGACAGTAATGGCCAGCAGCTGCTTTTGACCTACGACGGCAGCAATCGGCTGGCGCATATAACGGCGGCCAATACGTCGCTGGCGGTGGACTATTCGTACGATGCGAGCAACCGGCTGACACGCGCCGATATTCATGCCAACAGTGGCCTCTTGACCCGCACGTATGCCTACGACAACAGCACCGGTTGTCTCACGCAAAAGGTGAACGAGGCCGGGCAAGTCACCACATGGGCCTATGAACCGGGCTCCAACAACAACGTGCGGTGCCTTCAATCGCTGGTGGCCGGCAACTATTTCAACACTGCGTTCTCCTATGACTGGGGGCGATCCAATCTGACGGAAACCCTCGAGACAGAAAATGTTTCCGGTGGCCAGCGGGTGTATGGGCATTGCTATGATGCCAGTCATCAACAACTAGAGGAGGTGCTCGGGCCCGCCGCGGATAGCAATGCCTCGTCTTTTGCAGGTAGCCCCAGCACGCGTTATGCCTATGATTGCGCCGGCAACATCGTCAACGAGACGCACTATGCTGTCGCGGACAATCCCGGCCAACCCTGGCTGTCCGTGGCGCGCACCTACGACGGTGCGCGCAACCTGCTCAGCCAAGCCACGGGTTACAACACCGCGCCCGTGAATGTCTGGCAGTACACGTGGAACACCAACGAAAACTTGTTGACCTCCACCGTTGACCCGGAAGGCCACCGGACTGCCATCGAATACACCGGCACCTTGCCCAGCCGGGTGCGGGTCTTCCATGGCGGCGGGAGTTCTGCCGACACCTCGTTCGAGTATAATGGCACCGGCTGGCTGACGGGCCTCGTCAACGGTAATGGACATCGGATCGGTTATGGCTATGACGCGCAAGGCCACCTGACCAGCGTGACCCCGCAGGTTGGGCCGGGCCGGGCCTACACCTATGACGGCCCCGGTCGCGTGGCGTCGGCGACCTTGGGGAATGCCGCCATCTCCTTTATGCGCGATGACTTTGGGCGCGTGACGGAGATAACCTATCCCAATCAGCAGACGGAGACGCTTGCCTATGATGCGGCGGGCAATGTAACCAACCACACGGACACCGCCGGCCGGGCCACGCGGCTCGCCTGGTTGCCGACGCACACGCTGGCCGCGGTCACCCGCACGTTGGAGGGCGCGACCCCACAGGATGCCACCATTTCCTACGCCTATAATGAACAGATGGAATCGCTCTTGATCCGCGACGAATTGAATCGACCGGTGGAAGGCTATGCCTTGGATCTACAGGGCCGTCCGGGCAGTGTGACCAATTTGGAAGGCCAAGTCATGGCGGTGAACTATGGCCTCGGGAGCATGGTGCAGTCGGTCCAGCGGTTCGACGGCTCCGTGCTGAATAATACCTATGACTGCGAGGGCCGGCTGGCCACGCAAACGGGTCCGGATTTTACGAACCAGATGACCTATCTGCGCAACGGCCTGCTAAGCAGCAGTGCCAACGGCGCGGGGTCGATCGGCAACACCTATGACGGCGCGAACCGCTTGACGGCGGTGACGCAGCCGGTGCCGCAGGGCTCGGTAGACTATGGCTACCTGTTGGCGGGCCAGGTGGCCAGCGTGACTTCGGTGGCGGGCACGACCACCTATGGCTATGACGCCGCAGAGCGGTTGACGCAGATCACGGCCCCGGCAGGCCAGTTCCAGTATGCCTACGATCCGAACAATGGGCTGGTGGCATCGGTGAAGGGCGGTGTGCAGGCGAGCTACGGTTATGATCTGCTGGGCCGGGTGTCGAGCATTAGCTGGCGGAACGCAGCCGGCAAAACGCTGCGAAACTTTGGCTATGCCTATGACTCGGCGGGATTGATCACGCAGAAGGTGACGACGGCCAATGGCCAAGTCACCCTTGAAAATTACACTTACGACAGCCTAAATCGCCTGACCTCGGAATCCACCTCCTCTTCCCTGAACCCTCAACCATCCTTCATTACCCATTATGCTCACGACTTGGCCGGCAATCGGACGACCAAACAGGTCAGTGGTCAAAGCGGTACCATGGCTACGGTGAGCTATACCCTCGGCCAAGGCAATCGGCTGGCTGGTTGGACGGTGGCGGAGACCAACCCGACGGCGCGGCTGGACGTGGCAGGTTCGTCCAGCAAACTGATCGGCACGGACAACCGGTTCGGCCAGCTCTGGGTTGGCGCCAGCAGTACCAATCAGCCGGCGGTGGCGGGCACGAATTTCTGGGCGCAAGGCGTGGAGGTGGGCGCAGGCACGCAGCGGGTGTTCGCGGCCATCCGGGACGCGGCGGGCAACGTGGGCCGGGCTACGAATGTGGTAGTGGTGCGGGTGGCGACGGCGGCGAGTTATGCCTATAACACCGCCGGTTGCCTGACGAACATCAGTTACAGCGACGGCACTGGCGGTATGGGTGTGGGCCTGACGTGGAACGGGCAATATCAACTCACGGCCACCACCACCAACGGCATTGCGGCGGAACAGTACGGCTACGACGCCCTGGGCCGCCGTATCTGGACGGACAACGGCGGAGTGACGACCTATTCCGTTTATGACGGGGCGCAGGTGGTTGCTGATGTAGATGCCAGCGGCGCGCTGTTGCGTTCCTATACCTGGGGACCGGGAATAGACAACCTGCTGGCGCTGACGGTGCACACCGGCGCCATGGCCCGGACGTATTATGCCATCAAAGACCACCTCGGCTCCGTGCATACCCTGGTGGATGCCAGTGGCAACATCGCCGAGCAGTATCGATTCGATGCGTGGGGGCGGACGACGGTGTACGACGGGGTTGGCCAGCCACTGGCGCAATCCGCCATCGGTAACCGCTACGTATGGCAGGGACGGGAAATCTCGTGGGTCACAGGCTTATATTATTTCCGCGCCCGCTGGTATGATCCAGTTTGGGGGCGGTGGCTCTCCAACGATCCGATTGGTATTAGCGGTGGGCTGAACCAGTACGTGTTCTGCGCCAATAACCCTGTCAACTTTACCGACCCCTTCGGACAGCGTGACGTCAATGTCTATGTGTGGAACGCTCGCGGAATCATTATCAATCCAAGCGGCTCCGCTGGACATATTATGGTGACAGAATACAAATCGAATGACACGATTCTGAGTCAGTTTCCTCATCAACTTGGTGGACCAAGAACCTCTGAGGGACCGAACTATCTCCTGAACAGGAAAGACACCTACAAAGCTATGGGGCGACCGCCTGACGCGATCTACACAGTCAATGTTCCGGACGATAAGGCTTTTAATGATGAGGCATGCAAGCAAAGGAGAAAAACCACTTGGAATTGGAAGCCCACAAACCCGGATCAGACACATTGTGCTCGGGCGGCCTATGATGCGCTCAGGGCTGGTGGCGTTCCTATTCCTGAAAATCCAGGGCAAGCCATGCCTGGCACACTCGGTGATGATCTCAGCAATCTGATTGGGAATTCCAAGGCTAAAGTTCGGCAAGGGTTTTGAGAATGAATAAGAAACCTCGTCCGTGGTGGTTTGTGTGCGCAATTCCTGTTGCGATGACCCTCGCATATCTTGGTTGGATCGTCCGTTTTCTTGCTGGCGGCGGCTGGAATGATGTCGTTGAAATGGGGGGCTGGGCGGCTCTAATAGGATGCCTGACGTTTCCAATTGGATCGCCTCCTGTGATCTGGATCGATGCGTCCATTGCCTCCGGGCATCTCTGGATCCTATCAGCGGCGGGTTACTTTGTTTATGTAGTCCTTTGTGTTTTTGGAGCACGTAAACGATCATGGCCTTTGTTTATGCTACTCTGTGCCCTACTACTTTTCAACGTGGCAGGTTGTCATATGCATCATACAACCGTGATGCTGCCGCTTTCGCCGTAGGGGCTGACGGGGCATGTCTTCACATTATAAACTTCGACACCGCCGGGC
>CAIYDK010000305.1 GCA_903924955.1 uncultured beta proteobacterium | reverse complement strand
GGCGCAGTGGCAGCTCGCCGGTGTCTGGATCGGGCTCGCCTGTGTGCGTATTCAGGACCATGCCCTCGACGCACAGGTAGCCAAACTTGGAGCGCCCAATCGATGGCAGTCCGTAGTCCGTGCTGTTGCGGAAAAACTTGATGTAGCCCTGGGTGGACAGGGCCGAGATCCGCTCCCGGATCGTGCGCTCGCCGCCAAGACCGGCCTTGCCCTCGAAGGACTCGGCCAATTGGTTGGCGGTGTAGCAGCGACCCTGCGCCGCCTCCTCAAAGAGGATCTGCAAAATCGCATCGCGCTTTCGCCTGCGCTCGGCATCGAGCCGCTCGCCGTACTCCTTGAGCACCAGCCTGTCATTGACATCGACCTCGTGCCACTGTCCGTCCATCTTGTCGACGAACTTGGTCTCAATGGCCGGGCCATTGCGCAGCTCGTAGATCAGGTGGCGGGTGCTTTGCGCCTCATCGGGGCGAAAGAGCAGCATCCCGGATGAGTAGTAGCCGCGCAGGCTGCCAGCACCTGCCAAGGCCTGAAACGGGTCTTCCTCAAACTGGCGCTTGCCCAGCTTCTTGGTGTGGTGCGCCAGGATCACGCCTGCTTCGGGGTTAACCGCCTGGCGAATGCGCTCCACGCGCTGCGACAAGAAGTACAGCATCGCGCCGTTGTCGTTCTCGCCGCCTGCGTCGCCCCCGTCAAAGACGTTGCGGATCGGGTCGATCACGATGATGTCGGGGGTCTGACCGCTGAAGGCGGCCACCATGGCCGGGATGACCTGCGCCAGCCCGTCGTCGTCCAGAATCAGGCGCAGTTGCGGCGTGGCCATGAAATTGGTGCGCGCCAGACTCAAATGTTCTGGCGAGAGGCGAATGCCTTTCACCCGCTCGCGCAGGTAGTGGTACTGGACCTCGGCTTGCAGGTAGAACACCCGCAGTGGCCGGGGTGGCCTCATCCCTAAAAACGATGCACCGGCGGCCATGTGGGTGAGCCAGGCCAGCAGGAAGTCGCTTTTGCCGACCTTGGGCGCACCGCCAAAAACCAGCAAACCGCCCGGTGTCAGCACGCGCGGCTCAATCAAATCTTCAGGGAGCGGTGAGTCATCGTCTAGCAATGCGCCAAGCGTGAAGGTCGGCACCATGGGCGCAGCAGCTTTGATTACCCGCCGTTCAGCCTGCACGATGAAGGCGGCGCAATCAAAGTCTTCCTGCGCTGCGTCGGCGGCGTCCCACTTGAGTGGCTTGTCAGCAGGCGGCACGAGGATAGCCACCGACTGGCAGCCAACGGCTGCGCAAGCGCGTGCGGCGCTCTCGGCATAGTCCCAGCCCGGGGAATCGCGGTCCGGCCAGATCAGCACCTCTTTGTTCTTAAGCGCAGACCAGTCGGTCTTGTCCACCGGTGCTTTGGCCCCGTTCATGGCAGTGGTGGCCACGATGCCTGTACCAATCAGGGCGTCGGCGCACTTTTCACCTTCGACCAGGATCACGGTGCGAGCCGTCTGCAAGGCTGGCAGGTTGTAGAGCGGGCGCGGATCGGGGGCACGCCACATCCGCGCGCGCACATCCCACGGCCTGAACTCCTTGCCCAATGGTGGGTCATAACGGTAGACGCAGGCAATCAGCTCGCCATCGAGCCCGACGTAATCCCACTTGGCGGTGTAAGGGCCGAGTTCATCCATCGGGACCGTTCGCATGTCGCGCCTAGCTCCGTGGTCGACGGGCGGCGCAAAGCCGAGCCACTGACGGATTTCATCGGCGATTCGAGGAAAGTCCTGCTGGGTCGACAGCCCCCGTGATTTGGCCCAGGCTGCGATCAGGTCGCCGCCATCGTCATCGGCGAAATCCTTCCACAGCCCGCGCCGGGGACCATCAAGCTCCACCACCAGGCTCTTGCCCGGCGCGCCATCAATGTCACCCACATAAAACTTGTTGCCGCGAATGCGGCCACTGGGAAACAGGTACAGCAGCACCGACTCGAGCCGGTCCAGCAAACCATCACGCAGCGCCTGCGTGTCAGAGGCCGTTTCCAGCCTTTGTTCAGGGGCATTGTTGTAGTCCAGCCAGACGATGGTGCCAGCCGTCATTGAGTCCCCCAGCAGCGGTCCTGCCATGCGCAGAACTTGCACTCCATGTGGGTAGGTGTGGTGGCAAAGCGCGGCAAGACCTCGCTTGCGCTGGTGGCCG
>CAIYDK010000304.1 GCA_903924955.1 uncultured beta proteobacterium | reverse complement strand
TTTTCAAAATGAACCACATCCGCTGCCCATTCTGGAAGAACGCTTTTGGCACCTCGGTCGCCACGGTAGACTTGGCAACGGAAATGTGCCGCAATCCTTCAAAGCATGGGGTAGGCAGTTTTACAAGTGGTGGCCCGGTACTCAAGACATTGAGCCTGTGCTTGCTCTTGGCGTTTGGCTCCGCGGTGCACGCTTTGCCCACCTCTGGCGTGGTCGCTGCAGGCAGTGCCGCCATCAGCAGCAACGGTTCTGGCAATCTCATCATCAATCAGACAAGCCAGAATGCGACTCTCAACTGGCAAGCTTTTAATGTTGGCACTGCTGAGTCGGTCAAGTTTGTTCAGCCCAATAGCAACGCCGTGGCAATCAACCGGGTTTTGGGATCTGACCCGTCGCGCATTCTGGGTAGTCTGTCGGCTAACGGCAAGGTCTTTCTTGTCAATCCCAATGGAATCCTGTTCGGCAAGGATGCCTCTGTCAGTGTGGGGGGGCTGGTGGCTTCCACGTTAGACCTCGCCGACGCGGACTTCATGGCGGGTCGCTATCGATTTGATGGGTCTGGCAAGGCCGAAGTGAGCAATCTTGGAAATATCCATGCAGAAGATGGCGGGTTCGTTGCATTGCTCGGCAACAAAGTTGGCAATGAAGGGACGATCACTGCCAGGCTGGGAACTGTATCGCTGGCAGCCGGCAGCGCCATGACGCTTGGAGTGGATGCAAGTGGCTTGCTGCATGTCATGATTGATAAGGCTGCGTTGAATGCGCTAGCGAGCAATGGTGGGCTTGTTCAGGCGGATGGGGGCGCGGTCTTTATCGCTGCTCAGGCCAGGGACGCGTTGCTCGGCACAGTGGTGAACAATACCGGCATCGTTCAAGCGAACTCAGTGGGGTATCGAAACGGACGCATCGTTCTGGATGGTGGTGACTCCGGTGTCGTTAACGTCGGCGGTTCCCTGCGTGCCAGTGGTTCGATGCCGAACACCACCGGCGGAACCATCATCACCAGCGGCGACAAGGTGCTCATTGATGATCGTGCTCGCCTGGATGCCACGGGTACATCGGGGGGTGGCAGTATTTATGTGGGGGGAGGGTGGCAAGGTCAGGATGTCGGTGTTCGCCAGGCCAGCGGTGTGGTTGTTGCCTCCGGTGCGACGCTGGATGCTTCGGCAACGCAGAACGGCGATGGAGGCACCGTGGTGGCCTGGTCCGATGTGAGTAACTCCCAGTCCGCCACAAAAGTCTATGGATCATTGATGGCGCGTGGTGGGTCAGAAGGCGGGGATGGCGGGCGCATCGAAACCTCTGGCCACTGGATCGACGTTGCGGGTTTGCGGGCTGATGCGGCTGCTGTGCGTGGAAAGGCCGGGGTGTGGTTGTTGGATCCAGCCGATATCAGTGTGGGTCCGGCTGCAACAAATGCCACTGTTGCTGGTGGCAATCCGACAACGTTTACTTCGGCGGCGCTTACGCCCAACGTGAACGACGCCCAAATCACTGGTTTATTGACAGGGGGGACCAGCGTGGTATTGCAAACAGGAGCCATTGGTCCGGGCACCGGAAAAATAGATATTCAACCGGGTGTCAATATAGTTGGCGGGGGGGGACAGACTCTGACGCTCAATGCAATTGGCGACATTAACTTTCTTGGGTCAACCATTGCGGGAGTGGCGC
>CAIYDK010000303.1 GCA_903924955.1 uncultured beta proteobacterium | reverse complement strand
TTGATTGCACGGGCATAACATCAACAGCAAGCGATGACGCTGACACTTTGTGTCCCTCTTTTCAGACCAAAAAAACCATTTTCCTACTACTTGAGCATAGCCACTATTTTAGTATGGGCAAGGCCGAATTCACGCAATTCGACCGACGAACCAGTTTCAGCTAGCCGGACCTTCCCGTCGCTTCGCCGCCTGTTCCAGGCGAAGCTTTTCGCCGAGCACCTTGTTTGCGTAGACCTGCTCATCATCATCTGCCGCGCCCCCGTAATACTGCAGACCTTCGATGAGTCCGCCCTGGCGCCGTATGGCTTCCTGAAGAACCTGGGCGCCTATGCGAACGTTGGTCACGGGATCCAGAAACGGCCTCGCTACCGCTGTTTTCGAAACCTTGTCCTGGTGATAGCGGGGAATCACTTGCATCAGACCCACGGCTCCCATGGGGCTCTGGGAAAATGGATTGAATCGGGATTCAATGCTGATTACGGCGATGATCAACAACGGATCAAGGCGCCGTTCACGACCTGCTGCCTGGGCTGCTTCGAACACCGGCAGGAGCGCTTCGGGGGATACCCGGTAACGCTGAACGACTTGATCGAGAGCAGCGGCCATGGGCGGTGTCAGGACCCGGGCAGTGGATTCAACGGGCTGGCGAAAGGTGGGTGCTTCAGCCGATAGCGAGAATTCCGGAACAACCGACCCTATTGATCGAAAAACATTGAAGTTGTTTGCAACGCCTACGACCAAGACAAGGACAAAAACCAAGCCGGTGACTATGGCGTCGAGATGCACGTAGTTCAGGAAGGTATTGGTGCCGCGCACCATCAAATACCTTTGCGAGAAAGAGGTAGTCAAGATTTCTCCTTTACTGATGCCAGTACGGGATGAATGCTCCTGCAATTCATTGGGAGTGATACAGACTCCAGGCGCTCAAACGCCCCGCAGAGGGGCGCGCCGGGCTTGAATCCAGCCTTGTTCAGGGCTGGAAGGGACGAGACTCGAATCTTTCAGAAACCTGATTTTTGATCACTTCGGACAGCGCTTCTTGCGTTTCGGCAGCAATTTGGTAGAGGCTGCGCGAGTAAACGGCGGCCTTGTCGATACCGGGCTGCGCCAGCCTGGTTTGCAACGAGGCCAGACCCTGCGCGTCTTTCACTGCAATAAGGGCCCGTGCGTTTGTCGTGCTGTTTTCAAACAGACTGCGAACGGCATTCAGATTCAGGGCCGCCAAACGCTCAACACCACCAAAAGCTGCATTGACGATAGTTACCAGGGTTTCGACGCTGGCCTGGTTAGCACTGGCAAGTTGTTCGGGTAGCTTGTACATGGTGATCTCCTGAAAGGCACTAAAAGGAATGGTGCTACGCTTCTCCATATCCCCAAATGTCCTTAAGCAAAGAGTTGGTGCACTGCAATATAGCTACATTCTAAGCAGCAAGCCTGGTTTGTCAAGACAAAGTTGTTGCGACGCAGCAACGATGACTGACGAAAACCAGCGGTTCTCAAAAAAAACCCGATACAAAAGTACCGGGTTGAATCCAATCCTTGTGGATCGGAGGAGGAGACAAATGAATCTTAGGCCTGTTTGTCGCTCATGATTAGGCAGCGCCCTCTAGGAAAGACCGGGTACGGCCTCTGGTCACACTAAATGCCCCGCAACTTGCTCCGCAAGTCTAGTTCCAGCCGCCCCCGTCCTTTTTTTCGAATTTCTCGCGGTCGCGGTTGAACAGTTCTTCGAGTTCTTCGCGCCCGGCCTTGGCGACAGTCAGCATCCGGTTTTCATCATGGAAATGCGGAACCAGCGATTCCATCGTAGACACGTTGTGGTGGCGAAACGTATCGGCCATTTCGCGAGCCCGGTAGGGATCGACGCCCAATGATTCGAGTACATGCCGTCCTGTCTTCAGGGCGGCTTCGAAAGTTTCGCGTTCGATTACCTCGACCTGGCGGGTACGCAATTCGACGTAGTGACGAACATTGCGAGCGCGGGCAACGATCCGCAACTGCGGAAAATTTGCGCGGACAAGGTCAACCAGCGCGAGACTGTCTTCCACGTCGTCGATGGCGTTCACCAGCAGCCGCGCCTTCCCGGCACCGGCTGCGGTCATCAGATCGAGCCGGGTAGCATCACCGTAGAAGACCTTGTAGCCGAACTTGCGCAGCATCTCTATCTGATCAGGATCGTGATCAAGGACTACTGCCCGAATTCCGTTGGCAAACAACAAGCGGCCAATGATCTGTCCGAAGCGGCCGAAACCGGCAATTAGAACCGCGCCCCCGAGATCCTCGTCAATCGTATCCGCCTCGCGCTTCTGCCTGGCTGCAAGACTGCCGATCAGCCGATCGTAAACCGCCAACAGCACCGGCGTGGATGCCATGGAAAGAGCAACCACCATGGTCAGCATGCCGCCGGTTTCGCGATCAAGCAGGCTCTCGTTCTGGGCTGCCGCAAAAACGACGAAGGCAAACTCGCCACCTTGCGAGAGAAGTATCGCAAACAAGCCGCGTTGCCGTCGTGTGATACCGAGGACACGCGCCAGCGCCCACAACGCAACCCCCTTGATGGCTAGAAAGCCTGCCAGCAACAGAACAACACTTCCCGGCCGAGCCAGCAGCAAGCCAAAGTCGATTGCCATTCCGACCGAAATGAAGAACAGGCCGAGCAACAATCCCTTGAACGGCTCGATATCGGTTTCCAGCGCGTGGCGGTATTCCGAGCTCGCCAGCAACACACCGGCCAGAAAGGCGCCCAGCGCCATCGACAGCCCGACCATCGACATCAATTGCGAAATGCCGATAACCAGCAGCAGGGCAAAAGCGGTGAACACTTCCCGGATGTCTGCTGCGGCAATCAGGCGCAGCGCAGGCCTCGTCAGATAGCGCCCGATGACGATTACCCCGGCAATGGCCCCGAGCGCTTTCAGCCCGTCCTGCCACGGCGTTCCGCTGACCGCGGCGTGCGTTGCGAGAAACGGGATGGCGGCCAGCAAAGGAATTGCGGCCATATCCTGGAACAACAGAATGGCAAAAACGCTTTGGCCGGTGGGCGTTGGCAACTGATTGCGCTCCTCCATGGTCTGCACCGCGATCGCGGTTGACGATAACGACAGGGTCAATCCTGCGATCAGCGCAAGCTTCCACTCCAATCCAATGGCTACACCGCCAGCCGCGAGAACCGCACCACAGACAAGCATCTGCACGCTGCCGTTGCCGAAAACCTCGCGGCGCATCGACCACAATCGTTTGGAATCCAGTTCCAGTCCGATAAGGAACAGCATCAAGACCACGCCAAATTCCGAAAAATGCATGATCGATTCGACATCGTTGACGAAACCCAGACCCCAGGGACCAATCAAGGTCCCGGCTATCAGATAGCCGAGCACTGAACCCAAGCCAAGCCTCTTGGCCAACGGGACGCACAGCACCGCCGCCGCCAGATAGATCAGCGCGTCGCGCATCATCGCTCGGGTTCCAACGGGCTTGCGTCTTCACCACGCGCGGCGAGCCACGCCTCCAGCCGTTGTCTCAGTTGCTGCGACTGCGCCTCAAGCGCCGCCTGGTCCATATCGTGGACCCCATGGAGAATGCAGGGGGACTGCCATTTCATTCCACAGAAGATCGCCGTCTCTTCAACAGGTCGCATGAAGTCGGCAAAGGGCCGTTGATGGATGCCCTCACTTGTGTACGCGTCGGCGCTTCCGCCGGTCGTCGTTACCCAAAGACAGTCTTTCCCGTGCAGCGCCGCGCCACCCGCACCGTAGGCCCAGCCAAATGTGAGCACCTTGTCGAACCAGTGTTTCAGCAAGCCAGGGACGCTGTACCAGAACACCGGGTGCATCCAGACCACCAGTTGAGCACGCTCCAGAGCGGCCTGCTCTGCTGGAACATCAATATCAAAGTCGGGGTAGCGGTCGTAGAGCGAGCAGACTTCCACACCGGCAAGCTTGCGCAGCGCCTCCAGTAGCGTCCGGTTGGCACGCGACTGAGAGGGATAGGGATGTGCGAAGACTATATAGATCATGTCCCGGCCGGCAAGGCTCCAGTGTATTCGAACGTGATCGGTCGAGGCAGTCCAGGTAGTGGATTGCGGTGGAACGTTAAACGCTTTTACTGCGCCGAT
>CAIYDK010000302.1 GCA_903924955.1 uncultured beta proteobacterium | reverse complement strand
GTTAACAGCCTACCAAATTCGGTTGTTCAGGGGGGAGTGCAGCCATTGCTGACGCAAGACTGTTCATAACTGGGAACTGTGCATAAGTGTCTTTATGTACATCTCTACATAAAGACACTTAGCGGAAGTAGAGTTGGCTGATCTATGTAGCCGAAAGCCGGCATTGGCATCGAACGATACCCAGCCTTCAGGTCGGTAAGATGATGCTCGGCTCAGATGGAGGATGGTGCGCAAATCGAGCCGAACCAGTCTCCATGCAACCGCGCCAGATCTCTGAATTTCCCAGTCAGGCAGTCTGATAGCATCCGGGAATAGAACGCAAGTTCAGGCAGGCCCGACGTAACTCACCATTGTGTTTCTTTGGCGCTGATCGCGCGCTGATCGACTGGATGGCTAAAAACAGAAGAGCGATGAATCGGCCTAATGATTAAGCACAAATTTTGTCTACATGGGCTTGGTGCTGTAGCCTGTGCACTCGTAGCATGGCACCGACCGGAGGTGACGATATGGCTCGTGCTTGCCTATGGAACGTTTTCAGTCATCCATTTTTGGCACCGTGTTCGCCTCCTAAATCTGAACATTGTGCCCACTTTGGCTGGATGGAGTGTGTTACTGCTTTCAGCGGTCATGCTTCCCGCGCGGCCAAAATCGTTTGTGTTGTTTGTCATTCTGCAGCTGCTCATATTTGAGCAGATTGCCCTACTGTCGCAAAAGAAGGCTGATCGAATTCACAATTTCGGGAGTATCAAAGGTATTCAAACGGCGTTCTTTCTATCCGGTTTCAGTGCGTTGATTTACCAGGTGGCGTGGCAACGACGCTTGATTGACTTGCTTGGAAGCAATGCCGAGTCTGTTGCGGTGATTATTGCCATTTTTATGGCAGGGCTTGGCCTTGGATCCATTCTTGCGGATGTTCTGATTGACAAACTTTCCCCCTTTGGATTACGTATTTTTTGCATTTTTGAGGTCGTCATCGGGTTGCTTGGTCTCATTTCTATACCTCTCCTTGATCATTTGTCTAGAACTTTGGCAAGCGTCCCACAGGGACCGACGCTGATTGCTTTCGTATCCCTGATCCTATTACCTCCCACAGTCTTGATGGGGGCCACTTTGCCAGTATTGGCAGAAATTCTTAAGCCGAAGCTTCACCATTTCAATGAAACGGTTGGCAGACTGTACTCGGTCAACGCGCTCGGTTCAGCCAGCGCGTCGCTGTTCACTGCGTTGGTTTTATTTGGCGTTTTTGGTATTAAGGCTGTCACAGCCTTCGCCGCAATTTGCAACTGCGTGACAGCCTGGATGGTTTGGAATGGGTCGAAAAGTTGGAGACCTGAAACTAATGGTGTAAGACCTATGCAAAGAGATGCAGTCCTTCTACCTTCTGCAGCGACCTTTGGCGTCGTCACAATCTCGATGCTCGCACTGCTCACTGGATTGGTGACTTTGTCCCAGGAAGTGTTGTTGCTGAAGCAGGCAGCCTGGATTTCCGGCGGTCGGCCTGAAACCTTTGGCATCGGTGTTGGTCTCTTTTTGTTGGGACTGGCTGGTGGAAGTTGGAAACAAATCTACACACCGCAACAAGATATTTGCATCAATGCCTCTTATCACTGGGCAATTACGGCGGCAGCATTTTCTTTGATACCTTTTTTAACGCCTTACCTTGTGATTTCAGGCATTAAGGTAATCGCCGTCTATGTGTTGATCGGTATTTGTGGCTATTTTGGTGCCCGAACTTTGCCAATGGTTACTGGCTTACTCGCAAGTGTTGATCAAGCCAAATTCGGTCGAATCGTTGCGGCCAACATTGCGGGTAGCGTTGCCGGTGCGCTGCTGATTGGTAACGCAATGGTTGATTTTGTCGGACTGGCACACAGTATTCAGTTGGTTGCTGCGCTGACGCTGATAGTTAGTCTGCTGTTGGTTTGGGCATCGTTTTCTGTTGCTGTTGCCCGATCAGAACAAAGTTGGTGGCAAAGCCAGATAAAAGTGAAACTATTTCCATTTATTTGCGTGGCAGCGTTTGGATTGACTGCCGCGCCTTTGCTTGCCGACCGTTGGTTGGAGCGGATGCTTTTTGACACTCTCACTCCCGACAAGTTTTCCTTCGTTGCTGAGAGTCGGTCTGGCATCGTTGCAGTGCATCTTGAGGGTGGCCGCCAGGTCGTTTACGGTGGTGGCATCTACGACGGCGCAATAAACACCCAGATAAGTCCCGATGCCAACGGTATTAGACGGCTTTATAGGTTCCTGGCCATGCACGATGCGCCAACCAAAGTACTTGAGATTGGCCTGTCATCAGGGTCCTGGGCAAAGGTGCTTACGATGGACGAGCGCATTCAGCACGTCGTTTCAGTTGAGATCAATCCGGCTTATCAGCGACTGGTCGCCACGTTTCCTGAAGTCAGTTCCATCTTGACCGACCCGAAATTCGAGTTGCACATTGACGATGGTCGACGCTGGTTGATGGCCAACCCCAGCGCCAAGTTCGACCTTATTGTCTTTAATACCTCTTTCCACTGGCGGGCGGGTGCTACCGCCGTGACCTCCCGCGAATTCATGACATTGGCCAGCAGGGCCTTGCGACCCAAAGGGATGCTGCTATTAAACACCACGGGTTCACCCAACATTGTTACTACCGCTCTGGCTGTCTTTCCATATATTGCGATGATAGAAAACATGGTTATTGCATCCAATTCGCCGCTGGATTTAGACACTGAACGCGCTGTTGCCCGCCTAGCAAAGCACCGCAATGTCGCCTCGCCAGTGGTTGCGAGGGAAGTCGTGCTTGCAATGACCCCACGTTTGATTAACGTGGCAGCGCCCAACACGGTGGTCATTGAAGACGATGCCATGAATGAAGAATTTGGAAATATTCCGATTCGCTAGATCGCCACTCCGGTCCATGAAATCAAGTCATTGTTACCTGCGGAAAGAACGCGCGGCCATATTTGTTGCTGCCATCATGCCGATGTCAGTTTGGCCGCTTTCGGGTGCTGTCATTGGCCATCCCTGGCTAGCCCTGGCATGGGCGCTTTGCTGCGCAGTTTTACTGGCGACTTTCCCAAGTCGTGGTCTCAGAATATCCCTTTGGACACAAACCCTCGTGTTCCCCTTTTCGTTGGTGTGGATGGGCAGCGTTGCCGTCACGGGGTACGGTCCGTCAAATGCCGCCATGAGTGCATTGAGCGTCGATGCATTTAGAGAAATGTCGACCGCGTATTGGTTGGGCGTTGCGCAACCGAGTTTTCTAACAGCCGCGCTTTTATCTACGTGTGCATTGATATGGGCATGGATTATTATTGCCGGTCGAACAACTCCAACAAGACGACAAGATACGATCTTCAGCTCAATTTTTCTGTTGGCACTTCTACCTGCCTCTGCCATCAATATGAACGGCACTGCGCTGCAATCCTTTTCTAACATATCAGCGTCCGAAGTCAGAAATACCGTGGTCTGGTTCTCACACATCGGCATATTTAAGGAGGTCATAGCGCAGGGGTTTGACACGATGGCCAGAGGCTCATCCCGAAACGCCACGGCTCGGTCTGCAAGATCCGCCGCACGCAGATTTCGGGCAGTGGACGGGTTAGCGGTGTTCATCATTGGTGAGTCTTTGCGCGCCGACGCGCTGATGGTTGAGAGGCGGGGGCCTTGGTCGGAAGCGCTCGCGAAACGACTCAAACTCGGACTCGGCATTCGATTCAGCGATGCCTGCGCCGGTGGCAATGCAACTTACACCTCTGTACCAAGGTTGTTGACCGCTGTTGATCCCACTGATGGTGTCGGTGCGGCCCAGAATCCGACTATCCTAGCGGTCGCTAAAGCCGCTGGCGCAAAGACTGCTTACATCATGAACCACGAATCGTGGGTAGTGCCAGAAAGCGGGCACGATTTCATTGAGAAAACATCTTCAATGGAGCATCCTGCGTTTGATGACGAAGTAGTGGTGGCACTGGAGGGATTCTTGCAGCGAAGTGGCATTGGGCCTAAAGCCGCGGTTTTGCATCTGTACGGGCAGCATTTCAATTACCAGGACCGGTACCCGCCACAGCACTTTCCGCCAGAACCTCTGGATTTGGACATTGAGCGACTCGAAGCATTGCGTTACGGCAGAGCCGCTGAATACGGTGTAAAAATTTTGCTAGACGCGGCAGAGGTACTTGATAAGCAAACTGAGCCGGCCTTTCTCATCTTCACTAGTGATCACGGCGAAAACTTGATGTTAGACCACACCGGCAAGCGCTACCATGCCGGGCCCATCAGCGGTTTGAACGACACAATGGTACCGGCGCTGGCTTTATGGAACAAGCCCTTCGCAGAAACTGGCCGCCAACGAGTGTTGGCCGAGTTGATCTCACCTTCAGGTATCACGCATCGTGACCTGGCGAATGCTTGGCTGCATTTGCTTTCCGGTGCACCAGATCCCCTGGCGCCCGGCAATCAACCAATCACTTGGGGATCGCTTGAAGCGGGATCTGGCAATACCGCACTCAACTGCCGCATGCTTAAGCCGTGATTACGAAGGCTTTTGGATTCTGACGTGCCAACAGACATGCATAAGCACGGGGTATGCACAAACACATTGCCATTGTCGGAATTTGGGCAGCGAAAACCCCCACCGGTTGACTGGTAGATAGGGCTCCTTGCAGCAGTCATTGACAAATGCCCGCTTACGCTGCCTTGCAGCCTATCGCGGTAAACTGAAATTTGTTACGCGATCCCTGAACGCCACCCGCAGAGATTGGGGCATGGGTGCACGCCGATTTCTGGGCATTTGACAGTATGAGGCGGGCACCCATGCCCCAATCTCTGCCACCACAATCACTCCGACGACTGCTGCAAGGCCCACATTTCCGCATAGCGCCCAGTCGCCGCCAGCAACTCTGCATGCGAGCCGCGCTCGATGATGCGCCCCGCGTCCATCACCAGAATCTCATGCGCATCGACCACGGTGGAGAGGCGGTGCGCGATCACCAGCGTGGTCTTGTTTTGC
>CAIYDK010000301.1 GCA_903924955.1 uncultured beta proteobacterium | reverse complement strand
GGCCAACGGCGTAGGCCTTGGATTCGTCTTGAACCCATTTCAGGTCGTCAGGGTGGACCCGTCCGATGAAGTCCTGGTAGCCATGGTTCAATTCGCCGACTGCGTACCCGATCATCTCTTCCCAATGCGCCGAGTGTGTCTGCTCGCCGGTAGCCAGGTTCCAGTCCCACACCCCAACGCCGGACCCTTCCAGGGCCAGCTTCCAGGGATTTTCCCCATCAGGGGGTGACAGCAAATCGTTCACGGGCGCAGTATCCCACGGACGCAGAGCCTGCGGATACGCGTAAACCAGCAGTTCCGCTCAGATCGAATGGATTATTTATGCGCCTGCCAGCAGGGCTTCAATGTCGCTGGCCATGCTCTGTGGCGTGTCGGTGGGGGCGTAGCGTTTGGTCACCTGGCCGTCACGGTTCACCAGGAATTTGGTGAAGTTCCATTTAATGGATTTGGAGCCCAGCAAGCCCGGCGCCTCCTTGGAGAGCCATTGGTACAGCGGATGGGCGTCGCCGCCATTGACGTCGATTTTCGCCATCATGGGAAATGTCACGCCGTAGTTGATTTGGCAAAATTCGGCGATCTCACCGTTTTCGCCCTTGTCCTGCGCGCCAAACTGGTTGCATGGGAATCCCAGCACCACCAGACCTTTTTTCTCGTAGGTGTTGTGCAGCTCCTCCAGGCCTGCGAACTGCGGTGTGAAGCCGCAGGCGCTGGCGGTGTTGACAATCAGCATGGGCTTGCCTTTGTACTTTTTAAGAGCGACGGGCTTGCCGGAGATGGAGAGGGCTTCAAAGTCGTAAACAGTGGTCATGGGTCTATGCAATGGCAGGGAAGAGGATGCAAACGATAGCACCAGATGAAATCACGTGCTGGCACGGGGTGGATGGCCAAACGACACTGTGGCCAGCAACGATGCCAGCAGGATCAGACCGCCACCCACTGCCACGCGCAGGTTGAGTTCGCCTGCGCCGAGCAGCACCGCGGAGGTACTGGCAAAAATCACTTCCGTCAGCATGATGATGGAAGTGGCGCTGGCACTCAGCCGCGCGGCGCCGTACTGTAGCCCGACGTTGCCCACCAGGAAAAACAGACTCAGGGCGCCGACCCATCCCAGCCACTCGGCCGCAAAGGGCGGCAGCGCACCCACCACCCCGTGCTGCACACCCCACTGCGCGGTGAGGGTGGCCATCACTGTGCCACCTCCGAACATGGCCAACATGCCAGCGGCCGGTGGTGCCTGTTGGAGCCGGCGCAGCATTACATTGGTCAGGGCAAAGCACGCCCCGCCCATCAGCGCCAGCCCATCGGCCATGGTTTGTGGCCAGGGCCAGGGGGAGTCGGGTGTCTTGAGTACCACCACCACACCAATCAGCGCCAGCGCCGCCAGGATGGCGCCGCCAGCGGGCCGCCCGGTTTCAACCATGCAGGTTGTCGTGGCGGGCTACTTCCAGCAGGTGCGCGACGTCGACGGCGTGATCGCGGCAGTTGCGCGCGTGCCAGCGCTTGATGACCCACATGAAGCCCGCAACCACCACGCCAAACACGGTGATGGCTCCAAATGCCGACAGGCCCATGCCGGTGGACAGGCTATAAAAAGCGCCCAAACCCAAGATGCAGGCCTGCTCGTTGAAGTATTGTACTGCAATAGAGCGGCCCGCGCCCATCAGGTTGTGGCCCCGGTGCTGCAGCAGCGCATT
>CAIYDK010000300.1 GCA_903924955.1 uncultured beta proteobacterium | reverse complement strand
TTGACGATCACCGTCGCATTGAGCGTCTGGATCATCATGGCCGCGCCAATGATCAGGGGCACCAGAGCGCTGAACTTGGCGCTGGGCGGTCCGGTCTCAGGATCTATGGCCGTCCTATCCGTCATTCCGCGCCCGGCCCTCAGGTTTGATTGTATGCCTTCTCCCCGTTTAGGCCCTCGAGTCAAACTGCAAAATGGCACGCGCCACGTGCTCCAACGGCAAGATGTCATCCACGGCCTGCAACTTGATGGCCTCCTTCGGCATACCAAACACCACGCAGGTTTCTTCGTTTTGCGCAATGGTGCGGGCACCCCCATCGTGCAGAACCTTCATGCCGCGGGCGCCATCATCTCCCATACCGGTCAGGATGATTCCCAACACATCGCGGCCGCCGCATTCGGAGGCGGATCGAAAAAGCACATCGACCGATGGCTTGTGGCGATTCACCGGTGGGCCATCCACAACATGCACATAGTACTGGCCCGCACTTTTGCGCAACTGCATGTGCAAGCCACCCGGTGCAATCAGAACCACGCCGCGCTCCAGACGGTCGCCGTCCTTGGCTTCACGCACATTCATGGCGCAAACGCCGTCGAGCCGCTTGGCGTACATTGCGGTAAATTTCTCTGGCATATGCTGGGTGATAGCAATACCAGGGGCATCGGCGGGCAGGCTCGTCAGCACCAGTTCCAGCGCTTGGGTGCCGCCGGTTGAACTGCCAATGACCACTGGCTTGTTCATGGCAAACGCGTGAACCGAACTGAGAACCGGCGCACGTGTCGCCCCGGCAGGCCGCGCGGCAACCGGTTCGGTGCCCGCGGCGCGCAGCCTTGGTTTTGATTTGGCTGCCGTCTTGAGCGTTTGAATCATCTCACGGCGCGAGTCCTCCAGGTGCTGCTTCAATCCGAGCTTGGGCTTGGCCAGCACCGCCACCGCACCGGCGCTCAGAGCCTCCAGTGCAACTCGGCTACCCTCTGTGGACAGGGTGGAGCAAATGACGGTTGGAATGGGCGTGCCTGACATGATCTGGCGCAAAAATGTCAGTCCGTCCATGCCGGGCATTTCAATGTCCAGCAACAGCACATCGGGTGGATTCTTGCGAATCATTTCCATCGCCAGAAGCGGGTTAGGCGCACTGCCAATCAGTTCGACCTCCGAGTTGCCAGAGAGCATGTGGGCCAACGCCTGACGCACTACAGCGGAATCATCCACCACAAAAACTTTAACGGCCATTGCAACTACCTTGTTCTAAAAATACGGTTCTGCCAACTGCCCGCTGGACCGTGAGTGCGGGACCGAAGTGGGCGCGTGTTGTCATCATCGCGCCGTTTTTCGGAACGCGCCCGGAATAACGGTTGTGATCGGCGTACTGCACGGAACGCGTCCCTCAGCCGTACCCAGAAAGAACAGCCCCCCGGGCTTGAGTGCCGCCAACACGCGATCGACCACTTCGCTCTTGGTAGGGGGATCGAAATAGATCAGGACATTGCGCAAAAAGATGACATCAAATGGCCCCATGCCACTGAAGGGCTTGCACAAGTTCAGTTGCCCGAACTGCACCCGGGAACGAATTTTGTCCTGCAACTGCACTTGTCCCTGCGATGGGCCGTCGCCGCGCAGGCAATAACGGCGCAGTCGTTCTGGACTGACCGCCCGCAGACGGTCCTCTGGGTACACCGCTTCCTTGGCACTGAGCAAAACCCGGTGGCTGATGTCGGTTGCCAGAATCGACCAGTCCGGCCCGATCTTGCCCATCACCTGCATGTCTGACATCAACATGGCGGTGCTGTAAGCCTCGTCACCAAAGGACGAGGCGGCGCTCCACACCGCAATCGGACTTCTGTTCCCGAGTCGGGCGAGCTCTTCTTGCAACAAGTCGTAGTGCTTGGGTTCGCGGAAAAAATAGGTTTCGTTGGTGGTCAGCAAGTCGACGGCCATTTGAAACTCGGCGGCCTCAGACTCGTCTTCCAGTATGGCGATGTAGTCTGGAAATCCGCTCAGACCTAATTTTTGAATCCGCGGTGCCAGGCGGGAATGAATCAGAGACTTTTTGGAGTCGTTGTACGAAAGCCCTGCGGCCTCGTACATGATGCTGCTGATTTTTTTGAATTCCTGATCACTGAATGGAAGTGTAGCCATAGTCAGTGCGGCAAAACGCCGCGAATAGTGGCCGCCAACTCGCGTGGTGCAAATTTGGCTACGTAGGCATTGGCCCCTACGCTCTTCACATGATTTTCGTTGGTAGTTCCGGTAAGCGATGAATGAATAACCACCGGTATGGTCTTGAAACGCGGGTCCTGCTTGATCAAACGGGTCAGGGTAAAGCCGTCCATCTCCGGCATTTCCAGATCGGTCAGCACTACCGCGACCCGGTCTGCGGCGCGCTGCCCGGCGGCGATGGCATCGTCCGATATCGACTGCAACCGCTCCCAGGCTTCCTTGCCGGTTTTGGTCATGATGTAGTGCACACCCATGGCTTTCAATCCCAACTCAATCACCGAACGCGCAACCGCTGAATCGTCGACCGCCAAAATCACAGAGCCCGTTGGCAAAACCAGTTCGGGCCCAACCACCTCCCTGTTAATCTCTTCGGTGGTGACGGGCATGACCGTCTTCAATATTTGCTCTACGTCGAGCACCTGCGCCAGTCGGGTGTCGGCGGTGGCACCGTCGAGGCGGGCAATTCCGGAGATCGCGGCACCTGCGTGACTGCTTTCAGCGGGAAGCACCTGGTCCCAATCCAGACGCACAATCTCACGAACATCCTCCACAGCAAAGGCCTGGACCGTTCGACCAAACTCCGTCACCATCAGAATGTTCAGTCCCTTCTTGGGGGCACAACCCGCGACTGCTGGCAGATTGATGACCGGAATAATCTGCCCCCGAATATTGGCCACCCCCATCAGGTGTTCGTGGGCATTCGCCAGTTCAGTGACGGCAGGCATCACCAGCACCTCCCTGACCTTGAACACATTGATGCCAAACAACTCCCGCTGGCCACTGCCAGGCGCTTCGCCCAGGTTAAACAGTAACAACTCAAATTTGTTATTACCGGCCAGCCGGGTTCGTTCTTCGATTTCTTGTTGCGCGGTTCTCATGGAGAAAATCTCTGGCTACTTCGTTAATAGGGTTTGAAATTGGAACTTGCGCCGCGCACGGTCGCAGAGCGCATCGAAGCGCCCAGGCGCGGCACAGGTCCACCCAGTCCGGGCCGTCTCTCGCTGCTGCTGATTGCGTGTCGACTGGCTGGTGTGGGTGCACCATCACCAATATTGAAGAACGCAATGCTTTGCTGAAGTTGCTCGGCCTGGCCAGAGAGCTCTTCGCTGGTGGCAGCCAACTGCTCTGAAGCTGAGGCGTTTTGTTGCGTGGCTTTGGTGAGTTGCCCCATCGCACCACCGATTTGTACCACTGACTCGCTTTGTTCTGCGCTGGCGGCGGCAATCTCTTGCACCAACTCTGAAGTCTTTTGAATACTGGGCACAATCGAATCCAACAACTTGCCCGCACGCTCCGCGGTCGACACACTGCTGCCCGCCAAATCACCGATTTCCTTGGCCGCCAACTGGCTGCGTTCCGCAAGTTTTCGCACTTCAGCTGCCACCACGGCAAACCCCTTGCCGTGTTCTCCGGCCCGCGCGGCTTCAATGGCGGCGTTCAGTGCCAGCAAATTGGTCTGGTAGGCAATATCGTCCACAATGCCGATCTTGGCGGCAATTTGCTTCATGGCCACAACGGTTTGACTCACCGCACCGCCGCCGTCCACCGCTTCTTTGGAGGTCTTGGTCGCCATGCCATCGGTCACCCTGGCGTTGTCGCTGTTTTGACTGATAGAAGCCGACATGACGTTGACGGATTCCGTGGTCTCTTCCACACTGGCAGCCTGCTCACTGGCGGCCTGCGACAACGATTGTGCGGTTGCGCTGACCTGATTGGCCGCACCCGTCAAGGCGTCAGCTGCGGCCCGAACCTCACCCATCACGCGTGACAAGTTCTCCGCCGTGGAGTTCGCACTGTCCTTGACCTTGCCAAACAAACCTGAGTAATCGTGCTCGATGCGTTTGGTAAGGTCGCCTTCGGCAAACGCAGCCAACACGTCGGCCACATCGGTCAAACCCCGTTCACTGGTGTCGAGCAACTGGTTCATGCCAGTGCCCAGGTTTGCAAAGAACCCGGTTTTACCTTCGGTGCTCAAGCGCCCGCTGAAGTCGCCCTTGGTGGCGGCCTGCACCAAATCAGCTACTTCCTTTTCAACAGCCACTTCCTGCGTTCGGTCAGCCCACTCCACAACGGTACCCATGCGGATCCCGCTGGCATCATGGATCGGACTGGCGTTCAGGCTGAAATGCAGGTTTCCAACTGGAATTTGGGTGCGGTAGGTCCCTTTCAAGCTTGCCAGCAACCCCTGTTGGTGCGCCGGATTCTTGTGGAATACATCGATATTTTGACCCATCAATTTATGGGCATCAAACAAGGGCAACGCTTTGCGCAGTTCGGATTCATTGCGCTGCATCATTGCCGTCACAGTCTCATTCATGTAAATGATTTCGTTGGCATCATTGGCAATCATGACGTTGGTGCTGCACTTGTCCAACGCGTTGCGAATGCGCAGGTTCTCGTTGGCAATGCGCTGTTCCCGTTCTTGTGTCACCAACTTTTCTGCAGCAGCCTTTTCTTCTTCCAGCGTTTTCTGCTCGATGGCTTTGAGTGACACATTGGTTCGGTTAAGTGACTCGTGAAAACTGCCGCGCAGACCACCGGCCTGAGCCAAGCGGTAATATTCGCCGCTACTGGCGCACTGCAACGAGGTGGCCTGTTCGCGAAAGCAGGCTTCCAACTGGTCCAGCATGTCATTCATGTCCCAGCACAGGGCATGAAAACTACCGTCGGATGGGATGTTTTTGATACGACGGTCGAATTTGCCGTGCGAAACATCTTGCGCCATGGCCTGAATATCCAGCAAAAACCGCTGACTACCCGCCTCACTGCGCATCCACAACACAAGGCACCCGAGTGCGGGAACCAGCCACAGCAACGGCAATAACCCGAATCCATCGCGCCACCAATGCACGGAGGCGCCCGCCACCAACAGAGCCGCAAGGGTCCACGCAAATTTGGTCGATTCAGATCGAAAGGATGAATTGGTCATAGCTAACTCCTTTCTGTTTCAACACACTCGTCAGCAACGCGATTGAGGCTGCACAGGCATCACGTGGTCCGGCGCGGCGCTCCTCCTCAAGCATCAGCTTGTATACATCCGACAGGGCAGACACCGCACCCCGGCCGGGCTTGCGTCGCACTGAAAAATACCCCTGGGGAACACCTTGTGCATCCATATCAGGTGTTACGTTGGCAAGTACCCAGTAGAAACCACCATCCCTGGACATGTTTTTCACATAGGCAAAACACTCTTTGCGGGCGCCCAGCGTGTCCCACAAAAACTGGAACACGCCACGCGGCATATCCGGATGGCGGATGATGTTGTGCTGAGCGCCTAGCAACTCGTGCTCGGAGTAGCCGGAAAACTCAATGAAAATCCGGTTGCAATAGCTGATCCGTCCTTTGAGGTCTGTTTTGGAGATGATGAAGTCATCATCCCGCATCAACCGCTCTTGCGCGGTAGGTTCGATCTTGTTTTTCATTCATCTCCCTTTGAAAAGTGAACACTTATACAAGGCGTTGCATCAATATGGTTTGAAATTAGTCCCGGCGCGCACAGCTGCAGCCACCAGTGGCGCTGCCAGTCGTGGCGCTGCCCTTGCACTGCTGCCGCCACGACGCTCGTTGCTGCCCAGTGCCGCATGGCGACCGCGCGCTGCAGGCGCTTGGTTACCCGTATTAAAGAAAGCGATGCTTTGTTGCAGCTGCTCAGCTTGACCTGATAGCTCTTCACTGGTGGCGGCCAGCTCTTCCGAGGCCGATGCGTTTTGCTGGGTAGCCTTGCTGAGTTGCCCCATAGCTCCGCCGATCTGCACCACCGATTCGCTTTGCTCGGCGCTTGCCGCTGCGATCTCTTGCACCAGCTCGGACGTCTTTTGGATGCTAGGCACAATTTCGTCCAGCAATTTGCCCGCCCGCTCGGCAGTCGATACGCTGGAGCCTGCCAGGTCGCCAATCTCCTTGGCCGCCTCCTGGCTGCGTTCTGCGAGTTTGCGGACTTCAGCCGCAACAACGGCAAAGCCTTTGCCGTGTTCGCCCGCTCTGGCGGCTTCGATGGCGGCGTTCAGGGCCAGCAGGTTGGTCTGGTACGCAATGTCGTCAACGATGCCGATCTTGGCGGCAATTTGCTTCATGGCGATTACGGTCTGGCTGACCGCGCCGCCGCCGTCTGTGGCTTCCTTGCTGGCTTTGGTGGCCATGCCGTCGGTGACCCGGGCGTTGTCGCTGTTTTGGCTGATGCTGGCCGACATGGCATCGATTTGTGAACTGGTCTCTTCGACGCTGGCGGCCTGTTCGCTCGCCGCCTGCGACAGCGACTGTGCGGTGGCGCTGACCTGATTGGCCGCTCCGGTCAGGGCGTCAGCGGCTGCGCGCACTTCGCCCATCACGCGGCTGAGGTTCTCCGCGGTGGTGTTGGCGCTGTCTTTGACTTTTCCAAACAGGCCCAGGTAGTCGTGCTCAATGCGCCTTGTCAGGTCACCTTCGGCAAAGGCTGCCAGTACCTCGGCCACGTCGGTCAAGCCTTGTTCGCTGGTGCCCAACAATTGGTTCATACCGGTTGACAGGTTGGCAAAGAAGCCTTCCTTTCCTTGCAGCCCCAGACGCTGACTGAAGTCACCTTGGGCGGCGGCTTCGACCACAGCGGCCACTTCCTTTTCGACGCCCACCTCGGCTGTGCGGTCCGCCCACTCCACAACGCTGCCCAGGCGGTTGCCTTGTGCATCCAGAATTGGGTTGGCCATGAGGCTGAAGTGCAGACTGCCGACCTGAATCTGGGTTTGGTAGGTGCTCTTGAGCGCTGCCAGTAACTGGCGTTGGTGTGCCGGGTTCTTGTGGAACACGTCAATATTTCGCCCAATCAGTGTGCGGGCATCAAACTGGGGCAGCGTCTTGCGCAGCTCCGCTTCGTTGCGTTGCATCATCGCCGTGACGGTTTCGTTCATGTAGATGATGTTGAGATCGACGTCCGCAATCATGACGTTGGTGGTGCACTTGTCCAGCGCGTTGCGTATACGCAAGTTTGTTCGTGCCGCCACGGCTGCATCCTGCAATGAACGCTGTACCTTGTCCATCGCCTCGCTGATACGGGCCTTTTGACCCGGCAAACGCTCCATCACCGTGTCGAGCTTGCCTTCCGAATACTGGGTTACCAAGTCCACGATCTTCTTGCTTCCGGCGATGTGCGACTGAACCAGTTGATTCAGCGACTGCCCCATGGCCCGGTATGCGCCCTCAAGTTGGTCGACCGGCATGACATGGTCAATCATTCCCTCGTCATGGTTGCGCGCCATCTCTTGTTGCGCGGCTTCAAATTGTTTCAATGTGGCCTGCATTTTCGCCAGCGGGCTGAGCAGCTGACCGATTTCGGTGGCATCCGCCTCGATACGGGTATCGAGCTTGCCCGAAGCCACCAGATTGGCAACCCCCAGTGCTTTAGCCAGCGGTTGCGTGATGCTGGTGGTCACCGCGTACGCCACCACGATGGCGACGACAACCGCCATCGCCACGATCCACATGGCCGTCTGGGAGATTTGATCTGCCTTGGCCTCTGAGGCACTCAGGTCAGATTTCATTTGGTCAACCTGGGATTTGACAAAAGGTGCCAGCGCTTTTTGCAGGGTCTCGCTCGCACCATCAAACCCCGCCATCAGTTTGTTGCCGGCGTCTGGACCACTCGCAACATAGGCCTTTGCCATGGCTTGGCCGGCAGAGTAATAGGCGACAGCGCTGCCTTTGATCTCCCGCATTTTCTGGAGCGATGGTGCGTCACCTATCGCCGCGAAATGCTTTTCGAACTGGTCCAGCGATGTACTCAACGCATCGAAATTCTCCTGTGCCTTTTGGAAGCCATCGTCCAATCCGTCCTTGCCACGGGTGGCAGAAATGTCGGACAAAAACTGCTGGATTTGCACCACGTTTTTATCGAGCTGAGTCGCCAACAGCGCATACTGCACGCTGCTCTCCGACACATTCGCCATGCTCTGTTTAACCTGGGCCAGTTGACCGCCAAGCCAAACGGTAAACCCAAGAAACAAAACAATCGGCAGGGCGAACCCCCACAAAATACGCGCTTTGATGGATAAATTGAAACTCTTCATGGCGACATCAATCTGATCCGCAAAGGAAATGAACCGACGCGTCCGACCTCATCGTTAGCGCCGAATGTTGATTTGAATTTGTATCTTGATTTGCATGTGTGTCATGTCAAACCACAGCAGACTTTTCTGCCAGCAAGGCCATGTCGTCGACATTCAAGGCGCGCTCAGGCTCCAGAATAACGATGAATTCGCCATCCACTTTACCCATACCCCGAATGAATTCACGCTGGATTGAGGTGCCAAACTGAGGCGGTGGTTCGATCTGCGCGGGCTCGATTTCAATGACTTCGCTTACGGCGTCCACCATCAAGCCGAGCTCCATCTTTTCGCCCTCACTGCTGGCATCAAAAATCACGATACAGGTCTTTTTCCCGACCAATGTGGTAGACCGGCCAAACCGAGACTGCAGATCAATCACAGGAACAACAGCTCCGCGCAAGTTGATGACGCCACGTACAAACTTCGGCATTAAGGGCACAACGGTCATGGCCGCATGCTGAATAATTTCGCGCACGGTCCGTATGTCCATGGCGAACACTTCATCACCTAAGGCAAAGGTGAGGTACTGCAGGGTTGCGTCTTCGGTGCTCATGCGATGCTCGGATCAGTAAGGCTTGAAATTAGACCCGCCTCCACGCACGGCGGTCGGTCGCAGTGGCGCATGAAGGCGCGGCGCTGGAGCGCCGCCACGCCGTTCATTGCCCCCGATTTCATGGCGGCTGCGTACCTTGGCCGTTTCGTCGCCCAAATTGAAGAATGCAACGGATTGTTGCAGTTGCTCCGCCTGTCCCGAAAGCTCTTCGCTTGTGGCGGCCAGTTCCTCAGAGGCTGATGCGTTTTGCTGCGTCGCTTTACTGAGTTGCCCCATGGCACCGCCGATTTGCACCACGGACTCACTTTGCTCGGCGCTGGCAGCCGCAATTTCCTGTACCAGTTCAGATGTTTTCTGAATGCTGGGCACAATTTCGTCCAGCAGCTTGCCTGCCCGCTCGGCGGTAGACACACTGCTGCCAGCCAGTTCACCAATTTCCTTGGCAGCTTGCTGGCTGCGCTCGGCCAACTTACGGACTTCAGCGGCTACGACGGCGAACCCTTTGCCATGCTCGCCCGCTCTGGCCGCCTCGATGGCGGCGTTCAAGGCAAGCAGATTGGTCTGGTAGGCAATGTCGTCGACGATACCAATTTTTGCGGCAATCTGCTTCATGGCAACCACCGTCTGGCTTACGGCTGAGCCGCCGTCAGTGGCCTCCTTGCTGGCCTTGGTGGCCATGCCGTCAGTGACCTTGGCGTTATCGCTGGTCTGACTGATGCTGGCTGACATGACATCAATAGACGCCGTGGTTTCCTCGACACTCGCTGCCTGCTCGCTGGCGGCTTGTGACAGCGACTGCGCGGTGGCACTCACTTGGTTGGCCGCGCCCGTCAACGCATCGGCCGCACCACGCACTTCGTCAATGATGCTGGCCAGCTTCTCAGAGCTGGCATTGGCGTCCTGCTTAACCTGATCAAAAATGCCCTGCGCTTCGCGGGTAATGCGTTGCGTAAGATCACCGGCGGCCATGCCCGAAAACACCCGCCCGACGTCATCGATGATGCCCGCCATTTTTTCACTCGTGTCGTTGGCATCGGACTTCAACTGCCCAAAGGTACCCGCATAGTCGCGAGTGACACGCTGGGAAAGATCGCCGGCCGCCAAGGCGCCAAACACCCGCACTACATCCGAAAAAATCACGGAGGTCGTCTCCATGAGCGAGTTGACACCATTGCACATGGACTCGATGGGGCCACTCTTACCTTCTAGTGGAATGCGCTGCGATAAATCACCCTTCATCGCGGCAGATGTCACCACCTGCGCCTGCTCCACGGCGTTGCGCAACATATCGCTGGCTTTCACCTCGGCGCTCACATCCGTCGCAATCTTCACAATCTTGATGACCCTCCCCATCTCGTCTGTGACAGGGGCGTAAACGGCTTGAAGGGAAACCTGCTGACCTGACTTCGTGACACGTTTGAAGACATCGTTCTGCGCCTTTCCATCGTTCAGATCGCGCCAAAACTGCTGGTAAGTTGGCGCGTTTGATACCGATGCGTCGCAAAACATACGGTGGTGCTTTCCCACGACCTCATCACTTTGGTAGCCCATCACATGAAGAAAATTCTTGTTCGCCCTGAGCACGTTACCACCCAGATCAAATTCGATATAGGCGTACGATGCGTCAATCGCATTGATGATGCCGCGCGCATTTTGGCGCTCGCTTTCCGCCGCAGTGATGTCATAACGCACACCCAAGTACTTCATTGGCTTGCCGTTGTCACCCAAAATCGGGGCAACCACTGCGTCAACGTAATACGGTGTACCGTCTTTGGCTCGGTTTTTGATAATGCCGCGAAACATCTCGCCCCGGCCAATGGTGGACCACATCTGCTTGAAGGTCTCTTTGGGCATATCCGGGTGACGCGTCGTGTTGTGCGGCTGTCCAATCAATTCACTGCGGCTGTACTTGGAGACTTCAATGAATTTTTCATTGATGCTGACGATGTCGCCTTTTTTATCTGCCTCCGAGACGATGCTCGTCATGTTCATGATGTCCGTGCGAACTTTCAGTTCGGCTTCGAGCTCGGCAATCCGGCGCTCCAAGTCGCCGCCATTGAAAAGTCGCGAAATCCAGGAAGTGGAATTTTGGGCCATGTTAGAGATCCGTTTATAGAAATTGAAATAAGAACGTACAAATGCTTTCGCGATGTAAAAAGTGTACTCAACCGGGCACTGTCAAAGCCTCCGCCCCGGTCACCAGCTCACCCAACGAATTCACATCCAGAATCAGCGCTACTTCACCACTACCCAGAATAGACGAGCCTGAAATTCCGCGCAGGGTCTTGAACAGGCGCCCCAGCGGTTTGATAACGGTTTGTTGTTGCCCCAGCAATACCTCGACTTCAATTCCGTATTGACCGCGTGTGGAGTGCACGACCACGACACTGACCCGCTCGGTGTGGTGGGACTCCACGCTGTAGAGCGTGCGCAACCGCACCACGGGCAAAACAGCACCTCTCAGTTCTAGGCAGTGACGGCCATTCTTATCCACCTTGACATGGTTGCCACCTGCCTCGATGACCTCAACTACCGACTCCAACGGCAGCACAAACTTGGACTTGCCAACACCGACCAGAAAACCATCAATGATGGCAAGGGTAAGCGGCAAGCGAATATCTACTTGCAGCCCTTTGCCAGGATTGCTGGTCAATCTGAGTGAACCGCGCAATGCTTCGATGTTGCGGCGCACCACATCCATTCCGACACCCCGTCCCGACAGGTTGGTGACTTGCTCGGCGGTTGAAAATCCGGGTTCAAAAATGAGCATATTGATGGCGTCATCACTGGGCACCACGCCCTGCTCCACCAGACCGCGATTCCATGCCCGTTGCAGCACCCTTTCGCGGTTGATGCCCCGCCCATCGTCTTCAATACGAATCAGAATGGCGCCAGTCTCATGCTGCGCACTCAAGACCAACTTACCTGCTGCAGACTTGCCGGATGCCAAGCGCTCCTGGGGGGTTTCCAAGCCGTGATCCAGGGAGTTACGAACCAGGTGCATCAGCGGGTCAGCGATTTTCTCCACCATGGATTTATCCAACTCGGCATCGCCCCCCACAATTTCGAAATTGACTTCCTTCCCCAAACTGGATGCCGTGTCACGCACCACGCGCCGGAACCGGCTGAAGGTTTCCCCCACTGGCACCATGCGCAGGCCCAGAGTGCCATTGCGAATTTCTTCGATCAGGCCATTCATGTACAAATTGGTTTCAATCAACGCAGAGTCATGTGTCTCGCGCGCCAGCAAAGTGGCCCCGGCACCGGCTATCACCAACTCGCCCAACAGGTTAATGACCGCATCCAGCCGATCCGCCTGGACGCGGATGTAACGCTCTTCGCTCGGAGCGTTCTCACGGATCTTTTGCTGCTTGCCCAAGGCTGCTGCGACCACTTCAGGCGCCACCCCCGCTTGCGTTTCCAGCAAGTCGCCCAACTTCGGCTTACCCACCAGCGGCATTCCACGGGACTGCTGCTGGTTGCCAAGCACCTGATCAAGCTTGACTTGTGAC
Organism: uncultured beta proteobacterium; assembly: GCA_903924955.1. Classification (GTDB taxonomy): domain Bacteria; phylum Pseudomonadota; class Gammaproteobacteria; order Burkholderiales; family Burkholderiaceae_C; genus Allorhodoferax. The sequence goes on along the minus strand of CAIYDK010000300.1, from coordinate 9,392 downwards.
ACGGCACCCACTGAAACCAGCATTTCACCAAGACGCGGAGTTTCAGGCATCTCTTCAATCGCGCGGGTCAACCTTTGCCCCTCGGTCTCCGGCGCCACTACATCGAGTTCGCAGTCATCTAAAACAAAACTAAAAGCACCTTCAATATCTTCGCGGTTGGCAGTGGTTTCGAGTTCCATAAGAAAACTCAAATAGCAACTTTCGGGATTGAGGTTCACCAGGGGCGGAACGGTTTCAGCGCCACAGCGCACGCTAATCACCCGACCCATGTCCCGCAAGTAACGGGCTATGGAAAGCGGGTCCATGCCGTTGCGAAACGTTTCTGGACCGAAACGCGCAGAAATGGTCCAGATACGCAACCCGCCTGCGGCAATACTGGCGGCGCCCGACTCTGCTCCTGTCGCACCGGTGGCGACCGCCGGTACTGGGTCAGCATGCTCCGTCAGCGCTTTAAGCCGAATTACAAGATCCGCACGGTCGGACTTCTGCTCAGACGTATCGGCACTTTCATCCGAGGCGGTATCCACCAAAAACTTGATCTGGTCGTTGCATTGCAGCAGCAATGTACTGATGTCGGGAGTCAGAGCAATATCGCCATCACGCATTTTGTCCAGCAAGGTTTCGACATGGTGCGTAAACTCCACCACCCGGTTAAGGCCGAAAATGCCGGCAGAACCCTTGACGGTATGCGCACACCGAAACAATGAGTCAAGCAGTTCTCGGTTATCGGGCTGCTCTTCCAACTCTAGTAAAAGGGTTTCAATGGCCTCAATTTGCTCAGCCGCCTCGCTGATAAAAGCGGGCATGGCCTGCGCAATGAAATCTTGGTCGGCATCGCTGCTGTAGCTCATGTGTGGGACTCCCCGGAACGTTCTTTGAGGTATCGCTTATCCAGCCAATCAACAAAACCCAAGGTTCGACAGGCCTCGATAAAAGGCTCACTGGCTTCCACCAGATGCCATGTCTGCTCCATGTTACTCAACGCGGCGAGTAACTGCAGACCGGAGCCATCCACTTCAACGACATCCCGGGCCGAAATCTCCAAATACCCTTTGGCCTTCGTCATCTGTTCGGTCACCCACGCCAGTAGCGCATCGCGCGACTCCAGCGCACTGTATATATTCAAATCAGAGGGAAGCTCAAATCGATCATTCATGGAAATCCCCAGATTGCATCAACAAAAAATCAAACTCCGGCGGCTTTACCGCAATCAGCAATGCCTACGTGCACAGTTTGGCAACCGCGCTAACCAGTTGCGTAGGCGAAAATGGCTTGACCATCCAGGCCTTTGCGCCAGCCGCCTTGCCTTCCTCTTTTTTGGAGTCCTGACTCTCGGTCGTCAGCATCAATATGGGCATGAATTTGTAGGCAGGTAATTGCTTGGCAGCCTTGACGAATTCAATGCCATTCATGACAGGCATGTTGATATCGCAAACTGCCATATTGACCTGCCGTCCATCCATCAGCGCCAATGCAGCCTTGCCGTCACCCGCCTCCAGCACGTCATAGCCAGCGCCGGTCAGCGCCATTCTTACGACCTGACGCAGACTTGCAGAGTCATCAATTACCAAAATCGTCTTTGCCATTTCAACCTCTTAAAAAAAAGTAGTTTCGTTATTGCTGTCGTTCCCTGGATCACCAGAATCTTTTGCCTGATGATCCCGATGCTGCTCGGTCATGGCATATTGCGACTCCAATCGCACCAACCAGTCGGACAAAGCCGGAGCACCAACCCCACCTGTGGCGAATGCTTCATATAAGCGGGCTATGTCGCCTTCAATCAGCGCCATCATCTGGCTAATGCGATCCTGGTACTGAAAGCCCATATACATGCGGTCGACTTGCTCGGCCACCATTTGAGTTTCATGGGCAAAAGGTTTGGCGATATTTTCGAGGGCATCAACCGCGCGACGCACCATACCAAGAACCTCGCCCATGGCGGCGACTGCAGTCGCTGGCAACAGCGGGTCCGCCAAAACAGGAGCCAAAACACGTTCGCAGGCCCGCGTCAGACCAGACACACCCGCATCGCACTGGCTAAGGGCCTCAGTAATCTGCTGTGACTGTCGCTCGGCCAAGTCGATATGCGGACCAATATCGGCAAAGGCTTTAAGCATTTGCGTGACAGCCACTTCTGACTGGCTACGCGATGTAGCCAAGTGCCGCTCCCAGACTGGTAAAACCCCCAAACACAATCCAGTCAAAGGCTGGCTGTCAGGGGACGTGCGCGAAGGATCATTAGACGAAAGCATGGGCGGATTTAGCATAGATCTCAATTTTGAATGGTAGCCTTGTTATTGGGAAAGTGCCAATCCCCAGCTAATTTTCACCTTGGGATAATGCATCCAGTATTTGACATTCGAACTCAGGGAAACCCCTAGAAAAACAAAAGACCCCATGACGCTGAACAAAAGCGCTCCCATCGCCATCATATCGGCGCAGGCGCACCTCACACCACGTCAATTGACCCACTGTGCGTTTACGTAGCAGCCACAACCAATGAGCCGATCCTGATCAATTGGCACAACGTACGACAACTTGGTTTGCACTTCCTGTGTGAGCGGATTCGATATGGAATAGGTGACCCATCCACCGTCATCTTTGTCACAGACATTCCAGGCGTCTGTGGTGAGTTGCTCACCGACTTCACCGATCAAATCGCCCAACCGAACTCCCACACGCGTGGCATCGGAACCGCAAGCGACATAGGCGCCCTGGCGATCAAGGATGAATACATAAAGATCTTTCCAGTTGAACCGGCTCTGGCGGTCATGGAAAACAGAAATCGCTTCACGCAGGCCCAGTTTTCCAATCTCTACCATCGCATCAAAAACCATTTGTCGGGCCTCATCAGCGGAGCCCTGGCGCAGTTGAATATGGCTGACTGAAATTTCCAGTTCGGACGCCTGAATAGTCATGCTATCGGAATTGGCGCTGGCGCGTACCACCAAAGCCGCGTTCTCCTGGGTCAAAACATCCAGATCACCCACAGCAGCCACCACGTCCTGTAAAGCTGAACTCTGTGCCGCACTGCCTTCTGCCATGACGTTGACATTGGTCGCAATCTCACCAATCCCCGCGACCAGGCTTTCCATGACCTTGTTGATTCTCTCGATCTGCTCAACCGTGTTGTTGATTCTTTCCGAAGACTCCCGGATCAATCCCCTCACCTCAGCGGATGCCGTTTGACTGCTCTTTGCCAGACGTCGCACTTCAGCCGCCACCACGGCAAAGCCCCGCCCTTGCTCGCCTGCGCGCGCCGCCTCAACCGCAGCATTGAGTGCCAGCAAATTGGTCTGAAATGCAATGGCATCAATGGTTCCAACAATCTCGTTCATCCGCCCAGCGGTCGATTGCAGCGGCCCAAGACTGCCCACGGTCAGCTTCATTTCATCACCTGCGCCAGACGCCTCCTTGTGAAGCATATCCGTCATGACACTGACTTCTTGAGACGCTTCGGCATTGCGCGAAACGGTTTCGCTGACCCTACGGACGTGCAAGGCGGTTTGCGTGAGGTGCTCTCCTTGAGCCTGGGCGCGCTCAGCCAGAGACCGGGTGTCGTCCACCAGTTTCTTGCCAGTGTCCCCCAGTTGAACTGCCGCACTGCGAATGTTGGCAACCATTTCTGACATGCGCCGGGTGACCAACTCGAACTGCCTGCCAAAATTACCCATACTGTCGATGCCCAGCGAACCGGCCGTCCCGGTGAGGTCACCCGTGGTGGCTTGAATCATGACGTCATCGATCTGCTGCCGATCGGTCTGGTTGCTCTTGAAAAAACTGAGCACAGCGTAACCCCACAGGAACACGCTGCAAAAGGCTATCAAAAGAGTAATCCAAAATTCGGTATTCGACTGGGTTTGGCCGTTACCACCCACCGATGGTGTCTCTGGCATGTGGGCCAATGCCATGACATGCAGCGCTGTCAACACAATAATGGCTGCCAGCAGGGGGGCAGCGATCACCCAGAATTTGCTGCGACCGCTCAGTCTGGCCATCAACGCCAAACCTGGCTTGTATAGTCCGTTCACTGGTTCAGTAGTTGCCAAATCTGCACCTCTTGCTTGCATTTTCACGATAAGCCTGTCGGGTCCGGTCGGCCGCACTCCCCGGTTGCCCCACCGCTTGTAAACCCAAAATGACTTTAGCAGAGTTAACCGACCCGATCAGGAAAAATTTCCCCGTTGGAAAAATTGCCCGGCTTCAGCAGAAGGCTTTACGCGCAGCAAACTCAAGCAGTGGCTGAAGTCCGCTTGATTGCACGCCGTGCACGCTTTGGTTTGTCCGGCGTCGCAATGCCTGCCGATAACTGCGGTGTCCGAACCGAGGCAGTTCGTGGCTTGCGACGTGCGGCGCGTTGTGCCAGCGCCAGGTAGTCCTGAAAGCTGTCCCGCAGGCACTGCGCCAGCACCTCAGGGTCGGGCAGTTGCTCCGCACAGCCGGTAAACGAGATCACGATGGTGTCGTTGTAGCCTGTAACAGAGAAAACCAGCCCCATACCGTCAGAAATCGGCATGATGGCGGACAAGTAGGTCAGCCGTGCTCCCTGTAAGTACAGCGGTACACGAGACCCTGGCACATTCGTGATCGCGCAGTTAGCCAGAGGCGCCCAGTCGCCCAACAAAGCGGAGGCCGATCGCAGCATCTTGCTGGTGGCGGCAATCGCCAATGAGGGGGCATTTTGCGCCAGATTGGTCAACTCACGGGCGCTGAGCGCTTGGGCCATGACCGATGAAGAAGAGCTCGACGCCCGAATGGAGGCGAGTCGCTCCACCGGGTCGGCAACATCGGTCGCCAGGGCCACGCGCACCCAGGAAAAGTTGGTCTCAGGATTGGACTCCAGATCGCTGTGCACGGCAATGGGGGCGGCGGCCAGCAGGGTTTCGCCCGGCAGTTCTTCCTGCAACTCAAGGTAGCAGCGCAACCCCCCTGCACACACGGCCAGGACCACATCGTTGACTGTGGCGTTGGGAACCAGTGCACGAATAGCCTTGAAGTCTTCCAGTGCAAATCGGCGAGTGTCAAAAACGCGCTGGGGTGACACTTCGGTATTGAAGCGCGTCATGGGGAACGTATGGGGAAGACCCATGATTTCACCGGCAAACGTCCTTGCCGTTGACTTCAATGCCGTCCAGCTGGCACGCAATGGCTGCGCCATGCGCAAGGGAAACAAGGCCAAATTAACGCCTGCCAGCCAGAACAACTGGAGATTGCCCGGTGCGTTCTCCGGAAACCAGGGCGCTGCCGGGAACGGCACTGGCGCCGCGGGCGTTATGTCGTGCAGCAACTTGGTGATTTCGTTTCCGTTGGCCACATCGATGGCCGCATGGTGAACCTTCAGCAGTACCGCAAAACTTCCGACGGGCAAGTCCAGAAAACTGTCCAGCCCCTCAATGACATACATCTCCCACAGCGGGCGATTTAAATCCAGCGGACGCGCGTGGATGCGCGCTGACTGAATGCAAAACTGGCGCCAATCTCCCGGCTTTGGCAGGGCAATATGGTGAACATGGTGTTCAATATTGAAGTTGTCGTCTTCGATCCAGTACGGGTAATCCAGGTCCAGTGGAACCCGCAGGATCTTTTCGCGGAAATTGGGCAACTGGTCGAGTCGACTGTTGACATGGGCCAAAATTTGCTTGAAACGAACGACGCCACCCGGTGCCGTGGACTGGTCATAAATGTGCAGCAGCGTCACGTTGGAATTAGCGTGCGCAGTGTCTGAATAGATAAAGGCGGCGTCGTGTTCACTCAATTGGCGCATGGTTGGCTCTCTCTATTCAAATGGTGGCAGCGGATGCGGGGGCTACGGCTTCGCCACAAAACGTGACGCTCAACGCGCGTTTGAGAAGCCCCTGGGCGGTAAAAGGCGTCCATTCGTTCTCAGGCTGTGCCAGGCGCTCGGCCACGATGGCCAGCACAATGCCGTTGAAGCCCAGGCCGATGTGGCTGCCCGGTACCTGGATGTTTTCGTGCATCGCCGGGTCGCCATCGATGGTGGCCTCTTGCGGGGGCACCACGCCATCCGATAACGAATACAGGCAGCTGGTCGGTATGGCCAGACGGCGGCGCTCTCGCATGACTTTGGCTCGGGGCTGCATCATGTGAGCGGAAGCGCCCAGACGGTGCGACACCATGCGGTACAAGGCCTTGACCAGGTTGGGCGACTGGCTTCCCGTGGCCTCAACGCTGACCGGACTGCCCAGCGTAATGATGGAGCGCACGCACTCCAGCGCATTTTGGGCGCCGTACATGGAAAAAACGCCGCCCAGACTCCAGCCCACCAGGCTGACCTTCTTGCCAGTGATGTGGTTCAAATAGCGAATCTTTTGAGGTAGGGCGTTGGCGTGCTTGCTGCGAAAGCCCATGTTTCTGCCCAGACCCCAGGTGTGCACGTCGTAGCCTTTGTTCTGTAAGAACATTTTCAGGGCGATCAGCGATGATTCGCTGGCCATAAAACCTGGAACCAGCAAGACCGGGTGACCATCACCGATCGGCGCCTCCATCAACAAAGGCAGTGAAACCGGTAACAGAGCCATCTCCAGCAGGCCTCGGCCCTCCAGCAACGAAGTCAAGGCATGGGGCGCTCCGACATGGGCATGGCGAACAACGGGACGACGACGCGGCATTGAAAACACTCCTGAGTTGCTGGGACAAGGATAGTTTTACAGTCTAAGGCGATTTTTCGGCCCGCGTTTGAGAGGATTGCCTAATGCGGCGCATTGGCGACACCCAACGCAACAGCACAATGCCAACACCGCCGCGCCTCACCGGAGGGCCAGTCCCGCGAGGCCGCAGACGGCGATCACGGAAATCACGCCCACCTTGTAGTGCAAAAGCGCCACGGCTGCAGCGGCAGCCAGCAACAACGCCTGCCAGTCGATATTTGAGACAAATGAGCCACTAGCCCCCGATTTCATTGCGATATGCGCTATAAAAAAAAGAGCGAGACTGGCAATTACGCCAACCACGGCGGCAGTGATAGCGGTCAGCGGCGCGGTCAGATGCAGCTTGCCATGGGTGGACTCCACCACCGGGCCACCTGCCAGAATGAAGATGAAGGACGGCAAGAAAGTAAACCAGGTCACCACCGTGGCGGCCAGCGCCGCACCCAGGAACTGCGCATCCGGCCCCAACACTTCCCGGGTCCAGCCTCCGACAAAGCCGACAAAGGCAACGACCATGATCAGCGGGCCGGGCGTGGTCTCGCCCAGCGCAAGACCGTCGATCATCTGCACACCGGTGAGCCATCCAAAGTGCTCGACCGCACCCTGGTAGACATAGGGCAGCACGGCGTAGGCGCCGCCAAAGGTCAGCAATGCCGCCTTGGTGAAGAACCAGCCCATCTGTGCCAGCGTACTGTCCCAGCCCTGCCAGGCCATCAGTGCGCCCATGGGGAGCAGCCACAGGGCAAAGCCGACCGCGACCACGACAGCCAGGCGCGCGGGTGACCAGCGTGCATGGGGCAGCGTGGGCGTGGTGTCGCCAATCAGCCAATCGGTCTCACCCGCTTTCAGTGCAATAGACTTGGCCCCACCGTGACCGCCAGAGCCCGCGAACTGCGCTGGCGCCCAGCGTGAACCCAGCCAGCCGATGAGCGCCGCACTCGCCACGATCCACGGAAACGGCACATTGAATCCATAGATTGCTACGAAACTCATAGCAGCTACCACCCAGAGTACGGGGGCTACCGTCAGTTTCTTCAATGTCTTTGATCCGATACGGTGCACCGCCTGCAGCACGATGGCCGCCACCGCCGGCTTGATGCCGTACAGCACGCCGGCTACCCAGGGCACGTTGCCAAAGGCCACGTAGACCCAGCTCAACCCAATCAGAATAAACAGCGATGGCAGCACAAACAGCACGCCCGCCACCACACCACCCCATGTGCGGTGCATGAGCCAGCCGATGTAGGTGGCCAACTGCTGCGCCTCGGGGCCGGGCAGCACCATGCAGTAGTTCAGCGCGTGCAGGAAGCGCGATTCCGAGATCCAGCGCTTCTCTTCCACCAGTTCGCGGTGCATGATGGCGATCTGACCGGCCGGACCGCCAAAGCTGATGAAGCCCAGCCTGAGCCAGAAGCGCAGGGCCTCGGCAAACGGGACGGTGCGGGTTGAATCATGCGAATTTTGGGTGTCCACGGATTACTCCTGTTGCGTTACCAGCAATTGGATGGGACACCATCTTGGGGCCTGTTTGGCCCGACACCGGGGAGCTGACACCCCGATGGGCGAAATGTAGCACACGGCGCAGAGAAACGCTTGGACGCCGATCGACGTGTCAGCACTAGACGCGTTCGCGCGGCGACATGAGTTTGTAGACGGAGGTTCCCGCTCGCAGATTCGGCAGCAGCCGCACGGTCTGGCCATTTTGCAGCCCGAAGCTGTCCTGCACACGCAAGCCGTTGCGCTGGGCCAGCGTGGCCAGATCAGCGTGCGTACCCACGCGGATGTTGGGCGTGTCGTACCACTGGTACGGCAGTCGCTTGGTCACCGGCATGCGCCCTTTCAGCACGCTCAGGCGGTTGGGCCAGTGGGCAAAATTAGGAAAAGCAATGATGCCGACACGGCCTACGCGCACAGTCTCGCGCAGCATGACTTCGGCATTGCGCAGGTGCTGCAGGGTGTCGATCTGCAACACGACGTCAAAAGAGGCATCGCCGAACAGGGCCAGCCCCTCGTCCAGATTGAGTTGTATGACGTTGACGCCACGTTTCACACAGGCCAGAACATTGGCGTCGGCGATCTCTACGCCGTAGCCGGTGCAGCCGCGGGTCTGTTGCAAATGGGACAGCATCGCGCCATCGCCGCAGCCCAGGTCGAGCACGCGTGACCCCTCGGGAACCAGTTGGGCCAGGGCATGCATGGTGTGGATGTCGGTCATGCTGTGGCCCCCGTACGCAAAGCATCCATTCCAAAGGATTGCGAAATGCTATCAAAGTAAGAGCAGACTACGGCCATGTAACGGGGGTCGTCGAGCAAAAATGCATCATGGCCGTGCGGCGCATCAATTTCCGCGTAGCTGACGTCGCACTGGTTATCCAGGAGGGCCTTAACCATTTCACGGCTGCGCTTGGGACTGAAACGCCAGTCGGTGGTGAAGCTCACGAGGAGAAACTTGCAGGTCGCACCCTGAAGTGCCAGGCTCAGGTCACCGCCATAGGCTCGGGCAGGGTCGAAGTAGTCTAGCGCCCTGGTGATCAGCAGGTAGGTATTTGCGTCAAAGTACTCGGCAAACTTGTCGCCCTGGTAACGCAAGTAACTCTCGATCTGGAACTCTACGTCCTGGGTGGTGTACTTGTATCCATCAGCGCTGCCCAGTACAGCGTCTCTCAATTGTCTGCCGAATTTCTCATTCATCACATCATCACTCAGGTAGGTGATGTGGCCGAT
>CAIYDK010000299.1 GCA_903924955.1 uncultured beta proteobacterium | reverse complement strand
TACCACCGTTGGCAATGGCTCTGCCACTTCCAACGCAGTGGTCACTACCGCGCAAGGCGGGCAGGCTCTGGCCATCCAGAACTATCTGGCCACTGTTCCGGACAGCGAAATCGGCCTGGTGCGCAAAAAGGCGGGTGCCCGCTATGACGTAACCTTGAGTGACAACTGGAAGGGCTATGCCAGCTACACCCGCGAGCAGCGCACAGGCGCACGGCCATTTGCGATGAATGAGGCCAATATTTCGACCGAAATTGCAGAACCGATCGACTATCTGACCCACGAGTTCCTGGCTGGTCTGCAATATGCCGACAAACTCACACAGGCCAATGTGCGGGTGATGGCTTCGGTGTTCAAGAACAACATTGACACGCTCAACGTCCAGTACCCGCTGCTGAATTCGATTACCCCGTATGCAGCTATAGGGACGGCTACTTATGACCTTTACCCTGACAACTCCGCTTACAACGTCAAGGGAGAGTTTGCGCGGTCACTTCCAGACTTCTTCAAGGGGCGCTTGAACGCGTCAGTATCGTTCGGCAGCAGCCTGCAGGACGACGTGCTTCAGGCCCCTATTTCTCCCGCGCAAAGTGCGCAACTGGCAGCCGCGGGCGTTACAACGTTTGGTACTGCGGCGGCCAGCAGCGGCTATGCCGCAGGCTCCGCATTGGTGTCCAACTGGAATACCACAGCGGCCTTGAGCCAACAAAGTGCCAAGCAGCGTATCGACACCACCCTGTTGGACTTGGGCTTGAGCATTCGCCCCACCGATGATCTCAGCATCAAAGGCTCATACCGCAACCACAATGCCGACAACAAGGGTGGCTACACCGCCTACAACCCGTTGACCGGGCAATTTGGGCGCGGCCCGGCGGACGGCAATGGTACCGGCCTGGACCTGATTGTCGGCCTGCAACCCGGTGCCACACCCGGCAAGGCCGGTAGCTGCTACATCCCGCCGGGATTTAGCGCCAATGCGTTGACCAATAGCTGCCAGTTTGGCTTTGGAGGTGCAGTCGCAAACGGATCCAACATACCGGTCTACGGGCAGGCACGCTCGAACCGGCAAATCAACTACGGCGTGACGGCAGATTACGACCTGACACGCACCAGCAGTGTCAATGCCGCCATCGAGCGGGAGGAGTTCAATCGGACCTTCCGTGAGCGCGACCAGACCTGGGAGAACAAGGTCAAGATCGGCTATGTCAACCGCGCCCTGGGTGACACCACCTTGCGCACCACGCTGGAGACCGCCAGCAAGCGCGGCAGTTTTTACAACTTCCGCACCTTTGGCGACCTGGGCACTGGCTTGCCAGGCCTGGACCCGGCTACGCAGATCGCAATGGCCGGGACCCTGGGATACGGAGCCTTCAGCCCTGCTGGCGGTACGGCCGTGGTTAATGCCAATCTGTTCAACCGCTACTCGTACTATTTCCGTAAGTACGACCAGGCTGATCGGGATCAAAACGTTTTTAACGCACGACTCAATATTCTGGCCAGTGAAGAGTTGGATATCGGTGCGGTGCTTCAGGTAAAAGACGTGAAGTACCCGGACTCGTTCTACGGACTGGAGACGGACAAGCTCAATTCCCTCACGTTGGACATGAACTACCAGCCTGCCACAGGGACCAACATCACGGCCTTCTATTCCTATCAGCGTGGCAACAAGTTGATGGCCATGAATTCTGGTGTTGCGTTGAGCCCGGTGGTTAACACCTGTACGGCGGCTAACCTGTCTGCTTACGGATACTCCGCCTGTTCGGACAACGTAAATGGCGTGGGTGGAACACGGCCACTGTCTGCCGCATGGTCCATGAATAGCGATGACAACAACAACATGTTTGGCATTGGCTTTCAGACAGCGGTGGGTACGGTCCGACTGGGCGTGGACTACACCTACATGAACAGCTCGACCAACGTGGATTACACCTTTGGTAGCACCGCTATCAGTGGTGTGGCAGCTACGCAGCAGGCGCAGGCGCTGATAGCAGGCAGCGCCCTGCCTAGCATGACCTATACCCAGCAAACGCTGAGCTTCAATGCGCTGATTCCGATGAGCAAGAAGCTGACGTTGCGCGTGTTTGATCGTCTGGAGATTGGCCAGGTCAAGGACTGGCACTACGACGGCGTTTTGACCGGCGTGATGGCCAACTACGACAGCGGCACACTGCTGCTGGACGCAGGGGCACAAAACTACCGCGCCAATGTCATTGGCCTCATCCTGCAATACAAGCTGTAAGCGATGACACGTCTGCCCAAGGAGCTGAAATTGAACTATCGATCTATTTGTGACCAAAAGCAACGCTTTCACCGCTTGATCGGCTTCGCAGCCGTCCTTGCCGTCGGATGCGGGTTTGCCAGCAACGCGATGGCAGATGATGCCAAGACCATCGCCGCAACCGTGTGCATGGCCTGTCACGGTGAGGACGGCAACAGTGCCATCCCGATGTTCCCCAAAATTGCTGGCTTGCAGGAAAGCTACATCGTCAAGCAGTTGCGCGACTTTCAAACCGGTCGTCGCAAGAGCGACATCATGGCCCCTGTTGTGGCGGCCCTCAAGCAAGAGGACATGGTTCCTTTGGCCGTCTATTACAGCAGCCTGAAGCTCAAGCCAGGAACCGAGGGTGACAAAAAGGCGGCTGCCTTCGGCAAGATGGTCTTTTTTGAGGGCAACGAAGAGTCTGGTGTCCCGGCCTGCGTTGGCTGCCATTTGCCCGGCGGCGTCGGCTACCAGATTTATCCAAAAATCGGGGGGCAGCATACGACCTATGTTGCGCAGCAACTTAAGAATTTCGCCAGCGGGGAGCGCTCTAACGATGTGAGTCGCTTTATGCGTGTGGTGGCGAAACGCATGACCGAAGAAGAAATCCAGTCGGTTGCGGAATACCTGGTTGGCCTCGATTCAAAATAAATTCAGATTAGTCAGGAGAACAGCCAATGAAAAAAATCTTAGCCTTGTTGATGGTGGTGTCCTTGTGGCCCGCACTGGTGATGGCACAGACCCCCGCCTGGAACGAGATAAAGGGCGAGCTGAAGGAAGCTTTGCAGGCAAAAGGTAACCCCGTACGTGGCGAAGTAGCGTTTCAGCCCTGTCAGGGTTGTCACCGCAAGGATGCTTCTGGTCGCGTCAGCGGGGCCTACCCCCGATTGGCCGGTCAGCATGCCAACGTGCTGATGAAACAGATTGCAGACATCCGTTCCGGGCGGCGCAGCAACATCAAGATGGAACCCTTTATTGATGACCACGTCCTGACCGCTTTTGACATCGCCGACATTGCGGTATATCTGGAGGCACTGCCCATCCCCGCAGCCAACGGTAAGGGAGCGGGCACTGCTTTGGCCCGGGGCAAGCAACTGTATGACAAGGACTGTGCGGAGTGTCATGGCGCTAAAGGCGAAGGCAATAGCGCAAAGTTTTACCCCATGGTTGCTGCGCAGCATTACCGATATCTGTTGCGTGAGATTCAGTACATTCGTGACGGTGATCGGCGCAATGCCAATCCCGACATGATCTTGCTGATCAAGAACTATCAATCGGCCGACATGGAAGCAGTGGCGGACTACATGTCGCAATTTGCCGCACCTGCGAAATAGGCAGCTTCTGTGGCGGGTGGGGCCACACTGGGTGGTATGTCCAAATTGACCGGATATTCGCTGGCATTGCGTCGTGTCATCTGCCTGTTTGCGCTTTGCGCCGCCGCGTATGCCCGCGACGATCTTTGGAATGCACCGCAAGACAACGCACCATGGCGCACAGAATGCGGTGCGTGCCACATGGCGTTTCCACCTGGAATGTTGTCGCCCAGCGATTGGTCAAAAATCATGGCTGACCTGCCATCACACTTTGGTGCGGATGCCAGTCTTGATCCGCC
>CAIYDK010000298.1 GCA_903924955.1 uncultured beta proteobacterium | reverse complement strand
TAGCCCCCGCCAATTGAGCGTCAGCAGCTATTAAATCTGTAGCAATCGAAAGCGCCTGCTGTAGCGCCAGTGCCAGCCGTGCGGCCTGCGGGTAGGCTGCGTCCTGAAAACCCAGTCGGCCGCGGGCATCGCATTCGCAGGCCTGCAGCACGTCGGTAAAACGGGCCGGTGTCGACTTCGGGGTGGTGCTCGGTGCTTTGCGGCACCCCCCAGAGGCGGTCCAGCTCAGGTAACAGGCGTGCCAGCGCACCGCAGTCGCGCAGTACCGCAAACATGCGGGAGGGCTGGGCTTCCATCCGCCCGCGCGATAGCTCCTGCCATACGCGCTCGGCCACCAGGTGGTCCACCTCGCCGTCCGCCACCATCTGGCACATCAGCGACATGGTTTCAGGCGCAACCGTGAAGTTGGTGAAGCGGGCCGCAAAGTGTCCGCCCGTCGGCCACAACGCCCCCGGTGACTCAGAGCCGGTGCGTGCGGTCCCCGTGGCCAAATCCCATGGCGTCCCAGTAGGCCCCGGCGGTCAGGCCAATGACCTTGAAGAACTCGCCCATCTCATGCTCCAGAATCAGCTTTTGCGCGGCAATGCGGTCTGCCTGCGAGCCCGCCTGCATGGCGTCTGCGATGCCGCAATTAATCAAAAAGTGCGCCTGGTTGGTGTAGCCCAGCACCTCCAGCCCGGCGTCCTGCGCGGCCACGGCCACGCCGGTGAAATTGACGTGGGCGGTGACGTCCTTGCTGCCCACATGAACCAGCGGGTTGTCATCCACCAAATGGGCGCGGTGGCACATGACGGTGCCCATGTGGCGCTGCTCGTGGTAGTACTCGCCCTCCGGAAAGCCATAGTCCAGCAGGAACACGGCGCCGGCCTGCAACCGGTCACCCAGCGTGCGCACAAAGGCTTCACCCTGAATATGAATCTCGGTCAGGTAGTCGTGCCCGCCGGGCACCTCCGCTGGCGGGCGTAAATCGGTGGGCCGGTCTTGCCATGCAAGGGTCTGCTCCGCCGCGCCATCGGCCCAGACCACACCGCGCTCATGCCACACACCAGCCACCCGCGCCAGCAGTTTGACGGGCATGGCGTCCAGCACCTCGTTGCCCACCACCACGCCACGCATGACATCGGGCAAGGCGTCAGCCCACTGCACCGTGTCGCCATAGGCACGCAGCGTGGCTTGCTGGCGCGCTTTCAGTGGCTGCGACAAATCCACAATGGTGTAGCGGCGCAGTGTTACGCCCAGGGCGGCCAGTGCGTCCAGAATATGCAACGCCAGCGCACCTGTGCCGGCACCAAACTCCCAGACCTCGTCGGTGCCAGTGGATTGCAAAGCCTGCGCCACCTGGCGGGCCAGCGCCTGGCCAAACAGCGGCGTGATCTCGGGTGCGGTCACAAAGTCACTGCCCGCGCCTTTGAGCGTACCGTCTGGCGTGCGCAGGCCTTGCGGCATGGCCCCAAACACCATGGCGCCTCGACTGTAGTAGCCCAGTCCGGGTGCGTACAGGGCCTGGGTCATAAAGTCGTCAAACCCAATCCAGCCGCCGTTGGACTGAATATGGCGCTGCAGGTGCGCCAGCATGGGCTCGGCTGCGGGGCTGTTCTGGGGCATGGGGGGTGCGGAGTTCGGGTGGTTCGTCATAGCGGGCTGAATTGTCTCCCAAGCCGACGCCAAGACGCATCAGTTGGGCTTCTTCGCGTGGCGCTGGTTGTTGCAGCGCCCGTGGCTGATGGCCAGGTTATCAACGTGACTGCTGCCGCCCTCGCTCAATGGCTGGATATGCTCCAGGGTTGATTCTGCCGGGGCAACATGCTCACCACATAGCCAACAGGGAACAACGCCGTGTAACTGACGTGCCACAGTCCGGTAGATTTTGTCTCTTGTAAGGCCGAGTTTGCTCATAAGTGTGTGTTTTCCCAATCCCGATGGCTTTGCGCCCAAAGGTGTTCACGAACGGTAGCATTTTTGGAGCTGAAGTTCGCGGATCTGGTGTCAGGGCGGGGCAATGCCAGTTTGATACGATGCCATTCGCCGCTGACACCAACCGGCGTGTTACAACGCCGAGCGGCGCAACAGTATCAGAAAGCTAGGAAACACCCCCCACATGGACACGCAGGCGGCTTACGAGGAATTGGGACTGGACTCCAGCGCCAGTGATGGACAAATCAAAGCAGCCTGGCGGCGTTTGGTCGCTGAGTGGCACCCCGATCGCAACGCGGCGGCAGACGCGGGCCGACGCATGCAGCTGATCAACAAGGCCTACCAGCACATCCGGCAACTGCGCGATGACGATGCGCCAGACTCACCCGCCACGGAAAAGCCTGGCCCTGATTCCCCAAAGAAAACGCACACCCGCAAAGTAAACCTCTCGCTCGAAGAGGCTATCCTGGGCTGCACCCGCACACTGCGCGGCCAGTTTTCACACACCTGCAAAGACTGCGTCGGCACCGGGCAGCATGTGCTGGCAAAGCGGTGCAGTACCTGCCGTGGCAGCGGTGCGGTGCGCAAGGGGGCACTGTTCGGCTGGTTGTGGAACGAAGAGTCGTGTCCTGATTGCGGCGGTGACGGTCGTCAGCGCGAACAGTGCACAGCCTGTAACGGAAGTGGTGAGCGCGCAGTGGCCTATCGACGCCAGGTGCGTTTTCCCGCGGGTGTGCGCGATGGCCATGTATTGAGCCTGCCGACTTCACACCACGACGACCTGGAGATGGGCCTGGAACTCCAGGTAAAGATCGAACCCCACCCGATTTTCACCTTGGACGATGACGGCGTGCTGCGCTGTGAAATGCCGGTTAACGGATATGCATGGATGGCAAGCCGCTGGGTCGAAGTGCCCACGCCGGACGGCGTGCAGCAGATGCGCCTGAACCGCGATGCACTGGTCTACCGGCTGCGCGGACATGGCTTTCCGAGCGCACCACGGGGTCCTCGGGGGGATTATCTGGTGAAAGTGGTTCCCGTATTCCCCAAACACGAAGACCCGGCGCAGGATGCACTACTGGACCAGCTGATCGCAAGTTCCACCCGCAGGGCCGCTGCCGATCGCACGCAGCCACTCGGGCAATGGCAACGTCGAATCAAACGCTGGAACTCCGGCAAGAAAGACCCAGCACGGGACCAGTGAACTCCAAGTAACCGACGGCAGGCGGTAATCAGTCCACCGTTGCGTCATCCAGCCCCAGCGTCTTGACGCCGGCGTCGCTATCAAACTCGCTGAAGTTCCAGCGGCCGTCAACAAAGTAAACCTGATCGGGAACCGCTCGCTCTCTGGCGGTGCTGCCCACCAGTGCCTGGCGCATGGCGTCGATCCAGATCGGCAGGGCCAGCGTAGCCCCAAACTCACGCGTGCCCAGCGAGCGGGGTTCGTCGTAGCCCATCCACGCCACCGAAACAATGTCGTTTGCATAGCCGGCAAACCAGCCATCGACCGCATCGCTGGTAGTACCAGTCTTGCCGGCAAGGTCCTGGCGCTCGAGCTTCACGCTGGCCTGTGCACCGGTACCCGAGCGGGTCACTTCACGCAGCATGCTGTCGGTGACAAAGGCGTTGCGCGCATCCAGCGTGCGGGCTTCTTCGGGCGGTGTGGCGGGCTTGTCGGATTCGAACAGCACTTTGCCTTTGGCGTCGCTCACGCGCTGAATCAGCCAGGGGCTCACCAGATAGCCGCCATTGGCAAACACACCGTATGCGCCAGCCAGTTGCACCGGTGTAACCGCCCCGGTCCCCAACGCCATGGTGAGGTTTTGCGGATGCTTGTCGGCATCGAAGCCGAAACGGGGCAAAAAGTCGCGCGCATAGCCCACGCCTATGGCTTTGAGAATGCGCACCGAGACCACGTTTTTGGAATGCGCCAGCGCATCCTGCATGCGAATAGGACCGTCGTACTTGCCATCGTCGTTGCGCGGGTCCCACTTCAGACTTTCCGTGGTGGTCGCTGAGAGCTGCACGTCATTGATCAACGTAGCGGGAGCGAAACCACGTTCCAGTGCCGCCGAATATATGAAGGGCTTGATGGACGAGCCGGGCTGACGCCAGGCGCTGGTGGCGTGGTTGAAGTTTTTTCGCCGGAAGTCAAAACCGCCCACCAGCGCGCGGTAGGCGCCGCTTTGGGCGTTGAGCGAGACATAGGCCGCATCCACCTCGGGCAGTTGCGAAACGGCCCACTTCATATTGCGCGTTTGCACCACGCGAATCAGTGCCCCCGGGCGCAGGCGCAGGGCCTTGCTGGCGTTGGGTTGCAACGCTGCAGCGGCAAACCCCAGGCCCTCGGCACCGATCTGGATGGATTCGCCAGAAGCCAGATCGGCCTTAAGCGACTTGGCCAACACCTCGGTCACCACGGCGGGCAACAGTCCGTCACTGGACGGATGTTTTTGCAGCAGCGCATCAATGGCGTCGTTGCGCGTATCTTCGTCAGCGGGCAGGTCGATAGCTGCTTCCGGGCCGCGGTAGCCGTGGCGCTGGTCGTAGGCCAGCACATTGCGCCGCACCGACTCATACGCAGCCAGCTGTTCGGCCTGGTTGATCGTAGTCACCACCTTGAGGCCCATGGTGTAAGCGGCGTCCTGGTACTGGG
>CAIYDK010000297.1 GCA_903924955.1 uncultured beta proteobacterium | reverse complement strand
GACACGGCACGGCTGCAACTGAGCGGCCCGACCGGGAGGGTCACACTGACTGCGCCCGACGTGGTGCTACTAAAAAACCTGGCCGAGGCACCGGGCCGCAAACTTTCTTACTGGCGGCTGCAGGAGTTGCTGCAGATCGAGCCAGACGACTCCGGCAAAGCCGCGCTGGAAGTGCGCATCTCTCGCCTGAAGAAAAAGATGCACGAAGTCGGCGCCCCCGACCCGGCGATCAAATCGCTGTGGAAAGAAGGCTACCAGCTCTGCCTGCCGGTGCAGTTGCTGCACTGACGAACAACCCAGCCATTGCGAGTTCCTCTGTCATTGCAGGCCTGACCCGCAATCCAGGGGTGGCGTAGCACTGGTTCCCGGATCAGGTCCGGGATGACAACTGCGCGGTCCGGGATGACAACCATGGTCCGGGATGACCGCTGAAATTGGCAGCCTCTGCCTGTAAGCAGTTGCAAGTTTTGCGATTTTCGATTTGCTGAAATCGGTTATCGACAAATCCGCAGAACCGGGCACGCCATGACCAGATCCTCCAACAACGCCGCTGCAGCATTGCTGTGCACGTTACTGATCCAGAGCGTGCCTGCCCAAACCGTCCCTGACGCCGGCTCGCTGCTGCAGCAAATCGAGCGTGACCGCCAGACCGCTCCGAAGCGCCTGATTCGCCCTGATGCACCGGCGGCGGCGCCCGAGATGAAGGCCGTGCCAGGTCTGTCCGTGACCGTCACCCGGTTTGAGCTGCACGGCAATACCCTCCTGAGCGAAGAGCAACTGCAATCGGTGCTGTCCAGCTTTCTAAACCGCCCACTGAGTTTTTCTGACCTGCAACTTGCCGCTGCTGCCGTGGCCGAGCGCTATCGCGCAGCGGGCTGGGTGGTACGAGCCTACTTGCCCAAGCAAGAGATCGAGGGCGCCAGCGTCACCATCCAGATCATCGAAGGCCGCTTTGGCGCCACGCTGATCGACGGCGAGGCGCCCAGCCATCTGCCTGTTGCACAGGCACTGCGCTACATCGAGGCGCGCCAGCAGCCCGGTGAGGCGATCAACGCCGACGCCATCGAGCGCGCCGTCATGCTGCTTGACGACCTGCCTGGCATTGCCGCCACATCTACCTTTCGTGAAGGCAGGCAAGAAGGCGAAACCGATCTGGTGCTGAAACTGGTTGACACCCCCGCTTTTGTTGGCAACGTCGAGGCTGACGACAGCGGCACGCGCAGCACCGGTGCCGAGCGCATATCGGGCAACTTCTACCTGGAGAGCCTGGCGAGCTGGGGCGAGCAGATCAGCCTCAATCTCACCAAGACCCAGGGCAGTCAGTACGCTCGGCTCGCCATCACAACGCCGCTGGGTTACGACGGCCTGCGCTTTGGCATCAACACCTCGCACCTGGCTTACAACGTCATCACGCCCGAAAGCGCCGCCCTGGACATCCGCGGCACGGCCCAGACCACCGGGCTGGAGGCCAGCTACCCGCTGCTGCGCGCGCGCAGCGCCAACTTCAACCTGCTGGCCAACCTGGACCACAAAGCCTTTGACAACTGGACCAACACTGGCTCCACCAACCGCTACACCATCGACGTGGCCAGCCTCAGCTTGAACACCAACGCCTTTGATGGACTGGGCGGTGGTGGTGTCAGCAACGCCAGTCTCGCGCTGCTGGCGGGCAAGGTCGATTTGACCAACTCGGCCAATCAGGCCGCTGATGCAGCCAGCAGCCAGACCGAAGGCATTTACCACAAGTGGAAGCTCAGCCTGAGCCGCAACCAGAGCGTCACAGACGAACTCTCACTCTACGCCCAGTATTCCATGCAGGGTGCTGACCGCAACCTCGACTCCTCCGAAAAACTCACGCTCGGTGGCGCCTCCGGTGTGCGCGCCTACCCCAGCGGCGAGGGCAGTGGTACGGCCGGCCAGACCTTCAGCCTCGATGCGCGCCTGCGCCTGCCTGCGGGCCTGAACCTGGGCGCCTTTTACGACTGGGCGCAGATCACGGCCGTCAACCGCAACAACGCAGCGCCCAGCGGTGACCCCCTGAGCGCACTCAACGCCTACTGCCTGCGCGGCTACGGCCTGAGCCTGTCGTGGATCAGTTCCTTTGGTGGCCAGTTCAAGGCTTCCCTGGCGCGGCGCAGGGGTGACAACCCCAACCCCACGGCCAACGGCAACGACCAGGACGGCAGTTTGCGCGAAAACCGAATCTGGGTCAGCGCCAATTTGCCGTTTTAAGCAGACCTAGATGTGAAGAGTCAAGCCACCAAAAAGTAACCGGGCCGACACCATGAACAGACACGCCACCCTGAACCATTTTTACCGCCTGGTCTGGAACGATCACCTGGCTGCCTACGTTGCTGTGGCCGAAATCGCCACCGGACGTGGCAAGCGCACGGTACGCGCGGGTGCATGGGCGGCCACCTTCCTGGCCGCAGTGGGCCTGAGCGCCCCCTACG
>CAIYDK010000296.1 GCA_903924955.1 uncultured beta proteobacterium | reverse complement strand
GGCTGCGCGCGCGGCAGACCCAAATCCATCTTTCGACCAGTGGGCTCGCTTTTACGCTGCCGGGACCGCTGAAACTGCCCCGCTCAAAGGCGCCATCGCACACCCGCTTCGCGCGCCAGCACCGTACCTGCATCGGCACGATTCAGCGTTTTTTCAATATTCTTATCGGTGTTATCCGAGAAGCTCATTGAGAAGTTTTGATTTGTTGAACATCTATTTATAATACATCTTTTATTTACCTCTGCTGAAAGTAATCCATGAGTTCATGCGCCACCGGCCACGTCACCCCTGAGGCTATCTATCCGTTTGACGCACGTGGCGTTGCCAAGCGATTTCGCCATGCCGCCATCTTTGGTGCGCTTGATTCATTGCAGCCCGGCGAGACCATGCGCTTTTGCAACGACCATGATCCGATCCCTTTGCTGCACCAGTTGACGGCCCGCTATGGCGACGCCGTGTCTATTCAGTATGTGCAGAAGGAGCCCGGTGCCATCGTGATCGACTTCGCTCGACTCTGATTCCACCATGCGCTTTGCCGCGTTTTTCGACCGACTGGGGCGAGCGCGTCGTACCCTGACCATTCCGGTTCAGGTGGATGCACGTGAGCGGTGGCGGTCAATTGTCGGGGCCGGTGTGGGCATCCTGGTCACTGCCTTGGTCAGTCGGTGGTTTGTCAGCCCGGAGTTGTCGTCGGTCTGGTTGGTCGCCCCCATGGGGGCCAGCGCGGTGCTGGTGTTTGCGGTGTCCGCCAGTCCAATGGCACAGCCTTGGGCGGTAATCGGGGGTAACACCATTTCGGCGCTGGTGGGCATCACCTGTTCAGTGCTGTTAGGTGATTCTTTGTGGGCTGTATCCATGAGCGTGCTGCTGGCGATGGGTGTGATGTTCACATTGCGCTGCCTGCATCCGCCCGGAGGGGCATCAGCACTGCTGGCAGTGTTGGCCCATGCCACTAGCTACCAGTTTGCGCTGGTGCCAGTTTTTCTCAACTCGGTTTTACTGGTGCTTGCAGGGATTGCGTACAACAACCTGACCGGACGCCGCTATCCCCATGCACAGCGCACTAACAGCGCACCGTCCGCTGAACCAGCCCGCTTCAGCACAGCGGACCTGGACGCAGCCCTGGCGCATTACAACCAGGTTCTCGATGTCAGCCGGGATGACCTTGAAGATTTGTTGCATCACGCGGAGTTGGCTTCCTATCATCGCAATTTTGGGGCGTTGTTGTGTGCCGACATCATGTCGCGTGAGCCCGTTTCCGTGCAGTTTGGAACGGCTCTGGACGAAGCCTGGTTGTTGATGCGTCAGCAGCATATCAAGGCCCTGCCGGTTGTCGATCGCTCCCGGCGCATCGTGGGCATTTTGACTATGGCGGATTTCTTGCGACGGGCGGGTTTGGACGAACTCAGCGGCATCGGCGGGCGTTGGCGCGCGTTCATTCAGCGCAGTGGCTCCACGCACTCCACCAAGCCTGAGGTGGTGGGACAAATCATGACCCGAAAAGTGCAGGTGGCCAGTGCACATCGGCATGTGATCGAGCTGGTGCCAATTTTTTCCGGCGGGGGGCACCATCACATTCCCATCATTGACGCTGAGAATCGTCTGGTTGGCATCATCACCCAGACCGACCTGCTGCGTGCGCTGTACCGCGCGGTTCAGCCCAATCGGTGATGACAGGTTGCAAACCGTTCAACCTACAACTTGATTTCCATACCCAGGATGAAGCTGCTGCGGCCATTGCGCACCGTGTTGCTGGAGTACCCGTCTACAGTCGTGGTTTGTGACTCGGTATCCACAGGAAACCAGCTGTTGACCGATAGTCGCGCAGAAATTTTGCGGCTGATGACCCACTGTGCAAACATGTCCAAGCTGCGGCTTCGTGACTGGTCGAGCGATTGTGAACTCGTTTGCAGGGTGGTGTAGCCGGGCGTGAAGGCCAGGTTGCCACCTACAGTCATGGGTAGTCCGGCAAAGCGGTAGTCGAAGCCAAGATTGCCAGACCAGGGTTGTTGACCGTCCAGGCGATTGTTGGGGCCGGGCAGGGCCTCAACGGCGGACTGGTAGATGTTGACCGATCCACGCAGGTTCAATGGCAACTTGGCATCCACCAGGCCGGGTAGAAATTCACCCGCACGGCCTTTGACCTCCAGTTCCATTCCGCGCGTCATGGCCTGGGAAAAGTTGACCGGTGTGGATACCCATCTTGGAACGCCAGACCAAGCGACGCTCTGCAGACTCGTCACACCGCGGATCAAGTCATTGACCTGTCGGTAGAAGACGCCTACGCTGATGATGCCACCCGATGGCAGATAGTTCTCAAACGCAATGTCCAGCCCTGTGGCCAGCTCGGGTAGCAGGGCAGGGTTGCCAATGCGGTCGGGAGACAACTCGGTATTGGATTTGGAGGTGTCGGCAAACAGACTGCTGATCGATGGGCGAGCGAGCAAGGTGGACAGGTCGGGTGCCTTGTAGCTACGGGTGATACTGGCACGCACAAGGTCGCGTCCCGCTGCATCGAACTTGTAGTTCAGATGCACCATAGGAGTTAAAACGTTGCTTGTGTTGCTCAGAGGTGAGGCTACACCCTGGCTCCTGGTCCCAATTTGCTCGGATCGCAAACCCAATTGGGCGGACCAGCGTTTGCTGATCTCCCATTCGTCCTGGATGAAAAAGGCTCGACGTTCAACGCGCGCAGAAAACGGTTGGCCTTCAAATTCCACCGTCTGGGGAACACCTCGTTCGGTGATGTCGCGCTTCTCGTCACGCTGGCGCCACTCCAGGTCCCACCCAACGGTAAGACTGTGCGCATCGTTGAGCAGGCAGCTGTAGTTGCCGGCCTGCGTCAGGCTGAGATCTGCGTTGTCCGCCAGGGTGCGGCGTTGCGGCTCTCCCAATCGAAAGGTTTGTCCGTCGAAGCTGCCCTTGGAAGAGGATAACCCCGCTTTGAGTTCGATGCGCTCTGCCGCGGTGAAGTGGTTGATCCACTGCAGGTTACTGCGTACGTTTTGCCAGCCACCCTGAAAGCCTGCATCGTCTTCCAGACTTGGATTGCCGGCCAGAACCTGGTTCAGATAAGTGGACTGATTATTCCAAATTCCTTTTTGCAAAAAGCTTTGCCAGGTCAGCGATTCGTCGTCGCTGAGCCTCCAGTTCAGGCGTGGCCCCAGGTTGATGCCATGGCCAAAATATAGTAGCTCACCGCGCTGCTGGGACAGCGAGGCCAGTCCGTCAAGCCCCGGCGCATTGCGCAGCACGGTGCTGGTGTTCCCCCCGCGCCACTCAAACAGCGAAATCGGCAGTGAAAGGGAAAGATCGGTCCACTTCTCGCCCAGGGTGAAGCTGCCCGAAATCGTGGGGCGGTCCACGGTGTAGCCGCTCGACAGGCGCAAGTCGCGCTGCGACACTTTGGGTGCATCTTTCAGGATGATGTTGATGGCACCGGCCACCGCTTGTGCACTCTGGCTGGCGGTTGGACCTTTAGTGACTTCGATGCGTTCTACCTGTGCCGGGTCCAGTTGGTCCAACGCAAAACCCGGTGGCGCTGGGTCACCATTGATGAGAATAAGGGTGTAGCCGGAGCCCAGGCCACGCATACGCGGTGCATTGCCCTGCATGGTGATTCCCGGCAATCGCTTGAGAACATCGGCCACGTTGCCGTCACCATACTTGTCGAGTTCTTCCCGGCCATAGACCTGCTTGGCCGTCTGGGCACGCCGCCGCAATTCGTTGTCGCCGGATTGCTTACCCGAAATTTCGACCCGCTCGAGCTTGCTTCCAGGTGCACGCTGCACCGGTTCGCCACTGGTAACCGCAATGTCCTGTGCCCACGCCAGCGAAAAGTGACTGGTTGAGAGCCCTAGCAGGGCCCAGAAGCACGCCCGGGTGCATGAATACTTCATCGACACCGACTCCATAGAAATGTTTTCACCGCATTGGAACGCTACGGCGCATCGCAGGCCGGGATTGTCTGCGAACTTGGGCTTGCTTGCCCGTTCAGGTTTTTTTAGTGGCCGTGTTTCTTCCAATTGCTGAAGCGGTGTGTGAGGGCTGGTGCGATACTTCGCGCCATCGTTTGGGTTTCCTGTGTTCAATCAGGGGGGTTGGAATGAAAGCACGTGGGCTTTTGTCGAATACGGCAGTGTTCATCTGCTGGCTGGGATTGTCATTTTTTTCCACCGCCGCGGCTGGCGGTGGCCAAGCGCAAACCTATCCTTGCCGGGTTCAAGGCATGCCTAACGAATTGCAATGCGGTGTGGTGCAGCGCCCACTGGACCCGGCCAGACCTGCGGGCCCCATGATCGAAGTGCACTACCTGGTGGTGCCTGCAATGGCGCGAAACAAGCAGCTCGATTCGGTGCTCATGTTGGCCGGTGGACCTGGACAAAGCGCTATTGATGCAGCACCCGCGCTCATGTCGCGGCTTGCCCGGCTGAATAGTCGACGCGACCTCGTCTTTATTGATCAGCGCGGCACCGGCCGCTCGGCTCCTTTGCATTGTGCTGATGAGTCCCGACTGCCCGTGCATCAAATTGCGGATTTGGCGCAGCAACTTGAACGCTTGCGGCAATGCAGTGAGGCTCTGGCAAAGCTGCCGTATGGGGATATGCGGTTTTTTACCACCACCTTGGCTATGCAGGACTTTGATGCCGTGCGCGATCAGTTGGGTGTTCCGAAGTGGAACCTGATTGGTGCGTCGTATGGCACGCGTGCCGCACTGGAGTACCTGCGGCAGTTTGCGCAAAGGGTGCGGCGCACGGTCATGGACGGAGTGGCCCCGCCCGACATGGTCTTGCCCGTGAGTTTTTCTGCCGACGGGCAGGCCGCGATGGACGCCGTGCTCAAGGCCTGCGAGGCCGATACCAACGGCACAACTGCATGTGCCAATCAGTTTCCACACCTGCGCCAGCAATGGCGTGATTTGCTTGGCGGGTTGCCCCGACAAGTCTCGGTGAATCACCTTGTAACCGGTAAATTGGAGAGTTTTGAGCTAACCCGTTCTGCGGTGTTGCGATTGATTCGCGCGCCTTTGTACGCGCCTGCCCTGGTATCTGGTTTGCCTGCTGCAATTGATGCCGCTTCAAGGGGCAATTTTTCAGGGCTTGTTGGCCTTTCGGGGGTGTTGAGCACCCGCAAGGTAAGCCGTTTGGCAATGGGAATGCATTTTTCTGTGATGTGTGCTGAAGATGCGCCACGTATTGCGAACGACGGGCAATCGGTTGGTGAAGACTTTGGAATGGTCGAAGCGCAAATGTACGAACGTGTCTGCGCGTTCTGGCCGCGAGGGGAGGTTGCTCCTGCGTTTTACACCGTGCCAACGGCGTCGTCCCCGGTATTGGTGCTGAGCGGTGGCGCGGATCCGGTAACGCCCCCGCGGCACGGCGCCCGGGTTGTCATGGCAATGGGCGAGAAGGCACAACATATTGTGGTTCCAGAGGCAGGGCATGGCGTAATGGGTGTAGGCTGCATGCGTGACGTGGTGTACCGATTCATTGTTGCGCCCACTGACGCGACAGCATTGCCGCAGGATGCGGGTTGTGCCGCCAGGGTGCCGCGCCCTCCCGTATTTGTGCCCACCCAGACTGGCAGTGTCAAGAGGGCTCAGTCATGATCGAGATTGTCAACGTCAGCAAGCAGTTTTTGGTGGCCGGTGCTGCCCCGCTTTTTCGTCGGGCGCGCAAGCAATCTATTCAGGCCGTGAGGGGTGTTAATTTGTCGGCGCCCAATGGCCGTATTACCGGGTTGTTGGGTCCCAATGGAGCGGGTAAGACGACCACACTTCGCATGCTGGGGGCGCTCTTTCAACCCGATAGTGGCTCCATCACCGTGGATGGCATCGCGGTGGCACAGCAACCCCTAAGGGCCTTGGCGCGCATGGGCATACTGGGCGATGCGCATGGGCTTTACCCACGCCTGACAGCACGCGAAAACGTGGTCTATTTTGGCCGATTGCACGGCATGGACAGCGACACTGCCCATGCGCGGGCGCAAGAGCTTTCGCGACTGCTGGACATGGGCAGCATTCTGGACCGGCGTGCCGAAGGATTCAGCCAGGGTGAGCGGATGAAGACCGCGTTGGCGCGCGCACTGGTTCACGACCCCGCCAACATTGTGCTGGATGAACCCACCAACGGATTGGATGTGCTGGCCACTCGGGCCCTGCGTGAAGCACTGCGGTTTCTGAAGTCACCGCAGGGAGGCAATAAATGCATCGTCTTTTCTACCCACATCATGCCCGAGGTGCAGCAGTTGTGCGAGCACGTGGTGGTGATGGCTAAAGGGCAAAGCGTGGCCGAAGGCACGGTAGATGAACTTCTCGCACAGACCGGACAGACCCAATTTGAGGACGCGTTTGTCAAACTTGCGTTTGAAGCGCAAGACGCAGGTGTGGTCGCATGAATGTCAATTTTTTTCGAAGCATTGGAGTGGTCCTGGTCAAGGAAGTGGTAGACGCCCTGCGTGACCGGCGCACCCTGCTGCGCTTGATGATTCCTGCCGTGTTGATGGGGCCACTTTTGTTACTGGCTATATCCGGGCTGATATCGTCGCTGGAGGAGCGCGCGGAAAAGCGCGAGGTGATGGCAGCCGGAATCCAATATGCACCCACCCTGCGTAACTATCTGGAGCGCCAGAGCTACACGATCACGGTTGCGCCCCAAGACTATGAGGTGCGGTTGCGTGCATCCACCTTGCTGGAGCCAGTATTGGTTGTAGGTCCAGAGTTTGAGCGCGATTTGCTGGAAGGTGAACGCCCCAGCGTTGAATTGGTCAGCGATAGCAGCAACCAGCGTGCAGGTGCCGGGGTGGCCGGGCTGCAGCGGTTACTGATGGGTTTCAATCAGGAGCGTGCGACGCTTAGCCTCGCATTACGTGGTGTCTCAACTGAGTTGCTACAAGCTATTGCGATTGACGAGCGGGACCTCGCAAGCATACAGGCGCGTGCTACCCGCGTCACGGCCATCATTCCCATGTTCATCATCATGGCAGTGCTCTACGGTGCTTTGACCGCGGCTTTGGATAGTACCGCCGGCGAGCGCGAACGCGGCTCACTTGAGCCGTTGCTGATGAATCCGGTGCAACACTTGGCACTGGTAATTGGCAAATGGGGTGCCGTTGCCATTTTGGGTATGGCCGTGGCGCTGATTGCCAGCTTGAGCTTCGTGCCTGCGCAGTGGTTCCTGAGAAGCGACAGCCTGCAGGCTATGTTTCAGTTCGGTATTCCCGAGGTGTTTGTATTTCTACTGCTGCAACTGCCGCTGGCTGCGGGTCTTGGTGCGGTGCTGATGGCGCTGGCTATTCGGTCCAAGACCTTCAAGGAGGCGCAGGCCGGCAGTGGGTTGGTTATCACGCTGGTTGGGTTGGCACCAATGGTGAGCGTGCTCAATCCCGCAGGCGATGCGCCCTGGTACCTGTGGGTGCCCGGACTTGCGCAAAATACGCTGATGATGCTGGTTCTCAAGGGTGAAACATTAACATTGGCTCAGATTTTTCCCGGCGTGTTGGTGTCCGTGCTGCTCACGGTCGGCTGCATATCGTATGTTGCCGGCTCCATGCGTTCGGCCGTGGCCCGTTAGCGCGTACGGGGTTTGCGTGAGTCGTTGCGTGCAGTTCGCGCCACGCCCGCTTCAGTGGCCGCCGCCCAGGTAGGCCGCCTTGACTGCCGGGTCGTCGCGCAGTTTGCTGGCTTCACCGTGCACCGAGATGCGGCCATTTTCCAGCACATAGCCGTAGTCTGCCACTTTGAGTGCAGCAGCGGCAAACTGTTCCACCAGCAACATGGTGACGCCACGCGACTTCAGGTCGCCGATGATGCGAAAAACCTCTTCCACCAGAATCGGAGCAAGCCCCATGGATGGTTCGTCCAGCAAGACGATTTCCGGGTTGAGCATAACGGCTCGCGCCATGGCCAGCATCTGCTGTTCGCCGCCAGATAGCGTGCCGGCGAGCTGGTTGCGCCGTTCCTTCAGGCGCGGGAACAACTCCATCGCGCGTTCCAAGTCGCCGGGCACATCGCCCTTGGGTCGACTGCCCGTCAAGCGCGGAAAGGCGCCCAAAATCAGGTTGTCGGTTACCGTCATGGTGGCGAATACGCGCCGCCCTTCGGGTGAGTGTGCCAGACCCTGTTTGGCAATGGCATAGGACTCCAACCCATCCACCCGCTTGCCGTGCAGGGTGATTTCACCTGCCGTGGGCTGGATCATGCCGGAGATGGCGCGCATGGTGGTGGTCTTTCCCGCACCGTTGGAGCCAATCAGGGTCACAACCTTTCCTTTGGGGATGTCCATTGAGATGCCGTGTAGCACCTGTACCTTGCCATAGCCCGCTTCGAGATTTTTGATGTGCAACATAGTAGTACTCCGCGTCCTTATGCCGCCGTGCCGCCGAGGTAAGCCTCGATGACCTTTTCATCTGCCTGCACTTCTGCGGGCTTGCCTTCAGCAATCTTCTGGCCAAAGTCCAGCACCGAAACCGAATCGCAAATGCTCATGACTACGTCCATGTGGTGCTCGATCAGGATCACCGTGATGCCGTGGTCGCGGATCTTGCGGATGATGGTAACCAGCTCCTTGATGTCGGGTGCGGTCAGGCCTGCTGCAGGCTCATCCAGCAACAGCAGTTGCGGGTCGAGCGCCAGGGCGCGGGCAATTTCCAGCAGTCGCTGCTTGCCGTACGGCAGGTTGCGAGCCTCTTCGTTGGCCAGACCTGTCAGGCCCACAAAGTTGATCAGGCCCAGGCCGCGCTCCACCGAGGCCTCTTCTTCACGCCTGTATCGGGGCGTGTGCAGTGATACGTCCAGAATACTGCTGCCAAAGGTATGGTGCAATCCGACCTGGATGTTTTGCAGCGCGGTCATCTCGCCGAAGAGTTGCACGTTCTGGAAGGTCCGTGCAATGCCCGACAGCGCGATGTCAGATGACGTGCGTCCGACTACGGAGCGACCCGCAAATTCGATGCTGCCCGCCGTGGGCACATAGATACCGGTTAGCACGTTCATCATCGTGCTCTTGCCCGAGCCGTTGGGGCCGATCAGACCGTGGATGGTTCCACGCTTGACGTGCAGGTCAACCTGATTGATGGCCTTGAGACCACCAAACTGCATCAGTACACCCTTGGCCGTCAGCAGATCGTGGCCGGCTTCAATGTGGCCGGTGTTGGACGCCACCATGATGGCGTCTTTGGAGCGGTCAATCGTGCGAAACGCATGGTTATCGGTCGCGCCACCTTTGCGTGCAAAAAGGTTGCGCACAAAACCCACAATGCCGTCTTGCAGGTAATACACCACAAAGAGAATCATCAGGCCGAAGATGCTCAGTCGCCAGTCGGTAATGGACTGCAGCCAAAATGAGAATCCAGCCAGCGCCATTGTGCCCAGCACCGGTACGGCCATGGCCTTGGGGGTAGTCAATTTTCTTGCGATGCCAACGCCTGCGCCGATGGCCATCAGCACGGCCAGCGTGGACGCGACGATGCGAAACAACTCCAGGTCGTCCAGCAGTTTGGGCAGAATCACGATGATGGCAGCGCCCAGCAGTGCACCCGTTCGGGTTTTGCGTCCACCCATGATGACGGCCAGCAGGAACAGCACTGTCAGTTCAAAGTTGTAGGTGTTGGGCGAGATGTATTGCTCTGAATATGCATACAGGCATCCGGCCAGACCCGCATAGCCGGCGCTGATGACGAAGGCAAAAACCTTGTACTGGTAGACCGACACACCCATGCAATCCGACGCTACCGGACTGCCCCGCAGGGCTTCAAAGGCGCGGCCAATTTGTGACCTCAGAATGCGGTCCGCTACGACCAAGGAGAGCACCATCAGCGCAAACACCAGCCAGTAAAAACCGTTCTCATTGAGTTGCATGCCAGCCAGCGAAGGTTTGGGTATCTTGATGCCTAAGGGTCCCTCGGTCAAAAAATCCATTTCGTTGATCAAGATCTGCACAATGGTGCCAAACGCCAGCGTCACCATGGCCAGGTAGGGGCCAGACACGCGCAAGGCGGGTAGGGCGAGCAAGGCGCCAAAGCCCGCTGTGACCGCCACGCTGGCCGGAATGATGACCCATAGCGGTGCACCCAACTTGATGAAGAGCACTCCAGCAGTGTATGAGCCCACGCCAAACAGACCCGCATGTCCAAGGGACACCTGACCGGTGTAGCCCACCACGATATCCAGGCCAAACAGCAAAATGGCGTAAATCATGATCGTGCCGATCATGTGGATGTAATAGGGATTGTGCGTAAACAGCGGCGCACAGGCAAGCGCGGTCAGCCCGGTCACCGCCACGAAAAATGACTTGCGGTTCATGGTCAGACTTTCTTGATCGCGGTTTTTCCAAACAGTCCGGATGGCTTGAACGCCAGCACCAGAAGCAGTAACACCAGACCGGGCACATCTTTGTAGCCGGTGGAGATGTAAAAGCCTGTGGTGGTTTCGGCTACGCCCAAGATAATGCCACCCACGATGATGCCCAGTCCGCTGGTGAGACCACCAATAATGGCTACGGCGAAAGCCTTGAGGCCGAGCACTGCTCCCATGGTGGCGCCTGTGAGCGTGAGAGGCGCAATCAGCGCACCGGCAAACCCGGCCGTCGCAGAAGAGAGCGCGTATGAAAATGTAATGACCAGCCCCGTATTGATGCCCATCAGCTTGGCGGCATCACGGTCATTGAAGGTGGCAACCACGGCCTTGCCATAAATGGTTTTGCGGTTGAAAAATTCCACTGCCAACATCATCAACACGGCACCCACGACGACCAGAATTTCCATGGGCAGCACGTTGGCGCCAAAAACCTGTAAGGGGGATTCAGGCAGGGGGGAGGGGAACTTCAGGTCGTCACGTCCCCAGACGTTTTCGGCCACATTCTTGAAAATGATGCCCAGTGCGATGGTCGACATGATCCAGCCAAATTCGCTTTTGATTTTGATGGCCGGGCGCACACCAATGCGCTCCACCACGGCACCCTGCAACAGCCCGAACAAAATAACCAGTGGCAGCATCAGCCAGAAGTTGACACCCATGTTGACCAGGGTCAGGCCCACCATGGCACCCAGCATGAGTGCGTCACCCTGACCAAAGTTCAGGGTGTCCGAGGTCTGGAAGGTTAACTGGTAGCCAAACGCGATGACCGCGTAAATCATGCCCAGTGCGACGCCGCTGTAAATGAGTTGAAGCAGGATTTCCATAAAGTGGACTCCCTAAAGTAAGAAGTAAAAACGCCAGAAGTATGGGCCTGCAACAGTACCGCACCAGACAGAATGCCCAGCGCGGTGCTGACGTTACCCAAAGGGAAGCAACGCCCGAAAATTACTTCTTGACTGCCAGGGCGCCCTTGGCATTGACGTCTTTGACGCGCACTTCCGATGCCTTTTTTAGGTCCGCTTCGTATGCATAGACCACGCGCTGTCCCTTGACTTCGCCAATCACTGGTATGTTGGCGGTGATGGCGTCGTGGTCTTTGACGGTGAAAGGCTTGTTGTAGGTCGTCACGACCCCGTCAACGGGTGCTTTCAAGTCTTCCAGAGCCGCCTTGATTTTGGGTCCATCCACCGAGTTGGCCTGCTTCATTGCGGCTGCCAACAGGTAAACCGAGTCATAGCCTTGTGCTGCGGATACGGGTGAGTCGATGCGCGCATTCTTGGGGTTAAACGTCTTCAGGTAGGCAATGATGAAGGACTGGCGCTTGGGCGTGGTGGGCTCCTGAATGAAGGTTTGCGGCATACGCGCTCCCTCACCGCCAGGACCCGCGTTGTCAATGAAATTGGCCATAGACAGGGTCCAGCTGCCGACCATGGGGACCTTCCAGCCCAGCTTGGTCATGCCGTTGGCGATCTGAGCCAACTCTGGCCCAATAGCGTAGGTCAAAACGGCTTCAGCACCCGCAGCCTTGGCTTTGAGCAACTGGGGCGTCATGTCCACATCCTTGATGTTGAATTTCTCGACGGCTACCGGCTTGATGCCTTTCAACTCCAGTGCCTTTTCCAGGTCTGCACGGCCGAGTTGGCCGTAGTTGGTAGAGTCGGCCAGAATGGCCACTTTTTTGAAGTTGCGACGGGTGATGGCTTCTTCCACCATCATCGGCGCCTGGATACTGTCATGCGCTGCGTTGCGGAAGATGTAGTTCTCGGGCTGGTCGTCA
This sequence comes from uncultured beta proteobacterium, assembly GCA_903924955.1. Classification (GTDB taxonomy): domain Bacteria; phylum Pseudomonadota; class Gammaproteobacteria; order Burkholderiales; family Burkholderiaceae_C; genus Allorhodoferax. The sequence goes on along the minus strand of CAIYDK010000296.1, from coordinate 7,277 downwards.
AACTGGTGCGTGATGACGGACGCGGTCGCCACGTTGTTCATGACCGGAATCTTCGCTTCCTGGTAGAAGCGCTGCGCTGCCAGTGCCACACCGCTGTTGATGAAGCCTACGGTCGCAGCCACTTTTTCCTTGTTGATCATCTCCTGCGCAATCTGCACACCGCGCTCGTTCTTGGCCTCGTCATCACGCTCAATGATTTGCAGTTGACGGCCTAGCACACCACCGGATTTGTTGATTTCGTCCACTGCCAGTCGGACACCATCACGCATGCTTACGCCCATGGAAGACGAGCCGCCGGTGAACGGACCGGACACGCCGATCTTGATGGGGTCGGCGGCCGACGCCAGACCGGACATGCTCAACAGAGCCGAAGCCAAAGCAATTTGGGAAGTCAATTTTGCAAAACGAATAGTCATGTTGTCTCCTAATAATTTTAAAAATACCTGCAAGTCTTCAATCTACACTGTCTATCTCTTACCTGGTTAGCAAGATGCATCGGACTCATGGATTGTCCAATGTATAAGCAGTGACAATCCAGCTAATTGTAATTATTCATTTAAATATAACAAAAAAGATAAAAAATCTACATTTCAACCTTCATTTTCATAAGAACTGAGCACCATTGCTGATCAGGTTTTTTAATGCTCAATCCAAAGTTACCCCTGTATCCTTCACCACCTTTCCAAGGCGTACCGTGTCGCGCTTGATTAGCTCACCAAACTGGGCCGCAGTTCCGCCGACAACCGGTGTGCCCAGTGCCTCCCACTTCTTGTGAAAGTCGGGGTTGTTGAAGATGGCGTTTAAAGTCTGGTTGAGCTTGTCGATGATTGCTGGAGGTGTGCCCGAGCGCACAGCAATGCCGTGCCAGCCGGTGAACTCGTAGCCTGGTACGCCGGCCTCGGCCATGGTGGGTACATTGGGTAAAGCGGGGCTGCGTTTGACCGATGTAACCGCCAGCGCAGTGAGCTTGCCAGCTTGGATATAGGGTAATGAGCTACCCAAAATGTCAAACATGACATTGACCTGTCCACCCAGTAAGTCGTTCAGTGCCGGGCCAGCACCGCGGTACGGAATGTGAGCGACATTAATGTCCATTTGCGTATTGAACATCACGCCAGCCAAGTGCTGTGGTGTGCCGTTGCCGGCCGAGGCAAAACTCAATTCAGTTTTTTGGGATTTTGCCAGCGCAACATATTCCTTGACGGTGGTAACGCCCAATTTGGGGTGCACTTCGAGTACCAGCGGGAACGAAGAAATCTGGATTACCGGTGCCAGATCGGATGCGGGATTGAATGGCATGCTCTTGTATAGCGTGGTGTTGACCGCCATGGGTCCGCTGGCTGCCAGCAGTAGAGTGTGTCCATCGGCAGGCGCCTGTTTTGCAACTTCAGCGCTGCCCACATTGCCGCCGGCACCCCCTTTGTTGTCGATGATCACGCTCACGCCCAGGCGGGTTTGTAATTCGGTTTGAAGCAAGCGTGCCATCAAATCAGTTGGACCACCGGGTGGGTAGGGCACCACAAATCGGATGGTTTTGCTGGGATAAGCTTCTTGTGCAAAGTTCACAGAAGGTACCCAGCCAACCAGCGCAAGGCAGGCGCCGGCTATTGCAATACTTCGGTTCCATGGTTGTCGGTTCATGTTGCTGTCTCCTGCTTTGTATTTTTAGTTCACGCCGAACTGTTGGCGAATGTCATTTGCGCTTGCCAACGGTCGGCCCAAACAGTGTGCGGCGTCCACCACCTGCAAAACAAGGGCGGCGTTATCGGGCGCTATCAGGTTGTTTTTGAGCTTGAGGTTGTTCTCGAAACCCACACGTACATGCCCGCCCAAGGCGGCGGCGGCGGTGACACAGGCATGCTCGGCGTTACCAAAGGCACAGATGGCCCAAGGCTCCCCGCCGGTGTGCTCGTTCAGAAACGGCAGCAGGTCTTTAGGGTTTGAGGTCTGGTTGGTGCTGTATCGGCCCAGCACAAAAAGCAGAAACCACGGGGCCTGCGGAACCACGCCACGCTGGCGCAGGTCCTGCCAGCGCTGCAGATCAACGGTGTCATACAGAATGATCTGGGTCATCATCCGCTCCTGCGCCAACCATTCGAAAAACTCGCCCAAACCTTGCTCACCAATGTCGGGTTGGTCCAGCTCGCGCAGACCGACCGACACAGCTTCGGGGCGCACGGCCCGCACCATGTTGATTTGTTCCTGAGCCTGGTAAACACCGGCTGCTTCGCTGGTGATTTGCAAAACCATGGAGTTGCCTACCGCTGCTTTGACCACTCGCAACGCATCCTGGTAGGTGGCAACGTCCAGGCTATGGCGCCCATCGGCATCGCGGATGTGCAAATGCAGCATGGCTGCGCCAGCATCCAGACATTGCTTTGCAGTTTTGGCCAGTTCCACAGCATTCAGAGGCAGCGCCGGGTGGTCGATGGCCTGCTTGTAGGCGCCGTTGGGTGCGACGGTAATGATGAGCCGGTCTTGCAGCATAGAACTTCTACTATTGCGCTCTATCCAGTGGAGGAAGTGCGTCCGCCAAGAGAGTAAGCCCCTGCCGCAACAGTTGGTCGTACCGTGCGCGCTCGGCAATTCGCTGCTCCGATGGCCATTCATAAAACCCGCCACCGGTCTTCATACCCAGGCGCCCGGCGTCTACTCTGTTACGCAGGGCGTGGGCTGGCGTGCCGTCGTTGCACAGGCTGGGGTAGATGGTGGCTGCTGCGGCACAGTGCACGTCCAACCCCGCATGGTCGCGCTGCAAAACTGGCCCGGCAGCCAGAAACCGGAATCCAAAACCAAAGCGGACGGCGTTGTCCACATCCTCTGCGGTGGCTACACCATCGTCAATCAGCGAAAAGGCCTCGCGGGCCAACGCGTGCTGCAGGCGGTTTGCCAGAAAGCCCGGGCGGTCTTTGCGCACCAGCACTGGCACGCTGCCGCACCCGCGCATGTAGCTGCACAGTCGCTCGGCCAGTGCTTCATTGCTTCGTGGTCCCATGACCACTTCGACCAATGGAACCAGGTGGGCTGGCATAAAAAAATGCAGTCCCAGCATACGCTCTTGGGTAGTCAATTCACTGGCAATGCTGCTGATGGGAAAGCTGGAACTGTTGCTGGTTAAAACAGTATGGGCAGGGGCCAGCGCGAGCAACTGCCTGAACAACTCCTGTTTGGCAGGCAATACTTCGGGTATGCATTCAATGACCAGGTCAACATGGGTCCAGCCCACGTCGCGCAGGTCAGTCAGCGTCAACACGTTGTCCGCGCGATGCTGCATCCCGTATGGCACCAGCCCGGCGCGGACATGCTCCAGCAGGCGCACACGCTTTTCCGTAGACGGGTCTACAACCGCCAACCGCGCGCCGCCTCGTGCCAACACGATGGCTACGTCGGCACCCATGGTGCCTGCGCCAATGACGACCGCATAGGTCTTGCGTGGATGATCGGGAAGCAGGGTCAAGGCAGTCTCGCTCGTTGTAATTGGGTCGGAGTCTAGGAGTAAAGATTTGTCTCGTCCAAATGATTTTTTAGATAGACTAATCAAATATGCTTATTAATTGGAATGCTCGCGAATTTGAGGTTTTCTTGACGGTGGCCGAAACACTGAGCTTTCGACGCACTGCCGAGCAGGTGCATTTGTCGCAGCCCGCGGTATCGGGAATGATCTCCAGACTGGAGGATTCCCTGGGCGTGCGTTTGTTCGATCGCAACACCCGCAATGTTCAGATTACCGCGGCCGGCAGCGTGCTGATGCAGCAGGTGCTGTTACTGCGCAGTCAGTCCGAAGAGGCAGTGCGTGCAGTACGTAATGTGGCTGAGCTACGCACTGGAAGTGTCGTGCTTGCGGCACTGCCGTCGCTCGCAGCTACCGTGGTACCCAGGGCCTTTGCGCGGTTTGCTGCTTTGTATCCTCAGGTGCGTTTGCAGGTGATGGACACCTTGTCGGGGCCGGCGTTTGACATGGTGCGCTCCGGCCAGGTGGAGTTCGCGTTGACAGCAGCCAACCCGGCCTACGCTGATCTGGATTACACGCCCGTGGCCTCTGACCGGTTTGTCTTGTTGATACCAACGAGTCACCCCCTGGCCCGCAAGAAGAGTCCTTTGGGGTGGGCCGACATTGCAGGTCTGACCCACATTTCCATGCCACTGCCGTCCAGTGTGCGGCAGTATGCCGATGCCGCTCTGCTACAGCACCGGATCCGGTTCGCGCCCCAGTATGAGGTGGAACATCTGGCAACGATCAATGCCATGGTGTCAGTAGGCCTCGGGGTGGCTGCGCTGCCCGAACTGGCAGCCGTTGTCGCTCACCAAAACGGGCTGGTACAACGTGCCCTAGTTGATCCCGACCTGCGACGCCCCATTGGATTGGTGACGCGGCGTGGACGCAGTCTGTCGCCCGCTGGTGCTGCGATGGTGGAATTGTTACGGTTGGAAATGAAGGGTTCAGCGCCCTAGTTATCTTTGCTGCCGCAGGCGGCGCCTAGGGTGTACGATCCCGTGCAATGACCTGCTTGCTCCGAAATACTCGAAGGACCTCTGTATGAACGGAACATTGGTAAATATATGGCAGCGCTGTGTGATTGCGATGCTTTGCGCATTGGCATTCGATCTTGGTGGTCTTAAGTGCGCCCTTGCGCAAGAGTACTTTGATTCTTACGGCTTGTCAGGGGCGTCCGCTGCGCTGGATGTGGGGGCGCAACCGATGGGCTACCCGTCCGGGGTAATCAGTTCGGTTATGCAGCGTGACCGTGTTCTCAAGAATGTGCTGGCAAAAGCCAAACATCCGCTCGTGGTGCATCCGTTTCGTCGCGGTGCCGACATGGTGCCGCTACTTGCTGATCAACGTCTGGAGGCAGGGTTGCTGGGAGATATGCCGACCATTCTGACGGCATCGACTTCCAGTGTCTGGATTGTCGGACTAGTAAAACAGACATCAACTGCGCTGGTCGCGCCCGGTGGCAGCCGGGTTGCGGACCTTGCAGGCAAGCGCATTGGGTACGTTGAAGCGTCCAGCGCCCACCACACCTTGCTACAAGGCTTGGCCTCAGCGGGGCTGCGCGAGAACCAGGTCAAGCTCGTTAACATGGGGGTTGGCGACATGCCTGCGGCTTTGGCGCGCGGTGAGATTGATGCTTTTGCAGCTTGGGAGCCTGCGCCAACCATTGCGCTGGCGCAGAACGTGCGCAATCACGTAGTGTTTCGTGGTCTGAGCAGCGATTACTTCGTGATTGGCCAGGATTTCGCCAGACGCGAACCCCAACTGGCCCGCCATCTTGTAGCAGGCTACCTGCGATCCATTGAGTGGATGCGCCTTTCACAAAGCAACCTGGATCAGGCTGCGCGTTGGGCTATGCGGGATACGGAGGTTTTTTCTGGCAAGCCTTCGGCGCTGACGGCCGCACAAATAATCAGCATCACCCGGCGTGAAATTCTGGACATTCCTTCGGCCCCGGTGATTTTGATGAACCCCGGGGCACCTGTGCTCAAGGCGGAGTTTGAATTTTTGAGTCGCCTCGCGAAGCTGCCTGCCACTGCCCAATGGCTCCATCTGCAGAATGCGCTGGCATATGACGGACTTGCCAAAGTGTTGGCCGACCCCAAAGGGTTCCAGTTGCGCACCTTTGACTATGACGATGTTTCACCCTAGGCCGCTGCGGTAGCTCGCCATTGCCACTACCCATGCCAGCATCTTTTTCAAACCGTATTGCGGCCTACTTTGGTGCCCTCTTTGTGGCGGCTATAGGTTTTTTATTTGTGTTGTGGTTTTTTGGTCTGCCAGCGATTGGTCTGCTGGGCGAAAGTGAGCAGCGGGTTGCGCAAGCGATGCGCATACTGGAAGTCAAAGCTGATTTGCAGCGCCGTCTGATAGACCAGGCTATTGTTGAGCGGCGCGGCGACATGCTGGTGTTGGCCGAAAACGTCACCCTCATGAATGCATTGGCCGCTGAACCTGATCAGGTACAACCCAACCTAGATCGGATCTTTTTTCGCATGCAGCGTGCATACCCCGACCGGTATCAGCGGCTGCTCATCGTGGACCCTAGTTCGCAGCGGATCATCGCCAGTAGCTTGCCTGGTGAGCTTGGTCGTATTTTTGCCGATACGCAGCTCATGAATCGCGCTTTGCAGTTGGGCGCCACTGAACTGGTGGAACCCATAGCAAACACCAAGACCACGCCCGCGCTGACCATCGTGCGGCAAATCCATGCGTCAGACCGCAGTGGTTACCCGCGGGCCCGACTGGTTGGTATTTTGGTGGCGTTTGTGGAGGTGAATGCCTTTGTGGGGCAGTTGGAGTCGGGCGGTCTTGTAGACGGCGGTGCACAGGGTTCCACCGTGTTACTGGATGCGCAGCGGCAGTTGCTGGCACGTTATCCGGTAGATTCCCAATCACAAGAGCCGTTTCAACTCGACCAGGCGGTGGCGCCGGGTTTTGAAGGCACATTGCTGCAAACCGATGAGCACGGCGGTGAGCACATTGTGGTGTACCGCCATGTGCGTTTGGGCGGAGTGCTGGGTTGGACTCTGGTGCAATACACCAGCATGGCCGACGCGCTCAGGGGTCTCAAGGACAGTACAAACAGGTTGATAGTCGTGTGCGCCGCGTTGTCTACTATTGCGTTGCTGTTGATCGGGCTGGCGGCGCGTCGTGTTACTCGGCCGCTTCACGATCTGGCTACCATTGCCCATCAGTTGGGTTCCGGTGATTTTTCGGTCCGGTTTCAGCCTCGCGTGCGGGATAGCAGCGAAATTTTTGCGCTTTCTGCTGCATTTAACCGTATGGCGGGCGATGTTCAGAAAAGTCAGCAATTGCTGGAGATGCGGGTGCAGGAACGTACGGTGGCGTTGGCTCGATCTGAGGCACGACACCGGTCTCTCTTTGAGTCAAGTGCGGATGCCATCGTGGTTCTGGATAAGAACAAGGTGATGGAATGCAATCCATGCGCTGTGTCCATGTTTGGTTTGACCGACAGAGCCAAATTGATTGGTCTGCATCCAGGCGACTTATCGCCCGCGCAGCAACCCAACGGTGAAGACTCATTGGAGGCCGCCAATCAGCGCATGCATCAGGCGACGCTGGCTGGCAGTCTTTCATTTGAATGGCTGCACCATCGCCTGGACACGGGGGCCACCTTTCTGGCGGAGGTGCTTCTGAGTACGGTTGAGGTGGAAGGGCATACCCTCATACAGGGCATCGTTCGTGACATATCGGAACGCAAGCAGATTCAGGAGGCATTGCGCCTGAGCGAGCAAAATCTGGCCATCACATTACAGTCGAT
>CAIYDK010000295.1 GCA_903924955.1 uncultured beta proteobacterium | reverse complement strand
GTCAAGGTGCTGGCGCTGGCGTTTCTGGTGATGGTGGGTATGGCGCTGACCGCCGAGGCGTTTGACCAGCATGTGCCCAAGGGCTACATCTACGCTGCGATGGCGTTTTCGCTGGGTGTGGAGGCGTTGAACATTCGGGCGCGAGCCAAGCGCATGGCGCTGGCCGCTGCCAGCGCACGGGCAGGTAACGCATAACGCGGTGAGCCCACCTACTGGGCCTTGCAAAACGCAATAAAGTCTTCGAGTGGCATGGGCTTGGCAAAGTAATAACCCTGTATCTCGTCGCACCCCTCCTGTTGAAGGAACTGGAGTTGCTCAATGCGCTCAACCCCTTCCGCGGTGACCGCCAGGCCAAAGTTCTTCGCCAGCCCCAGGATGGCCCGGGTAATGGACACGCTGTCGTGGTCGTAGGGCAGGCCATCAATAAACGACTTGTCAATCTTCATACGGGTAAACGGCAGCTTCTGCAGGTAGCTCATCGATGAGTAACCGGTTCCAAAATCGTCGATTGCCAGTTGCAAGCCCATGGCACGGTAGCCGCTCAGGGTCACGATGGCCTGCGCGACATCGTTGGCAACATAGCTCTCGGTGATTTCCAGTTCGATCTGTGATGCACGCAAGCCGTTATCCGCAATGGCGCGCTGCAGGATTTTGTCCAGTTCATGCCCGCGCATCTGGACGTTCGATACATTCATGCTCAAGTGCGCCAGTTCAATACCGGCGCCCTGCATCGCGACCAGATCTTGACAGCCGCGGCGGATGACCCACTCGCCAATGGCCAGAATGTGGCCGGTCTCTTCCGCCAGCGGAATGAACTCCAGCGGAGGCACCATGCCAAAACCCGGGCAGTTCCAGCGAATCAGCGCCTCTGCAGATACCACCCGAGCGGTTACCGCATTGACTTTGGGCTGGTAATACAGCGTGAACTGGTCGCCAGCCTCCAGCGCCACGTTCAAAGAGTGAATCGTCTCGGCGCGTTGATTGGCCCGTTTGGCCAGATCTTCCGAGAAGAAGCTGTACTTGTCGCGGCCACTTTCCTTGGCTTTGTACACCGCCAGGTCTGCATGCTTGAGCAGGGACACGCTGTCGGCACCGTCCTTGGGGTACAGCGCAACACCAATGCTGACCGTGGTGCTGATTTCATGCGACCCACAGGTAAAGGGGTCGCAAAACAGGCTCAGGTACTTGTCGAGGATCGACTCCACTTGCGCAATATTCTGCACATTCTCTACCAGCACGTTGAACTCGTCACCCCCAATGCGGGCCAGGTTATCGTTGCCCTGAAAACTGCTCCGCAGTCGCGCGCCAATCTGGACCAGCAGTTCGTCTCCCACACCGTGCCCCAGGGTGTCGTTGACCTGCCTGAACTGATCCAGGTCCATGAAAAACACGGCCAATTCAGTGTGGTTACGCCGCGCCAGGTCCAGCGCACGCTCCAGGCGATTGGCAAAGTAGCGTCGGTTGGGCAAGCCGGTGAGCGAGTCGTGGTTGGACAGGAATTCCTGCTCATTGCGGGCGCGCTCCAGTGAGCCCTCACGCTCTGCCACTGCCGCCGCCAATTTGTTCACACTGACGGATATTTCCTGCAACTCGTCACCGGTTTCCACCGGGGGCAGGAGCGCGTATTCTCCTCGCTCCACGCTACGGATCTGCTCCATCAATTTACCCAGAGGCTGCGCCAGACTACGCTGAATCACCACGCGCATCAGCAGAAGCAGGAACACAGCCACCAGCACCATCAAAAACAGGAATCGATACCGGTGCGTATTGATAACCGCGTTGTGCTGCGCCCTGTCGACTTCAACCGAAAAGTACACCGGGCCGTTGAGAATATCCTTTTTCATCACGCCCACGTAGTGGTCGCCTAGCGGTGCAATGCTCAGCGCGGCCAGCGCCTCTTTGCTGTCGAGCGACCCGACCTGCGCTGGGAACTCGTTGTCGAATGATTGACTAAGACCGATGTCCATTTCCCTCGAAATTTGCGCAAAGTAAGCGCCATCGAGCTTGCGAACGATTTCAAGATGCGCGATGACACGACCGGAACGGCTTTCAAAGACATTCTGGTGGTTACTAATGACCAGGCTATCGCCCAGACGCTGGTACACCACATTGCCGTTCTGCTGGATCGGCTCGTTGGGATAGAAGACAACATGGTCGGCGTGGACCGTGCCCAGTTCGGGCAATTTGCCGGGCTGGAAATCGGCGTAGCGCTCATGCCGATTCAGCACAAGAGGCTTTCCACCATCAAAAGAAACATATCCCAGCTGGTAACCATCGCGCCCCTGACTGGCGTAGGCAATCAACTCCCCCCGCGCATCGTAGAGCGCAATCTCACTGTTCATGGATAGTTTCACGCGGTCCAGCAACTCGGCGGCCAGAGTCTTCTTCTCCTCATCAATCAGAAAGGTGTTGTAGTGGGATTTGTCCTGGTAGCGATTGATCAGGTCCACTGACGCCACCAGTCGCTCATCGGTCTTCGCGAACGACGCGCCTTCACTCAGCCCCGCTTCAATCTGCGTCAGGTTGTAGCCCAGACGCTGGTAGGCATGCTGCATGCGCTGGCTGGTGACCGCCAGAAAGTTTTGCCGCAAAAAAATGTCAAAGTAAATACCCAGCGCCAGCAGCACCAGGGAGGCCGCCAACATGACCAGCAATGCAAGCTTGGTAGTGAGATTGCGCCGCATGCGCATAAACGACATCAAGGTATAAAACCGCTCAAAAAATGGGTGGGACCTGTTCAACGTTGTCCCGAGTCACCAGTTTGACCGGGTTGATGACATGCTTGGGGACCGACTCCTTGGCGAGCAGCTTTTGCGCAACTTCCACCGTCTTGAAACCACCAAGGGGGAACAGGATGGAGGCAGTCTGCGTGCCCGCTCGAATGGCATCACGCGCCTCGCTGGTGTAATCACAGCCCACGGAAATAATCGAACGGGGGTCCAGCTTATTGCCTTCCAGTGCCATGCGGGCGCCGCTGAGCATGCTGTCGCTTTCAGAAAAAATGGCATCCACCCGAATGCCCTGCTTGAGCAACTTCTCCATCTCCAGTACGGCGTCCTTGCGCAGGTAGTTGCCGGTGCGCTTGATGACCTTGATGTCTGGGTGCTTTGCCATTTCGTCCAGGAAACCCTTGCTACGCAACTGCGTCACGTCAGCGGCCTTGAGCCCTTCAAACAAAAGCACCAGCCCTTTGCCCTTGAGCTTGCCCGCAATGAACTCCGCGCCCATGGTGCCAATCTGAACGTTGTCCGAATTGATAAAGGTGGTGTAGTCCGTCCCCTTGATACCCCGGTCCAGAATAATCACCGGGACCCCCGCCTTGTAGGCTTGGCTGACAACCGGCACCACCGCCCGCTCGTCATTGGTACCAATCACCAGCACGTCAACCTTCTGGTCAATGAACTGTTCAATCTGACGAATCAGGAGCGATGTTTGCCCTTGCGCATCCGAGTAGATGAACGACAGCCCCGCGTGCTTGGCCACTGCGTCACGCACCTCAAAGACCTGCGCCTTGCGGAAGTCGTTCTTCATCGTGTCCTGGGCAAAGGCAATGACCGGCTTCGCTGGCGCTTGAGCCGATACCGAAGCGCCCCAAACCAGACTGAGCAACAGAAACAGGACTTTGAAGACTTGCATGATGAACCCTACAGCAAAAGGTGCCTGGATCAGAATAGCATTCTTATTGCAGGCAGGCCCAAGAACTGCTTTGTAGCTTGCGTTGCATCAAGCATCCCGATCAGGCATCTGCACATAGACAGCGGAGCGCTTTCCAAGGAAGGCCGCGATCCCCTCCTGCGAATCGGGTAGCAACGCGGCGCTGGCCATGCGCTCCACGGCAAAGGCATAGGCCTGCTGCTGCGGCAAATCCACCTGACGGTAGAAGCCCTGCTTGCCCAGGTCTTTGGACAGGGCGCTACCCCGTGTTGCCCGCTGTATCAAGTCCAGAGTGGCCGCTTCGAGTTGATCGGTGGGAACCGCCTTGTTGATCAGCCCCCAATCGGCCGCTGTGGCGGCATCTATGGCGTCACCGGTCAACGCCATTTCCAGCGCCCGTTTGCGCCCCACGTTGCGGGCAATGGCAACCAAGGGCGTGTGGCAAAACAGCCCGGCCTTGCCGCCCGGAATGGCAAACGATGCGGTATCTGCCGCCACCGCCAGGTCACAGCTCGCGACCAATTGGCAACCACCCGCCGTGGCCAGCGCATGCACCCGGGCCACCACCGGTTGGGGTATGGACTGAATCGTGTCCATCATCACGGTACACACGGTAAACAGTTCGCGCGCCTGCTCCAGCGTGGCGCCGGCCATATCGGCAAAATTGTGGCCCGCGCTGAACACCGGGCCGTTGGCCGCCAAAATCACACCGCGGGCCTCGGTTTTGGCAATGGTGCGCAGAGCCACAGTCAGTTCCTGCATCACGTTCAAGGCCAGCGCATTTCGCTTGTCGGCGCGGTTGAGGGTGACGGTGGTGATGGGACCTACGGTCGTTACAAGCAGATGTTGGTATGGCATCGGGCCATTGTGGCAGAACGTGACTTCAAAACGACTAGGACTGCGGCTGCGCCAGCCTGCGATAAAACCATTGCTTTGCACCCTCAACCATCACAAGGTAGGCAAACAACAAAACCGAAAGCAGGCCGAAATACGCTGCGGGCAGTGGCGCGAACCCGAGGTACGGTGCCAGAGCCGTAAAGGGCAGTACCATGGCCAAAACCACCACCGACAGTGAGGTCAGTAACAGCCAGCGGTTGGGGTGGCTGCGCAACGGGTTGCGACGGGTGCGAATGACAAAAATGACCAGCACCTGTGTCGCAATGGATTCCACAAACCAGCCGGTGTGGAACAGCATTTCATCCGCACCGAACAGGCGAAGGAGCAAATAGAAGGTCAGAAAGTCAAACAGGGAGCTGATGGGGCCAATCGTGAGCATGAAGTTGCGAATGAAGGCCATATTCCACCGTTTGGGCTGCGCCAGATCTTCGGCGTCCACTGCATCGAGCGGAAGCGATATTTCAGACACGTCGTACATCAGGTTGTTGAGCAAAATTTGCAGCGGCAGCATGGGAAGGAAGGGAAGAAAGACGGTCGCTGCCGCCATGCTGAACATGTTGCCAAAGTTGGAGCTGGTGGCCATCATGATGTACTTCATCACGTTGCCAAAGGTGCGCCGCCCCTCGAGGATGCCCTGGTGCAGCACCATCAGATCGTTCTCCAGCAGGATCATGGCGGCGGCCTGCTTGGCCACATCGACCGCCCCATCCACCGAGATGCCCACGTCCGCCGTGTGCAGCGAGGGCGCATCGTTGATGCCATCGCCCAGGTAGCCCACCACATGCCCACGTGCTTTAAGCGCCAGAATGATGCGGTTCTTTTGCGAAGGGTTGACCCGGCAAAACAGGTTGACCCCTTCCACGCGTGCGCGCAGGGCGTCGTCGTTCATGGTGGCAATATCGGTGCCGGTCAACATGCCGGTGATGGGCACTCCGAGCTCGGCACACACATGGCGGGTGACACGCTCGTTGTCCCCGGTCACAATTTTCACCGCCACGCCGCTGGCCGTCATAGCCTTCAGTGCCGTGCCCGCGCTGGCCTTGGGCGGGTCCAGAAATGCGGCAAAGCCGGCAAACACCAGGGCAGTTTCATCGGACACCACGGCGTGGTCCATCTGTTGCGCTTCGTCACGCCAGGCCACGCCCAGCACCCGAAAGCCGTCCGACCCCAAGCCGTTGAACACGGCGTTGATGCGTGCCAGCGCCTTCTCATCCAGCAACGCCAGTTGGCCATCTGCATCCACAAAATGGGTGCACAGGCCAAGCACATCTTCCGGGGCGCCCTTGACAACCAGGCGTCGGCTTGCAGCGTTACCCGACGCGTTATCTGCCGAGCGCTGCACCAGCACCGACACCCGGCGGCGCTCAAAATCAAACGGCACTTCATCGATCTTGCTCCAGGCGCTCACATCGATTTCGGTGTGCTGCAGGATGGCGTCGTCCAGCGGGCTTTTGAGGCCGCTCTCGAAGTAGCTGTTGAGGTACGCCAGTGTCAGGACGCTGTCGCTAGGCTGGCCCTGGGCGTCGACGTGGCGCTCCAGCCGGATGCGCGCTTGCGTCAGCGTGCCGGTTTTGTCGGTGCACAGGACGTCCATGGCACCCATGTCCTGAATGGCAGACGGTCGCTTGACGATGACCTTGAGGGCGGCCATGCGCAAAGCGCCCCGGGTCAGCGTGACCGACACCACCATGGGCAACAACTCAGGTGTGAGGCCAACGGCCAGCGCCACTGCAAACATGAATGACTCGAGCAGCGGGCGCTGCAACGCCACATTCACCAGCAGCGTGCCCAGCACCAGCAGCACCGTCAGCCACATGATCAGCATGCCAAACTGGCGCGTGCCCTGCTCAAACGCCGTCGCCGGGGCGGCCGTGTTCAGATCCACCGCTATCTGACCCAGTGCCGTATCGCTTCCGGTACGCCCGATGAGCGCGCGTGCGGAGCCACTGACGACCGAACTGCCCAGGAAAATTTGATCGATGGCGTCCATCTCCCAGGCGTTTCCCGGTCTCGTTGGATGTGGATGGACTCCCTCAACCGGCAATTTTTTCTCGACCGGAAAGGCTTCTCCGGTCAATTGCGACTGATTGACAAAGAGGTCATTGGCCTCCAGAAGGGTGGCATCTGCAGGGACCAGGTTGCCGGCGGACAGTAGCACAACGTCCCCCGGCACCAGTTCGGCGACCAACACTTCGCAGGTCCGGCCATCACGCAAGGTGGTTGCGGTCACAGCCACTTGCAAAGCCAGCTTTTCAGCGGCCAACCCCGCACGGTGCGCCTGCACAAAGTCCAGCGTCACACTCATGACCACAATCAGCCCAATGATCAATGCGCCGCTGGCGTCACCGGTCAGTGCGGACAAGGTGCTGGCAGCCAGCAGCACCAGCACCAGCGGGTTGCCGAAATGCGCCAGAAACTGCCACACCAGCGCGCGCTGGGTGGATTTTTGGAGTCGGTTAGGCCCGTGCTTGCGCAACAGCGCTGCAGCATGCTGGTGGCTCAGTCCGGTAGATGATGGCGCCAAAGCGGATGGAGGTCGTCTGCGCCGGCAAGGGGTCCGGCCAGCCAGCAGAAGTGCCTCAGGGTTAGTCCCAGTTTAGGCCGCAATGGGCCACTTGAGTGACCTATTTCGCCAGGCCCTTGAACGCCTGCGTGACCCATGCGCCGCCACTGACCAGCACAATGCCCAACAGCACCGGCACGGCACCCATCAAAAAGCTCGCCTCGATCGGTTCTGCTAGCAGCCAGGCCCCCAACACGATGCCAAACAGTGGCGTCAGGAACGAGAAAACCCCCAAGCGCGAGGCCAAGTAATGGCGCAACAGCCAGAACCACACCAAAAAGCTGGCAAACGACACCACCACCGAATGAAAAACCAGGCTGGCCCAGACCTGCGGCGTTGGGTTGAAGCGCGTCTGACCGGTCAGAAAAGCTGCGGCCACCAGCATCACAAAGGCGGCCACCAATTGGTACAACAAGGTCTGCGTGGCCGGGGCACTGGCCAGCCGGGTACTGCGCACCACAACCGTGGTGGCTCCCCAGGCTACGCCCGCGATCAAGCCCAGAAAATCGCCCCACAGCACGTTACCCGGTGCCGGATTGACGCTTTGGCTGCGCCCAAAAAACGCCAGCGCCAAGCCGCAGAAGGCCAGCGCAATGCCCAACCATTGCACCACGCCCAACCGCTCGGCGGGCAGCTTCCAGTGCAGGCCCAGCGCGGCAAAGATCGGCGCGGTGTACAAAAACACCACCATGTGCGAAGCACTGGTGTGGCGCAGACCCTCGGCCACCAGCAAGAACTCAAACCCGAACAACAACCCCACCACGATACCGGCGCGCCAGGTGCCATCGCTCACACGCATACGCTCACCGCGCGCCGCCATCATCAGACCCACGAGGACGGCCGCAACACCTGAGCGCAGACCAATCTGGAACACCGGTGCAATGTCGGCCGCAGTGGCTTTCAAGACCACCTGCTGCAACCCCCATACGAAGCACAGCACCACCATCAGCGCAATGGCTTGTCCGTCTAGCGCCTTGCGCGTTGTCATGCAGTATTCCTTCAGTTGGCGGGCCGAGGCCAGGCCTCATATTGCTATCTAATTAATAGCTGGTCACGCAATGTCCACGGGGGCAAGTTGCCATTTTTGCTCCCAATTTCTTGGCAGAGACCCAAAGCATACTACGTTCACCCAGACAAGGCCTACTACTAGCCGGCGGGTACTTGTGCCAGCCCCTCCCGCTCAATCGCTTCGCCCAGAAAGTCGAGAAACCTGCGTACCGCCGGCAGCAGACCCCGGCGCGATGGGAACACCGCATGAAAGATGCCGGGTCGGGGTGCCCAGCCCGGCAGCACGTTCACCAGTCGGCCATCGCGCAGTTCGTCGGCGCACAGATAATCCGGCAGGGCACAGATGCCGGTCCCGGCCAGCACGGCATATTTCAGCGTCATCAAGTCGTCCGCCACATAGCGCGGTTGATGCTGGAAGGTGTGGGTGGCGCCGTCCGGTCCTGCCAACTGCCAGATGGCGGTGTCACCCAGGGTGGACATGTTGACGGTGTCGAGCCGTGTTAGATCGCCCACGGTAACCGGGCGACTCTGACGGGCCAGCTGTGCCGGGCTGGCGACGAGCAGGGTGCGGCTGGTGCCAAAGTTCTTGACCACCAGGCTGCCGCTGTCGTCCAGCGTGGGGCGCACGCGCAAGGCCACGTCAAAGCCCTCCTCCACCAGATCCACCACACGGTTGCTCACCCGCATGTCGATGCGCACCTGCGGGTAGCGCGCCAGAAACTGCGGCAGGATGGGGCCCAGCGTGCGTTGCAACAGGCGCACGCCCAGGCGCGCTTCCAACTCGGCCACACGGCGCGACAGGCGCGACTTGGGCAGGCCCAGCGTGCGCCCGGCGGCAGCAAAACCACCACAATCCACCACTTCGGCAAAGTACACCAGGTCATTCAAATCTTGCATTGGAACCTCCTATTGTCCCGCCAGTAGGACAATCTGACGCAATTTTGCCGACTTATCAAAGAATGAGTCCATCCGCATACTTGATCCATGGCTGCAATCCGCAACGTTTACTTCAAGGACATGACCATGAAACTGCTTCACATTGATTCCAGCATCCTCGCCGCCCACTCCGTTTCCCGCCAACTGACGGCCCAGATCGTCGCCAAATGGCAAGCCAGCCACCCCGGAACCACCGTGGAATACCTTGACCTCGCAATCGCTGCCCCCAGCCAACTCAAGGCCTGGAGTGACCGCGTCGCCCAGGTCGGGCACACCTTCAAATACACCGAAAAGGGTCCATAGGGCCTGGCCGGTGGCAAGAATTCGTGCAGTAGCATTGCCTGCATCCAACGACGCCAGCGCAGTACAAGCTGCCTGAGCCCACCCAACAGACAGACACCATGAGCCAAGCACCTGTATTTTTCATCTCCCACGGCGCTCCGACCTTTGCGCTGGAGCCCGGCCTGCTGGGGCCCCAGCTCAAGATGCTGGGCGCACAGTTGACGCAAGTCAATGCAGTCCTGGTGGTGTCGCCCCACTGGCAGACCCGTGATGTGCGGGTGGCCACTACACCCAAGCCTGAAACCGTACACGACTTTGGCGGATTTCCCGCCGAGTTGTACACACTGCAATACCCGGCAAGGGGTCAACCCGAACGGGCCAACGCCGCAGCAAACCTGCTGACAACGGCAGGTTTTGCCACGGGCCTGGATGAGCGCCGCGGACTGGACCACGGCGCCTGGGTGCCGCTGTACCACCTGCTGCCCCATGCGGATGTGCCGATATTTCAGGTGTCCATGCCCCTGAGCCTCACCACCGCGCAGGCGGTTGACATGGGCCGTGCTCTGGCTCCCCTGCGTGCGCAAGGCGTGGTGATCGTCGCCTCCGGCAGCATGACACACAACCTGTATGAGATTCGCCAGCCTGATGCCAAACCCGAGGCCTATGCCCAGGAGTTTGCGAGCTGGGTGCGCACAGCCGTGCTGGCGCATGCGGTCAAGCCGCTGATCAACTACCGTACCGAGGCCCCCCATGCCACACGAGCACACCCGACAGAGGAGCATTTCTTGCCACTGCTGGTCGCGCTGGGCGCGCTTCAAGCAGGCGACTCGGTTCAAGTCCTTGACGGCGGCATTACACACGGGGTACTTTCTATGGAATCGTATGCGTGGGGTATGACGCAATAACGGTGCATCCGTGTGACAGCTGTGCTGCCACTTTCGTCCTATACTGAAATTCAATTGGGGTAATGGCCATGGTTTTTGCCGCGCAGCTGCAATGCCTTGCCCCACCTTTTTCAGACTTATGGGCAAGGAGCTTTTCGCATGGCATTGAAGAACGTGATGGTCCATCTGGACCAGGGTGAGCGCACAGCGGTCCGACTGGCGCTGGCTATTTCTCTGGCGAAACAACACAACGCGCGGCTGGTGGGCGTATTTGCGCAGCGCGCGCATGCCCAGAAGGTCGGCGTAGTCAGCACCTGGCCCAGCGAGGAATTCACCAAGGCTTGCGACGCCAGCAAGCAACAGTTTGAACAGGCAGTTTCCGGTTTACCCCATGCAGAGTGGCGTCATGTCAATCGTGGCGGAGAGGATGAGGTGACACGCCTCTTTGTCGATATGGCGCGTCACACCGACCTGCTGTTACTTGGGCAGCACGAACATGGCAAAGACTTTGTTCCGGAAGATCTGGTGGCCGAAGCCGTGGTGGGTTGTGGGCGGCCTGTTCTGATCATGCCGTATGTCGGCACATTCACTACCGTCGGGAAAAGCCCCCTGATTGCCTGGAGCAACGCACCGGAGTCTGCCCGAGCACTCAACGACGCGCTACC
>CAIYDK010000294.1 GCA_903924955.1 uncultured beta proteobacterium | reverse complement strand
TTTCAATCCGTCGCAGGCAGCTTTTGCACAGGAGTTGGCCAAGATCTCTGGCAACGATGCCAAGCTTTTCGATGAAGCCTTCGATGAATTTGCCAACCGCGGTGACTTGCCGGAGTTTGACTACATCGGACTGCATGGAATCTGGAGTTGGGTTAGCGACAAGAACCGCAGCGTGATCGTTGACTTCATTCGCCGCAAGCTCAAAGTTGGAGGTGTTCTTTACATCAGCTACAACACCCAACCAGGCTGGGCGGCCATGGTGCCAATGCGCGACCTATTGACCGAGCATAGCGAGGTCATGGGTGCAGATGGAAACGGTATTGTTCCGCGTATCGACGCTGCGTTGGCATTTGCCGAGAAGCTCCTGGCGACCGACCCCACTTACGCGAAGGTGAACCCGCAGGTGATCGACCGCGTCAACAAGATCAAGGAGCAAAACCGCAACTACGTCGCACACGAATACTTCAATCGGGATTGGCTGCCTATGTCGTTCGCAGACATGGGCCGGTGGTTAGAACCTGCCAAAGTCAGCTTTGCGTGTTCGGCAAATTACCATGACTACGTAGAGGCGGTTAATCTTACCGCCGACCAGCAGGCATTTCTCAAGGAGATTCCTGACGAGATGTTCCGACAAACGGTTCGGGACTTCATGGTCAACCAGCAATTCCGCAAAGACTACTGGGTTAAAGGGGCGCGCAAACTCACGGGACCCGAACAGGCCGAAGGATTGAAGTCGCAACGAGTTATATTGGTGACGCCCCGCGTTGACGTGTCCCTGAAGGTGGCAGGATACTTGGGCCAGGCGTCCATGAGCGAAGAGATTTACGCCCCTATCCTGGACGCGTTGGCGGACCACAAACCCAAAACCATTCTTCAGTTAGAGCACGCGATCAAGGAAAATGCTGTGACCACTGCACAGTTGCTTCAAGCGATCTTGATTCTTGCCGGTTCTGGGCACGTTTACGCAGTGCAGGACGACGCGGTGGTTCCAAAAGCAAAAAAGCGAACTGACAAACTAAATTTGCACTTGATCTTGAAGGCACGTAGCGGAGGCGACATCACCTTCTTGGCCAGCCCTGTCACAGGGGGCGGAATTACGGTCCCGCGCTTCCCGCAACTGTTCCTGCTTGCCATCAGTCAGGGAAAAAAGCAACCAGCAGATTGGGCACTGACGGCCTGGCAGATTGTTGCAACGCTTGGTCAGAAACTATTAAAGGACGGCGTAGTGCTCGGAACCCCAGAAGAAAATCTGGCCGAGCTGACTGCACAGGCAGAGACCTTTGCACAAAAGCAGCTGCCGATCTTGAAGGCATTGCAGATTGCCTGACGCTCTTCACGCAGAACCGGCAATGTCTAGCATTAAAATCGACAAAAAAGAATACGAGATCGACCGCCTCTCTCCCGGAGCCAGAGGGCAGCAACAAAGTCTTCAGTTGGTGGATGCCCAGTTCGAACGTCTGCAAGCCCAAACCGCAGTGTTGCAGACTGCCTTGGTTAGCCATGCCAAAGCCCTGCAGCAATCCCTGGTAGAACCTTCACCATCGTTTACCGGGGACACCATCAAGCTGGGGTGAGGGCGGGAAAGCGGAGGCTCGACGATAATGACCCGGTCCTATTTCTCATGCAGGTGCCATGCGATTGCTTGTTGATTCGTTAGCCCGTCTTGCGCGCTTGGCAGGGTTGGCATGCCTTGCCCTTGCACCCTGTATTGCTTTGTCCGGCTCTGTCAGTTTTTCAGTCGATTTCACAGCGAATGAAGTTGTGGTGACCAACACCGGTAGCGAAGCGGCGTACCGGCTTTCCATGTGGGCGCTTGATGGCTCTGAAAAATGGCAAAGAGTACCGGTTTTGGTTGGCAACGCCGACTATCTGGAGCCCCAACAACAGGTCAAGGGGCGGCGCCAGTTATTGGTCGCAACAAGCGGCCTGGCAGTTGGGGATCCCTTGTTGGTCATGCTGTTTGACAAGGCCGGCAGTCGCATCGCCCAATTGGCTTGGCGGCAGACCCCGGCCGCAGCGCTGACTGCGCTGCCAACCCAACGCCATGGCTCACAGCTTGTCATTGCTGGTGCTACTGCCAGCGCTGCCAACATTGTCGCAACCTACGGCATTACGGTCCCGTATGCAGGTGTCGCTAGTCTGGCGCAGGGTTTCGCGGTGGCAGAGCCGCCGCCCGATCCGCTGCGCCACCTGTGGGCGCTTGGGTCTGCGATGACGCTCGATACCGGCGCCGCTCAGGCGGGAGTCTGGCTGGTGCATCAGACAGCGACAGGCGAGTTGCAGGTGCAGACCGTCGTCGATGGCGTGGTGCGTGGGTTCGAGCAGGTGCCGGCCTGGCTCAGCTGGGTGCGTCGCCACGGGGCGCGTTATGTTCAAGCGCTGGCGGGCCTGGGTGCGTTCCTGCTGCTCGCCGGACTCGTTTTGGCGGGTCGGAAAAAGTCGGTTGAAAAGTTGGCAAAGTAGCTACAACATGCACAAGGCCTTTTTGTTCCGGCGCTTTTTGGATCTGGCAGTTGTGCTGTCGACTGCGTGGCTGATTGCCGCGGTGCTGGGCGTAGGCTTTTTGCTTTCGGCGAACCTGCCTACCGGCGGCGACAGCGCCTCTCACCTGCTTTACGCCTGGCTCTATGTGCACGAGCTTTTGCCCAAGGGGTATATCACCGCCTGGATGCCTGAAGTCTTTGCCGGATTTCC
>CAIYDK010000293.1 GCA_903924955.1 uncultured beta proteobacterium | reverse complement strand
GTATTGCACAGAGTTTCGGCCGCTACACGGGATTTCGGGTCCTGCTTGAAAATTGCATCGAGAATTGCATCAGAGATCTGATCGGACACCTTGTCGGGGTGGCCTTCAGAAACAGACTCAGAGGTAAAAAGAAAATCGTTCGCCATAATTAATTGCTCCAAAAAACATCAAGTCGCGTTGCTTGGGCTTTGGGGCTTGCAGCGAACGCTTTAGCAGATTGGCCCTCAATGACAAGGCACAATGGCAACCCTGAAAAGGAATTACCACCGTGTGCGTCGCCCTGCAAGTAGTTCCGTAACTCAGCGACACACGCAATTTTATCCCAGAGCGAATCCCTTGTTTTCAAATGTTTGTGTTTTTGCCATAGTGCCGGACGGACGCGCATGCTGACCCGTGTGGTGCTGGGGTTGGTACGGTGGCTTGCGATGTTGCCTTTGCCCATGCTGCGCTCCCTGGGTGCCATGTTGGGATGGATCCTGTACGGCTTAGTCGCTTCCCGTCGGCGCGTCGTTATGACGAATCTGCGCCTGTGTTTTCCCCATTGGTCTGAGCCGGAAGTCAAAGCGCAAACGAAAAGGGTATTTGTCAATTTTGCGCAGAGCTGGCTGGATCGGGGTTGGTTGTGGCATGGTTCCCCCCGGCTCACGCTGCGGCGTTTGCGCCTTTGTGGGGCAGTGAAAGAGTTGGCAGGCGATACACCGACTGTCCTATTTGCGCCGCACTTTATGGGGCTGGATGCAGGCTGGACCGCACTCACGCAGCAGCTCCCCAGACGCTTCACCACCATTTACACGGACCAGGCCAATGCGGTCTCCGATGCATGGATTCTCAAGGGACGAAAGCGCTTTGGACAGGCGCGCCTGTATGGTCGCATCGAAGGCGTCAAGCCGATTCTGGAAGGTCTAAAAAAGGGGGAACCGCTGTACCTTTTGCCAGACATGAATTTCGGGCCAGAGGAATCGGTCTTTGTGCCCTTTTATGGCGTGTCGGCAGCGACGGTACCGTCGCTGTCGCGTTTTGCCAAACTCGGGCGCGCCAAGGTCGTTCCCGTGGTATCGCGAATGACCACCACAGGTTATGACGTTGAGGTTTTGCCCGCCTGGTCGGACTTTCCGTCAGGTGACATATTGGCAGATACGGCGCTTATGAACGCGCGCTTGCAAGGCTATATAGACGCCATGCCGACCCAGTATTACTGGGTTCATAAGCGATTCAAGGACAGACCCGACGGGGTGAGCCCGCCGTATTGAGTCGTTAGCCCTCGGTCGATGTTGGCAGCACCGCGGGGGTTGCCGTCGTTGACCCTTCAGGGTGCGCCCACTTCCAGAGCAATTTGGCTACGTCGTCAATGCCTTTGCGTTTGGGGGCTGAAAATAGCATGACTTCACCACCGCCGGCCTGCAGCTTGGTGATGGATAGGACCTTGGTCGCCTCACTTCGGGTCAGTTTGTCGGCCTTGGTCAGCACAATCAAAAATTTCAGGCCTTCCTGGACCCGGGGTCGAATCACGTCCAGCAAGATTTCATCCAGCTCCGTCAGGCCATGGCGGGGGTCGCACATTAGCACGATGCCCATCAGGTTTTTGCGCGTGACGAGATAGTTCGCCATGACTTGCTGCCAGCGGATTTTGTCTTGCTTGGGGACGGCCGCGTAGCCGTAACCGGGCAGATCGGTCAGCACGGCGTCCATGACACCTTGTTTGCCCAGGCTGAATAGATTAATGTGCTGGGTGCGCCCGGGCTTTTTGGAGGCGAAGGCCAGCTGCTTTTGCTGCGTAAGCGTATTGATGCAAGTGGATTTGCCGGCGTTTGAGCGGCCCACAAAAGCAATTTCTGGAACGTCCAAAGGCGGGAGGAAATGCAACTCTGGTGCGGTGGTTAAAAATTTGGCTGTATGAAGCCAGCCCAAAGCGATGGTCGCCTCGGTTTTTTCGCCAGGCCCGGCTTTGATTGCAGGGGGGGAAAACGTAGATGAGTTTGTATTGGTAGTCATTGATTGAGGCGGGAGACCCGTGCCGCATTGTAGAATGCGTCCTGTTTTGCCCACTAGATACACAGCAGCACCATGAAGTTGATTGCACATTTGCTCATCGCCGCCACTGCGGTTGCCTCGCCCTTATTTGCCTATGCGTCGGAAGCCGCAGCGCCCGCATCCGCTGCTTCGGCACCGGCGGCACATGCCCCCGCAGCGGTCGCCAAGTCGGTAAAGCCGGATTTGGCCAAGGGAGAAGCTACGTTTGCGGCCGTGTGCGCAGCCTGCCACGGCGCGGACGGCAACTCTGCCACACCAGCCTATCCCAAGCTGGCGCAGCAGCACCCTGAGTATCTCGTCAAGCAGCTGCAGGAATTCAAGTCCGGCAAGCGTGTTAACCCGCTGATGGTGGGTTTCGCATCCATGTTGTCGGATGAAGACATGAAAAATGTTGCCTATTGGGTTGCTGCCAAGAAGTCCAAAGCGGGTTCAGCCAGCGAAAAGACCTTGGTTCAATTGGGTGAGCGTATCTACCGTGGTGGTATTGCTGACCGTCAGGTGCCTGCTTGTGCCGGTTGTCATAGCCCCAACGGTGCTGGTATTCCCGCGCAGTACCCCCGTCTGAGCGGCCAACATGCTGATTACGCAGCAGCCCAGTTGACCGCATTCCGTGACGGTGTTCGCCAGAATAGTTTGCAAATGAGCCAGGTTGCAGCAAAACTGAATGACCGCGAAATCAAGGCTGTGGCTGACTACGTTGCCGGTTTGCGCTAAATGCAAACCCTAGCGTCGCAGGTCCTTTTCTGGACCTGTTAGGCGCAAAAGTCCTAAATCGGGCAGACTCATTGCGAGATGAGGCTGCCCTTTTTGTTTTGTGCGGTCTTTGTAAGAAATCCAACGCTTGAGCGACCAAATAGGAAACAAGGGCACACGATGCTAATCAAATCACAAAAAAATGGCTTCAATTACACGACAGCCAGCGAAATTACCGATCGAGCCGTCTACGAGCGTCGCCGCGAGATTTTGAGAATGATAGCGACCGGCGCTGTGGGGGGTGCCATGGCCAGTTGGGCATCTAGACAGGCCATGGGACAAGGCGCTAGCGTGTTTCAACGCTCTGGCAAGTTAGCGGTTTTGAGCGCTCGCCCATCAGCCGTCTCCGGCGCCACGACCATGGAAAAGTTGACCGCATACAAGGATGCGAGTAGCTACAACAACTTCTATGAGTTTGGCACTGATAAATCCGACCCGGCGGCAAATGCGCACACGCTCAAGACCAGTCCGTGGAGCGTGGACATTGAGGGGCTGGTCAAGAAGCCTGGAAAGCTGGGGCTGGAAGAACTACTCAAACTCAGCCCCATGGAAGAGCGGATATACAGGCTGCGTTGTGTTGAAGGATGGTCCATGGTCATCCCGTGGGTCGGTTATTCGCTATCGGATCTGATTCGGCATGTGGAGCCCTTGGGTAGCGCCAAGTATGTTGAATTCGTCACGATGGCCGACCCAAAGACCATGCCGTATGTGGGCTCGCGTGTGCTGGACTGGCCCTATGTGGAAGCCTTGCGACTCGATGAGGCGCTGCACCCGCTGACATTATTGGCCTTTGGTATGTATGGCGAAGTCCTGCCGAACCAGAGCGGCGCGCCCGTGCGGTTAGTCGTTCCGTGGAAATATGGTTTCAAGAGTGGCAAGAGCATTGTCAAGATCCGTTTCACAGATAAACAACCTGCCACTGCATGGAACAAGGCCGCCGCCAATGAATATGGTTTCTATTCCAACGTCAACCCCAATGTTGACCATCCTCGCTGGAGTCAGTCCTCGGAGCGCCGCATTGGTGAGGATGGACTGCTGGCCAGAAAGCGCAAGACATTGATGTTTAACGGATACGAAGCGCAGGTTGGCCAGTTGTATGCGGGCATGGATTTGAAGAAGCTGTTCTGAGCGGATGACGCGTGTGCTTATGAACCGATGGCTGGCCAGTCGTTGGGCCAAACCCCTGGCTTTTCTGCTGGCATTGCTACCGTTTGCCTGGTTGGTGCTGGCAGCCGTCATGGATTGGTTGGGCGCCAATCCGGCGGAGGCCTTGGAACGTTCGACGGGGGACTGGACATTGCGCATGCTGTGCGTTGTGCTGGCGATCACGCCGCTGCGCAACTCGCTGGCACTCAATTCGCTGGCACGATTTCGACGGATGGCCGGCTTGTTCGTCTATTTTTATGCCGTTTTACATCTGTTTGCCTACAGTTGGTTTGATATGGGTTTCGAACTGCTGGATGTAGCGAAAGACATTACCAAGCGCCCCTTTGTCCTTGTGGGCTTCTCCGCGGTGGTGCTGTTGACGCCCTTGGCACTGACCTCATTCAGCCGCGCGATGCGTATCTTGGGTGGCAGGCGCTGGCAGATGTTGCACCGCCTGGTTTACCCCGTTGCGGTGCTGGCATTGGTTCATTTCTTTTGGATGCGGGCGGGCAAGAATAACTTTGCTGAGGTCGCGGTTTACGCCATAATTTTGGGCGGTCTGTTAGGTTGGCGATTGCAACACTTCATAAGAAGAAATGCGGCTTAGCCCCCGTCAAATATGCGTGTACAGCTATAGAATATATAGCACTATTTGGTCGAAACCCATCGCGTTGTTTGAAGGAATGGCGTCAGTACAGGCAATAGCCTTGTGTGCTGGCAAATTGACTGTAGCGTCTGATACTGTAGTGGCGGGTGCTCTGGGCGCAGGCAGGTAAAGTGAACCTGTCTGGCCGCAGCCGGTCAGACTTGTCACACAGGTACCAAAGACAAGTGCTCTGACTAGAATTTGCTTTGATATCAACATGGTGAAATTGTAATGACTGACTCCGAATACCTGGACCGCGCCGATGCCTTGCTTAAGGCGGTTGAGAGAAACTGCGACCGTATCAATGACGAATCGGACGCCGATGTGGACAACCAGCGGGTGGGCGGCATGGTGACGCTGACTTTTGACAACCGAAGCCAGATCGTCATCAACCAGCAGAAGCCTTTGCATGAGATTTGGCTGGCAGCGCGCGCAGGTGGATTTCACTACCGCTGGCTCGATGGGCAGTGGCAAGACACCAAGGGACAGGGCGAGTTTTTTGCTGTTTTATCCAGTAATGCGACGGTTCAGGCCGGGCGAGAGCTGGTCTTTCGGCCCTGATCAGTTGCGGAAAAGATCGAGTATCTTTTTCTTCTCTTCGGCTGGTGGCAGGGTCAGCGTGTTGGCTTCTGGCTTGTCATCCAGGCCGATACCCGAGACGCCGGAGTTCTTGGCATATTCGTCGTAATACCACTCGCCACCCACATGCACCACGCCTTCGGGCGCGGAAGCCTCCATCACGGGAACATTTTTCAGCGCACTTTCCATGAAGGTAATCCAGACGGGCAAACTCAATCCGCCACCTGTTTCGCGGTCACCGAGTTTTCGGGGTGTGTCATACCCTATCCACGTCACTGCCGTCAGCGTGGGG
This sequence comes from uncultured beta proteobacterium, assembly GCA_903924955.1. Classification (GTDB taxonomy): domain Bacteria; phylum Pseudomonadota; class Gammaproteobacteria; order Burkholderiales; family Burkholderiaceae_C; genus Allorhodoferax. The sequence goes on along the minus strand of CAIYDK010000293.1, from coordinate 6,660 downwards.
TGGTAACCCGCAAACCAGGCGTCCATAGAGTCGTTGGTGGTGCCTGTTTTTCCGTAAATGTCGGGTCGCTTCAGTGTGGCTTGAGCCCGTGCGGCGGTTCCGGAACGTGTTACTTCCTGTAGCAGACTGGTCATCATGAAGGCGTTGCGTGCATCAATGGAGCGCTCAGCCTCGTCCAATGAGGGCACCTTGGATTCGACCAACACTTTGCCGCGCTGTTCGCTCACTTTGGTTACCAGCCATGGGTTCACGCGATAGCCGCCATTGGCAAAAGTTGAGTAACCCACCACCATCTGCATTGGCGTAACCGAACCGGCGCCCAGCGCCATGGTGAGGTAGGGCGGGTGCTTCTCCGCTTCAAAGCCAAAGCGTGTAATCCATTCCTGTGCGTACTGGGTTCCTATCGATCGCAGGATCTGGATGGAAATCATGTTTTTCGACTTGGCCAGTCCCCTGCGCAGGGTCATGGGGCCTTCAAAGGTGCCGTCGTAATTCTTGGGCTCCCAGGGTTGGCCACCCGTAACGCCAGCATCAAAGAACAGCGGCGCGTCATTGATAACGGTTGATGGCGTAAAACCTTTTTCAAGCGCTGCAGAGTAAATAAAGGGTTTGAAACTGGAGCCTGGTTGGCGCCATGCTTGCGTAACGTGGTTGAACTTGTTTTTGGTGAAGTCAAAGCCACCGACAAGAGCTTTGATGGAGCCATCGCGAGGGTCAATGGCGACAAATGCGCCCTCCACTTCAGGTAGCTGTGTAATCTCCCAGGTGTCTTTCGGTGTCTTTGCAACCCGAATGACGGCTCCGCGACGCAATTTGATGTTGGGTGGGGCCTTGTCTGATAGTCCGGATTGCGCGGGTTTAAGGCCTTCGCCAGTGATTTCCACCAGTACACCGCCCTGACGCATGGCCTTGATCTTCTTGGCGTCGGCTTCCAGCACGACGGCCGACATGACATCGCCATTGTCCGGGTGGTCATCCAGCGCATCGTCTACCGCGTCTTCGGCCTCCTGCGCGTTCGCCGGCACGGTGACGAACTTCTCGGGGCCGCGGTAAATCTGTCGACGTTCAAAGTCCATGATGCCTTTTCGCAGGGCCTTGTAAGCAGTGTTCTGGTCAGCCGAGCGCAGTGTGGTCCGCACATCCAGACCCCGTGTATAGGTTTCGTCACCGTATTGTGTAAACATCAATTGCCGCACCATTTCGGCAACATATTCGGCGTGGACCTGGTGGCTATTCGCGTTGGATCGGATCTTTAGTTCCTGGTTCTTGGCGGCTTCAGCCTCTTTGGCGTCTATGAACCCGTTTTCCAGCATACGGTCAATGATGTGGCGTTGGCGAATGCGGGCCCGTTGGGGGTTGCTGATCGGGTTGTAGGCGGATGGAGCCTTGGGAAGGCCTGCCAGCATGGCAGCCTCGGCCACGGTTATGTCTTTCAAGGGCTTGCTGAAATAAGCCTCAGAGGCTGCAGCAAAGCCATACGCCCGGTTACCTAGAAAGATTTGGTTCATGTAGATTTCAAGAATCTGATCTTTGCTCAGCATGTGTTCGAGCTTGAATGTCAGCAGGATTTCGTAAATTTTGCGCGTGAATGTCTTTTCAGACGAGAGATAGACATTGCGCGCTACCTGCATGGTGATGGTGGAAGCCCCTTGGCTCTTTGCGCGCCCCAAATTGGCCATACCAGCTCGCATTACACCCAGATAGTCCACACCGCCATGCTGGTAGAAGCGTGCATCTTCGATTGCCAAGACCGCGTTGGTCATGACCTTGGGTATCTCCGCGATGGGAGTCAGGTTCCTTCGTTCTTCGCCAAACTCGGCAAGCAGGTCTCCTTCTGCGGAGAAAACCCGTAAAGGCAGCTTGGGGCGATAGTCCGACAAATCCGAAATGTCGGGAAGATTGGGAAATGCAACCGATAGTGCGATTGCAACCACTATCAGCAAGGACAAAGCTCCAGCCATCAGCAGGCCAATCGTCCAAATAATGAGGCGCAGGAACCAGTGGGTGGGCTGCGACTTTTTAAGGGAAGTCGTACTGTCTGTTGCCTGCGGTTTGGAAGTGGGTGGCATAAAAGTGTCTGACGGTCGCGTCGATATTATAAAAATCCAGGTGCCAGTGGCATATACGAAACAGGCAACCGCATTGTTGCCGCAACTTGGTTTCCTGACAAAATCCGTGGATTCATTTCTAAAAACCGGAAAAACCGTCTGCTTTTGACAACGCTTGAAACGTACTGCAACAGAAAAAACCTTTGCCGGACAAGGAGCTTACTGATAGCATTGAAGTGATTTCTTAAGTCTGACCGGCGTACGACCGGTATGTTTCAGGGGACAGTTTTGATCTCATTGGGGTCGTTTTTCAGCAACCAGCCTGCGCCGATGTTTGGTTTGGATATCAGTTCTTCCAGTGTAAAGCTGGTGGAGTTGGGGCGTGACAAGGCTGGAAACTTGGTTTTGCAATGCTGCGCGATTGAGCCTTTGGAGCGGGGTTGGATTACTGACGGCAATATAGAGAAGTTCGACGAGGTCGCCAACGCACTGAAGAGACTCGTCAAAAAAAGCGGAACCAAAACCAAGAACGTCGCAATGGCGTTACCACCATCCGCTGTAATTACCAAAAAAATCGTTTTGCCTGGTGGCATGACTGATCAGGAGTTGGAGCAACAGGTTGAGAACGAAGCCAATCAATACATTCCATTTCCCTTGGATGAAGTGAGTCTGGACTTTTGCGTAGTTGGGCCGAGTGCGACATCGGCGGGTGACGTCGAGGTTCTTATTGCGGCCTCGCGCAAAGAAAAGGTGCAAGACATTCAGGGTCTGGCCGAGGCGGCAGGTTTAACGCCGGTTGTTGTGGATGTAGAGTCCTATGCGTCGCGGTTGGCGGCTGGCCGGCTTATTGAAAATCTGCCTAATAAAGGTGCTGGGCTGATCGTGGCCTTGTTTGAGGTCGGCGCACTGACGACCAGCATGCAAGTGCTTCGTGATGAAGAGGTGCTTTACGACCGGGACCAAGCCTTCGGCGGAGCACAACTGACGCAGTTGATAGTGCGCCAATACGGGTTTTCGCAGGAAGAAGCAGAAAGCAAGAAACGCAGCGGGGAGTTGCCCGAAGACTACGATGCAACGGTATTGCGTCCGTTTATTGAAACGATGGTTCAGGAACTTGGCCGTGCACTCCAATTCTTTTTTACCAGTACGCCACACAACAAGGTTGACTACATCATGTTGGCGGGCGGTTCTGCGGCTTTGCCGGGTTTAACTGCCGCGGTGACGCAGCACACGACATTTCCGTGCAATTTGCTCAATCCGTTCGATGGGATGGAAATCGGGGATGGGGTTCGTCTGAAGAAAATGACCCGTGAAGCGCCGTCGTATCTGACGTCTTGCGGTCTGGCGTTGCGGAGGTTTGCGCAGTGATTCTGATCAACCTGCTTCCGCACCGCGAGGCTGCGCGCAAGCGTCGCCGAGATGTATTCAATGTATCCCTGGCTGCATCGGCGATATTGGGTGGTCTTATCGCGCTGGCCGTTTTTCTGTGGTACCAGGCTGCGATTTCAATTCAGCAGGGAACTAATCTTGCGCTTGAGACTGAGATCAAAAAACTTGAGAGCCAAATCAAGGACATTAGTGGCCTGGAGTCTGAGATTGCCGCACTTAGGGCGCGTCAGCAAGCGGTTGAAGATTTGCAGTCGGATCGCAATTTGCCAGTGCACCTTTTGACGGAAATGGTGAACCAGCTCCCGGATGGTGTCTATATTTCGAAAATGGTGCAGGCAGACCAACTGGTAACCATCAATGGAGTCGCGCAGTCAAATGAACGTGTGGCCGAGTTGATACGTAATCTGGCGAATAACACGCCGTGGTTCACCAAGCCTGACTTGGTGGAGATCGTGACGGGAACGGTTACCTTAGCGCCCAAGGATCAAAGGCGGGTATCCAATTTTGTTATTCGGGTTCGGTTGGTGCGCGCCAGTGAGGCTGAAAAAGCCGCTGCAAAGCCAGCTGTTACTGCATCGGGGGTGGCGCTTGCAGCGTCAGTACCGAGCGCTGAAAAGAAATAGCAGGGATCTAAATGGCAACCAAAAATTTAGGTTCAATCGATTTTGCTGACCTCCAACAAAAGCTGGCTGCACAGTTTAGCGATTTGGACCCCAAGGATCCGTCGGCGTGGCCGGCTGTGCCGCGGTATTCCCTGTTTGTAGTTGCGGTCATTGCGGTCATTGTCGCGCTTTGGTCCCTCTGGCTGAGCGGCTCTGACGAGCTGCTGCAGCAAGAGCAGGAAAAGGAAGTCAAGTTGCGAGTCGACTACAAGACCAAGCTGACGAAGGCGGTCAATTTGGATGTACTAAAGAAACAGCGCGAACAAGTGCAGCAGTACGTGACCCAGCTAGAGAAGCAGTTGCCCAGCAAGGCGGAAATGGATGCGCTGCTTTCAGATATCAATCAAGCTGGATTGGGACGCAGTCTTCAATTTGATCTGTTTCGTCCCGGACAGATTGCAGTGAAGGACTATTACGCGGAGCTGCCAATCGCAATCAAGGTAAGTGGCAAGTACCACGATATAGGCGCTTTTGCGTCTGATATTTCTAACCTGTCGCGTATTGTTACCTTGAATAATTTGAGTATTGTTCCCAGAGCAGACGGGGCTTTGGTTTTGGATTCGACCGCAAAGACTTTTCGATATCTCGACAAGGATGAAGTGGCTGCGCAAGGAAAAGCAACGAACAAAGGGGCTAAAAAATGACGCTCCATAGGGTTTTGATTGCGTTGAGTTTGATTGGCATTCTGTCTGCCTGCGGAGCGTCAAGTGAAGACGATATACGGCAATGGATGGTTGAGGAGCGCAACCAGACGCGACCCAAGGTTGCCCCCATTCCTGCGCCGAAACAGTTCAAGCCCGAGGCTTATACCAACGCAACAGCGATGGAGCCTTTCAGCAATCAAAAGTTGACGCAAGCGCTTAAGCGGGATTCCGCTCAGGTGGCGGCCAACGGCGCTTTGGTGGCGCCTGAACTTGCACGACGCAAGGAGCCAATGGAATCTTTTCCATTGGATTCCATGGCGTTGGTGGGTAGCATCACCAAGGCAAGTCAACCAGTGGCTTTGGTGAAAGTGGACAACCTGCTTTATCAGGTCAAGTTGGGAAGTTATTTAGGACAAAATTTTGGTCGGGTGGTGAAAATCAGCGAGACCGAAGTGACGCTGCGTGAAATTGTGCAAGATGCGGTCGGCGAGTGGATTGAACGCGTTGCAACCTTGCAACTGCAAGAGAGGTCTAAATGAATAATCAGAATGAACGATTGGGTTCGCGCATGTGGCACGGGATCATTTTTTCGGTCGCTCTACTTTGGAGTGTTGTAGCACAGGCACAGACAGTGATCGAGGCCGTTAGTGGCTCGATTCAGGGGGGTGCAGAAGTTGTCCGTATTGATCTGTCCAAGGAATTAACCGCTATACCTTCGGGGTTTGCGATTCAGTCGCCAGCCCGTATCGCATTGGATTTTCCTGGGGTTGCGAGTGCAATGGGGCGCTCTACTGTGGAGTTGAATCAGGGTAATTTGAAGTCCGTCAGCGTTGTCCAGGCGGGTGAACGTACCAGGGTTGTGCTCAACCTCAAAAACGCAGCCTCGTACAAGGCTGAAATACAAGGCAAATCCCTACTGATTGTTTTGGAGTCGACAGCGCCTAGCACCCCGCCTGCAACCGTAGCCGCTACTTTTGCAGAAAATCGTAGCCGTGACTCAGCTCCCTTGAAGGATTTGGACTTCCGTAGAACAACGGATGGAGCGGGTCGCGTAGTCGTGACTTTGCCAAATAACCAAGTGGGTGTTGATATACGCCAGCAGGGTCAGGGGCTGGTAGTTGAGTTCATGAAGTCAACCTTGCCTGAGGGGCTGCGTCGGCGTCTGGATGTGGCGGACTTTGGTACACCCGTCAAGTCGGTCACAACTACCCAATCTGGCGACCGTGTCCGCATGGTGATTGAACCTACTGGTCAATGGGAGCACAGCGCGTATCAAAGCGATGAGCAATTCGTGGTCGAAGTGAAAGAGATAAAAACCGATCCGAAGAAGCTGAGCCAAGGCGTCGGTTACACCGGGCAGAAGTTATCGCTTAATTTTCAAAATATTGAAGTGCGTTCCCTCTTACAGGTTATTGCAGACTTTACCAAATTCAATATTGTGACGTCTGATTCCGTCGCAGGGTCTGTCACTCTGCGATTGCAGGATGTGCCCTGGGATCAGGCATTGGACATTATTTTGCAGGCCAAGAGCCTGGGATATCGAAAGAGTGGAAATGTTCTTTGGGTTGCACCCAAAGAGGAAATTGCTGCCAAGGAAAAGCTAGAGCTGGAGTCTGTTGCTTCGACCCAGAACCTCGAACAGGTTAAAACACAGTTTTTCCAGATCAACTACGCCTTGGCGAAAGATTTGGCGACGCAACTCGCTGCGGGCGGGGTGGTCGCTGCGGGAAGCATCTCTACACCTAACGCACGCTTGCTGAGTTCGCGCGGCAGTGTGATTGCGGTCGAAAGAACTAACCAGTTGTTTGTGACCGACATTCCCAGCAAGTTGGAACAGATCCAGGATTTGATCACCAAAGTAGACGTGCCGGTGCGCCAGGTGATGATTGAGGCACGGCTGGTTGAGGCCTCGGATTC
>CAIYDK010000292.1 GCA_903924955.1 uncultured beta proteobacterium | reverse complement strand
TAGCGCGGGCAATGTTGTTGAGCTGGCCTTTGATCTCAAACAAGGCAACAACTTTGGGGGTCTGGTCGTCAACCAGCTTGTCCACATCTCCCTCCACCACATTGGTCTTGATCAGCGCAATGCATTCAGCCGCCTGCTTGGCTGCGGACCGGCGTTGGATGGCATCCATCTCAAACTTCAGATCTTGCAGCGCCAGCGACAAGTGGGTAAGGGCATCACGAGTGATCACCAATTCCCGGACCATCCTGTGTGTCAGTTGCTCCAATGACGGCTGTTGCCCCGAACTTTCCATGTTGGCCACCGTTTTCTTGTGGTGCCGATCAATAGGGCGTGAAGTTGCTGCTGGAAGCTGATTTGGTGGCGGGGGCTGCCAGCAGGGGTGCGCCGGTGCGACGCTCGGTGACCACCGGCGCATGGCGACTGCGCACGACGGGGGAATTCTTCTCAATCTTGAAAAACGCGACGGACTGCTGCAGTTGCTCTGCCTGACCGGACAGCTCTTCACTGGTGGCGGCCAACTCTTCAGAGGCCGATGCGTTTTGCTGGGTGGCCTTGGAGAGTTGCCCCATGGCGCCGCCAATTTGCGTCACCGACTCGCTTTGCTCGGCACTGGCGGCTGAAATCTCTTGCACCAGTTCGCTGGTTCTCTGGATGCTGGGCACGATTTGGCCAAGCAGTCTTCCGGCACGCTCTGAGGTCGCCACGCTGTTGCCCGCGAGTTCGCCAATTTCCTTGGCGGCGGACTGGCTGCGCTCGGCGAGCTTGCGGACCTCGGCGGCGACCACCGCAAAGCCCTTGCCGTGCTCACCGGCGCGCGCTGCTTCAATGGCGGCGTTCAGGGCCAGCAAGTTGGTCTGGTAGGCAATGTCGTCAATGATTCCAATCTTGGCCGCTATCTCTTTCATAGCTGCTACCGTAAGGTTGACGGCGCTTCCGCCCTCAACAGCCTCTTTATTGGTGGTGGCGGCCATGCCGTCGGTGACTTTAGCGTTGTCGCTGTTTTGACTGATACTGGCGGACATGGCGTCGATCTGCGACGTGGTCTCTTCGACGCTGGCGGCCTGCTCGCTGGCGGCCTGCGACAGCGACTGGGCCGTGGCGCTGACCTGGTTGGCGGCACCGGTCAGGGCGTCAGCGGCACCGCGCACTTCGGATAGCACCCGGGCCAGGTTTTCTGCGGTGGTGTTGGCGCTGTCTTTGACACGGCCAAACAGGCCGGCACAGTCGCGCTCGATGCGCTGGGTCAGGTCGCCCTCTGCAAACGCAGCCAGCAACTCGGCGACGTCGGTGAGCCCCTGCTCGGTGGTGTCCATGAGCTGGTTCATACCGCTGGAGAGATTGGCAAAAAAGCCGATCTTGCCGTCCATGCTCAGGCGCTGACTGAAGTCACCCTGGGATGCCGCCTGCACCGTGGCTGCAATGGCTTGCTCGACGCCGACTTCGAGGGTACGGTCAGCCCACTCGACGACCGTTCCGACGCGGTGGCCCTGGGCGTCCACAATCGGGTTGGCGATCAAGGCAAAGTACAGGCTGCCGACCTGAATCTGGGTCTTGTAGGTGGACTTGAGTGCGCCCAGCATATTGCGCTGGTGCGCCGGGTTTTTGTGGAACACGTCAATGTTTTTGCCCATCAGGCTTCGCGCATCAAACTGGGGCAGGACTTTGCGCAACTCACCCTCATTGCGCTGCATCATCTCGGTTACGGTGGCGTTCATGTACAGAATGTTGAAATCCGTATCGGCAATCATCACGTTGGTGGAGCAGTTGTCCAGGGCGTTCTTGATGCGCAGATTGGTGTGCGCCGCCGCGGCGGCCTCTTGCAACGACTTTTGAACCTTGTCCATGGCGGTGCTGATGCGCGCTTTCTGACCGGGCAGGCGGTCCATGGCGACCTCGAGGCGGCCTTCGGAATAGCCTGCAATCACGTCTACCGTTTTCATGGTCATGGCAATGTTGCTTTGAACCAGTGCGTTGACCCCTTGTGCCATGGCTCCGTAGGCTCCCGGAAGGTTGCTTGTGGGGATGACATAGTCCATGGCACCTGCGTCATGCTGCTGTGCCATTTCGCCCTGTGCGCTCTGAAAGCGGGCCAGCACGGTCTGCATGGTAGCCATGGCCGTAAGCAGCATGCCGGTCTCGTCCGTGCTGTCCGCACGCAGTGCGTCATCCAGCTGGCCCGCAGCAATATTGTTGGCCGACTCCACTGCACGGTTCAACGGACGGGTAATGCCGCGCACCAAAAACAGGCCGAAGAATACGGAAAAAAGCAACCCGCCGGCCAGCGAGGCCAGCGACAACGCGCGAATCCATTGGTAACGCGCCACAGAGGCATCGTATTCAAGCTTGGCTGAGTCAAGCTGGTGCTTGAACAAGGCGTCAATACCCTTGCCCACCGGCACATACAGCGGCCTTATTCTCTCGACCACCAACCGGTTGGCTTCCTTGATGTCGTTGGCGCGCAGTGCGACAAGGGTTTTGAGCAGGCCTTCTTGCACAAATGCCTTGCGACTATCGGCGAAGTCTTTGGCCATATCGGCTTCCTTTGCATCGAGGTGGCCGGCCATGAAGACCTCCCACACCTTGGTGATGGCGGCGATGTTGCCTTCGACCGTGGTGGCGGAGCTGGCAATCACGTCCGGGGTGGGCGTGATGAGGGCCACGGCAATGGCCAGGCGATTGCCCATCAGCCGATTCTGGATTTCGGCAATGCGCCCGGTAGCGGTCAGGCTTTCTTCGTAGATGGAGCGCGCCGAGTCATTGGCCTGGCTTATTCCAAACAGGCCCAGGGCCCCTATGACGACCATGACAACGGACAGCAACCCGATAAGCATGGAAAGCCGGGTACCAATTTTTAGATTTTTCATAGTCGTGACAATTCAGATAAACAGGCGAACACGCCAAAGTGACAGCATCCTGTCATCAATGTAGACTGAAAAGAGACTAAATACAATTCTCCATACGAGGTATTAAACTACCCCATACTGAGTATTTTTTCGCCACATAGGAACTGAAATGGCAGCCAACGCCCGGTTTACAGGCAGCTTGCAGTAGCGCGCTACCTGATCCCCAGCACGCGCTTGAGTTCTGCGTTCAGCTGCTCGATCTCAATGGGCTTTGCCACATAACCATCGGCCCCGGCGCGCTTGTATTTGGCGGCATCACCTGGTTCGGCATGGGCCGTTGCCATGATGACGGGCAAGTGCGCTCCGGTGGTCTTCTCCTGGGCGCGTATCGCACTCAGTGCGCCCAATCCATCCAGCGTGGGCATCATGACGTCCATGAGAACGGCGTCAAATTTAAGCTTGGCCAGGCACTTGAGCGCCTTCTCACCATCACCGACCACCACGCCGGTATGGCCCAGGGTGGTGAGCATTGAAATCACCAGACGCTGGTTGATGATGTTGTCTTCAGCGACCAAAATCTTCAAGGGCCTGCCTGCAGCAGTCGTTGTTGTGTTCATATCAGGTGTTGTGTTGGTGTTATGCGTACGTGGCCATGAGAGCCTGGCAAAGTGGCAAGGCCTGGTCGAATGCGAGGTCTGCCATGGCAGCCTCCAGTGCCGCCAGCTCTTCGCCCAGCGCCTCGCCAAACCGCTGCTGCAGCCCGGCCATGGCGTTCATGGCCTCCATATCATCCGTCCGCAGCAGTTGCATCATGGCGTCTAGTTCAGCGACCAGTGCTGACCGGTCCAGCAACTGTGCTGCGCTAACGGAACCGCCCCCTGCCGCATCGGCACTGGCGTGTTCCAGCTGCATAGCGCTCAGCAGTGCCTGCAAGCCGGGCAAGGCGTTGGCAATGGCAGTGCAGGCTTGGTGCGTCGAAGCCAACGCCTGCTCCGCGCTGGGGCTTGCGGCAAAAACCTTCTCGGCGGTGGCGGCCTCGACCGAAAGGGCCATGGCGCCCAGTGTTGCGGCCAATCCCTTGAGCGTGTGCAGCAAGCGCTTGGCATCTGCCGTTGTGCCACCCGCCTGCGGGTTCTGGGCACAGTCCTGCAACTGCGCGGGCATGGCCTGCAGATCTTTCACAAAGGTGTTCAGCATACGCCGGTAGACCTCGTGCTTGCCGCCCAGACGGTGCAGGGCGGCAGTCAAGTCCACACCGGCGGCTGCGGCGGCTTGCAACACGCCCTGACCCAACGTAACTGCTGCACTGGCGGGTGTCACCAGTACATTGCCCCATTGCGCCTGGTTGCGCAGCACACGCACCAGATCGTTGATGTCAAACGGCTTGCCCACATGGTCGTTCATGCCAATGGCCAGACAGGCTTCACGGTCCGAAGCCATCGCATTAGCGGTCATTGCCACAATGGGCAGCGTAGTCAGTCCCAAATCGTTGCGAATGACCTTGGTGGCAGCAAAACCGTCCATCACCGGCATTTGCAGGTCCATCAGCACCACGTCAAACGCGGGGTCTGCGGCGGCAACGGCTTCCACCGCCTCTTGCCCGTGGTTGGCAACCTGGACCAGAGCGCCTTCGTCTGTCAGTAGTTCGCGGGCCACTTGCTGGTTGTTCAGGTTGTCTTCGACCAGGAGCAAGCGCATGCCGTCGAGTCGGCGTACGGCAGACTGCTCAGCCACCTGCGACGGATGGGGGTGATCGTGGCTGCTACGGGCATCGATCACCGCATCAAACAGCATGGAGGCCGTCACCGGCTTGACCAAAAACCCGTTCAGCAGGGCCTGCTCGGACGGGCTGCGCTGGGACAACATTTCCCGCCCATGCGCGGTGACCATCACCACGACCGGCGCCATGTGTGCGTCGCCGGCCCTTAATTGATCGGATTGGAGGTCCCGGATGTGCTGGCTGGTTTGCCAACCGTCCATGCCGGGCATGGTCCAGTCCACAAAGATGGCCTGGTAGTGAATACCCTGCGCACTGCGCTGCTGCAACATTTGAAGTGCCTGCTCGCCACTCTCCGCCAAGTCCACCTGCCAACCCATGGACTGGCCCATGTGCTCCAGTACTTCGCGTGCGGTAGGGTTGTCGTCAATCACCAGAGTGCGCCACGAGGCGCTTTCTGCGCGGTCCTGCATGCGCTGGCGCTCCTGCTCGTCGCTCACTGCCACGACAGGCAGAGTCACGGTGAAGTAAAAGCGGCTGCCCTTGCCGAGTTCGCTCTCCAACTCCAAATCACCGCCCATCATGCTGACAAAGCGCTGGCTGATGACTACGCCCAGGCCGGTACCGCCAAAGCGGCGTGTGGTGGAAGACTCCGCCTGGGTGAAGCCACCAAATATGCGAGCCTGATTCTCCGGCGCAATGCCGATGCCACTGTCGCGCATGCTGAACTGCACGGTGACCACGTCGTCGGTGCACAGCATGACCTGCATGGAGAACACCACCTCGCCCTGTGCAGTGAACTTGATGGCGTTGCTGCCCAGATTCAGCAGGACCTGCTGCAGTCGCATGGCGTCCCCCACGAGATGGCGGGGCAGCAGGGGGTCAATGTCAAACAGCACTTCCACCGGTTTCTCGCCAACGCTGGTCGACAAAATCACGGAGAGGTCGCGCAGCATCTGGTCGACGGCAAAGGGGTGCGGGTCCAGCGTCATCTTGCCGGCCTCGATTTTGGAGAAGTCCAGAATTTCGTTGAGCAGTCCCAGCAATGATCTGGCAGCACCATCGCTCTTGGCGGCGTAATCGGCCTGGCGTGCAGTGAGCTCGGTCTTGCGCAAAAGGGTGAGCATGCCCAAAATCGCATTCATGGGGGTACGCAGTTCGTGGCTCATGTTGGCCAGAAATTGGCTCTTGGAGAGCGACGCGGTCTGCGCGGCTTCGGTGGCCTGTATCAGCTCTGTGATGTCAACGCGAAACCCAACAATATGGCCATCCGCCAGCTTTCGCTCAATGATGCGCATGGTCCGCCCGCTTGCCAGCTTTTGAACCAGTGAGGTGTTGGCTGACTGATGGGCGGCCACCCGCTCTGCCACCCACTCATCTACCCGCCCAATAGCCGCAACATACTGCCCCTGTTCTGCCCCGCTGCGAATGAGATCTTCAAACCGTGCACCTGGCACCATGAGGTGGGCCACTTCCTGGTAGATTTGACGGTACTTTTCGTTACACAGCACCAACCGGTCTTGCGGGTCATAAAGGACAAACGCTTCATCAATGGCTTCAATCGAGCCAAGCAATAAATTGGAGCTTTGCAGAGCCTCTTCCTGGGCCTGCTTGACGGCAGAGATATCGGTTCGGATGGAGATGTATTTTTCGATCATGCCATCGTTGCCAATGAAGGGGGCAATCAGCGTGTCGACCCAATAGAGGTGTCCGTCCTTGGACAGATTGCACACCACGCCACGCCAGGGTTTTCCACTGGCGATGACCGTCCACATCTCCGTCCAGAACTCTGTCGACTGCACCCCGGAATTGACGATACGGTGGTTTTGGCCCACAAGCTCGGTGCTGGTGTAACCGCTGATGGCGCAAAACGCATCATTGGCTTCAATGATGCACCCACTGCGGTCGGCCACCGATACGATGGCGTGCAGATTGAGCGTATTCAACAGGGCTTCACTGTCACGCAGGGCAGCTTGCAATTCCCGGGTCATGCCCTGCGCCAGATTTTCTGCACGGCGGCGCCCGCTGCTCTGTTGGTGCAACAGGACTGCCAGCAGGGCGCTAATCAGAGCACCACCGCCAAACAGCAACCCGGGGAAGGCTACGTTGATCGAAGCATCAAACGCCGCAGTGCTGTTCATGATGAGCGTCACACTGCGCCCCGGCAG
>CAIYDK010000291.1 GCA_903924955.1 uncultured beta proteobacterium | reverse complement strand
TGCTCGCGGCTGGTGGCGGTCACGGTGATGGTGACGCCCAGGTACTTGCCGCCCTTGCTTTCACGCAACTCGATCGTGCTGGCGTCAAAGACGGGGTCAAACTGGTGTGCGACGTGTGTGATTGCGCTGACCAGTCCGTCAACCTTGACGCCCATGACCTTGATGGGGAACTGGGATGGGTACACGATCAACGACTCTTTTTCCGGCTCGGGTGCAGGGGGGGCATTGGGTGGTGCTGGGGGCGTCATTTGAAAGTTGTGCTGCAGTAAAAAATTAAGCCGCTACATCCGCGGGATGGCGGCGGAAGCTCTTCTAGTGGCAAATTATCGTCTGGGGTGAACCAACGGTGCCTACTCTGTGGGCGGGATCTGGCAGGGTCCTGTTTTGTGGAATTTTGTGGAATTGCCAGTCGGGCAGGGGTTTCTACGTATAATCAAAGGCTTTGTGACAGTTGCTAGATGCAATTCATCTGTAACCCTGCTGTAATTTGAGATGTCGACAATGGCGCTTGCAAACGGGTTTGATGCAGATGAGCTCGAAGAAGAGAATTTCAAGCGATTGACTGCGCAAGAGGCTCAGGAGTTGCGGGAACGAGACCCGGCTCTGTCACCTTGGTGGGTAGTTGGTTTGCAGTGTGTGGCCGGGTTGGTCGTGGCTTTGGTTGCCTGGGGTATCTCGGGTAAAGCCTCGGTGGCGTGGTCGGCTGGGTACGGGGCGTTGGCGGTGATTATTCCTGCCGCGTTATTTGCCCGAGGCCTGATGAGTCAGTTCTCGTCTCTGAATGCCGCAACGGCGAGTTTCGGCTTCTTTGTATGGGAAGCGGTCAAGTTGGCAGTGAGTATTGCGATGATCGCGATGGCGCCGCGCCTGATAGCGAATTTGAGCTGGTTGGCCTTGCTGGCCGGCCTGTTGGTGACTTTGAAGATGTATTGGTTAGCGCTTTTGAAGCGACCCAAGCCTAAACAGATTTGAGAGTTTGAAAGAGTTGAATATGTCCGCAGAGCAGCATGCACCGTCAGCCAGTGAATACATTGTTCACCACCTGACACACTGGAGAAACAAGCCGCAAACCGATATTGTTGACTTTTCCGTCTTCAATATTGACTCGCTATTTTTCTCGGTTTTGTTGGGTGTCCTGGGTTGTTTTTTCCTCTGGAAAGCCGCCAGCAAAGCCACTTCTGGCGTGCCGGGGCGTTTTCAGGCCGCAGTCGAGATTTTGATTGAAATGGTGGATCGCGAGGCCAAAGGCATCGTGCACAACGCCACCAGTCGAAAAATGGTCGCGCCGCTGGCGTTGACTATCTTTGTGTGGATATTCCTGCTCAACGCGATGGACTTATTGCCGCTGGATCTGTTGCCACAGATTTGGTCCTTGATTTATGGGGCCGCCGGGCATGATGTGAGTCATGCCTATATGCGCAGCGTTCCTACTGCTGATCTCTCGGTCACCATGGGTATGTCGGTATCGGTATTGCTGGTTTGTCTGGTTTACAACGTCAAGATCAAGGGTGTTGGCGGTTGGGCGCATGAATTGGTTACAGCGCCGTTTGGCACAAGCAAGAATCCCGTTTTCTTTGTGATTCTGGCGGTGGTGAATCTGGCCATGCAGTTGATCGAATTTGTTGCCAAAACGGTTTCGCATGGTATGCGACTGTTTGGCAATATGTATGCAGGTGAGTTGGTGTTCATGCTGATCGCTCTTTTGGGTGGTGCCTGGGCATTTTCTTTTCAGCCTTCGGGCTTGGCATTGCTGCTGCTGCATGTGGTGGCGGGTTGGGCGTGGGCCGTGTTCCACATCCTGATCATTACCCTGCAGGCATTCGTGTTCATGATGCTGACCCTGGTTTACATCGGTCAGTCCCACGACGCGCATTGATTTTTCGGTTTGGTTGAGTTTGTTTTTGTTTTCGTTTTTTTAGTTCTTTAAGGAGTCATCATGGAAGTCATTAGTTTTGTTGCTCTGGCTGCTGGCCTGATCATTGGTTTGGGCGCTTTGGGTGCTTGTATCGGTATCGGCGTCATGGGTAGCAAATACCTTGAGTCCGCAGCACGTCAGCCTGAGCTGATGGGTGAACTGCAAACCAAGATGTTCTTGTTGGCTGGTCTGATTGACGCGGCTTTCATTATCGGAACTGGTATCGCTCTGTGGTTCGCCACTGCCAACCCATTCCTGGCTCAACTCGCCACTTTGGCCAAGTAAGAGCTTTCCGCAACGCCTCGTTGAGGGAGACCTACTGTGAGCATTAATGGAACACTGGTGGCGCAAGCCATCGTCTTCGCATTGCTTGTGTTGTTCACGATGAAGTTCGTGTGGCCGCCTATCGCGGCTGCTCTGGACGAACGTGCCGGCAAGATTGCCGACGGACTGGCTGCGGCTGATAAAGCCAAATCCGAGCTCTCGTCTGCCAACAAGCGTGTAGAAGATGAACTGACGAAGTCTCGTACCGAGACAGCGGCCCGCCTGGCTGATGCCGAGCGCCGTGGTCAAGCCATGGTGGAAGAGGCGAAAGCCAAGGCCATCGAAGAAGGCAACAAGATCATTGCCTCTGCCAAAGCAGAGGCTGATCAACAAACGATCAAGGCACGTGAGGTCCTGCGCGAGCAGGTCGCCGCACTGGCGGTCAAGGGTGCCGAGCAGATTCTCCGCAAGGAAGTCAATGCTGGTGTTCATGCCGAACTGCTTGGCCGTTTGAAGACTGAGTTGTAAGAGGTCACCATGGCTGAACTTGCCACTATTGCACGGCCGTACGCGGAGGCGCTTTTCAAGGCCTCTGCCACCGACCTGTCGACGGCTGCTGGCTGGGTCGATGAGCTGGGTGTTATCGCGGGAAATGCACAATTGCTGCAGTTTTCCGATAGCCCAAAAGTGACCGTTGAACAGGTGTTTGACCTGATTGCTTCAGTCGCCAAGACCACCTTGCCTGAGCAGGGTAAAAACTTCCTGCGCACCGTGATTGAAAACGGTCGCTTGAATGCGTTGCCGGAAATTGCCCGCCAGTTTCGTGCGTTGAAAAATGCGCAAAGCGGGTCGTCCGACGCCGTGGTCTACAGCGCATTCCCGATTGACGGGAGCGCCCTGGCTGAAGTGGCTGTCATGCTGGAGAAACGTTTTGGTCGCAAGCTCAACCCCTCGGTTGTGCTGCAGCCCGAGCTGATCGGTGGCATTCGTGTGGTGGTCGGCGATGAGGTGCTCGACACCTCCGTCAAAGCCCGTTTGGAACAAATGAAAGTAGCCCTTACGGCCTGAGGCGAGAAGCCCTGGTTGTTGGCCTAATTTAACGAAAGAAGGAAAGAGTCATGCAACTCAATCCAGCAGAAATTTCTGAACTGATCAAGAGCCGCATTGAAGGCTTGGCCGCGAACAGCGACATCCGCAATCAGGGTACGGTCGTTTCCGTGACGGACGGCATTTGCCGCATCCACGGCCTGTCCGACGTGATGCAGGGCGAAATGCTCGAATTCCCGGCCGGCAGCGATGGCTTGCCAACCTATGGTCTGGCGCTGAATCTGGAGCGTGACTCGGTCGGCTCCGTGATTTTGGGCGAGTATGAGCACATCTCTGAAGGCGACACCGTCAAGTGCACGGGCCGTATTCTGGAAGTGCCCGTGGGCCCCGAGTTGCTCGGTCGCGTTGTGAACGCACTGGGTCAGCCGATTGACGGCAAAGGCCCGATCAACGCCAAGATGACCGACGTGATCGAAAAGGTTGCTCCCGGCGTTATCGCACGTAAATCCGTGGACCAGCCCATGCAGACCGGCCTGAAGTCGAT
>CAIYDK010000290.1 GCA_903924955.1 uncultured beta proteobacterium | reverse complement strand
GGTTCGGGCGAGTCCTTTGCACAGCAGATTCGCACCTTGGGTGGTATTTACGGCAACCGCACGTTTTGGCGCTTTGCGCCCCAAGGCAGCCTGACCGTGGGAGGCTTTATGGCCATTCAGGGTTTATGGGCTGTGCCGTGGCTGATGGAGGTAAATGGTGTCTCGCGCGGCGATGCTGCGGGTATTTTGCTGCTCATGTCTTTGGCCATGCTGGTGGGGTTCCTGTTCGTGGCCACTTGCTCGGCGTGGCTGGCACGCCGTGGCATCTCACCCATGATGCTGTTGACTGCTGGTATGGGCCTGTCGCTGGTGGTGGAGTTGGCCATCATCCTGGGCATGGCGCCTGCGCCATGGCTGTGGCCCATGCTGGGGTTGTCGTTTAGCCTGGGCAATATTGCCTATTCCCAGCTGACAGTGTCGTTTCCGATTGCGTTGTCGGGGCGCGTCAACACAGCGTTGAACCTTCTGGTGTTTGTCGGCGCCTTTGGTTTGCAGTGGGGCATTGGAGCCGCTGTGGACCTCCTTGCAGACCATGGCATGGTTCGGGCGGAGGCGTTTAGGGCGGCTTTTTCTGCCTTATTGGCGACGCAGGTACTGGCGTTTGTGTGGTTTTTGGTGCCGGTAAAGCGTACGCCTTGCTGAAAGTTTGCGCCAATCGGTATTGACATGCGTCATTCGGTGAAAAAATTGCAGGCTACTCCGTATACCTATTTGCAATGCCATGAAGCATGTTGTCAGTATCAGCCTGGGCTCGAGCAGCCAGGACTTTGATTTTGTTACCGAGTTTTTGGGTGAAGAGCTGCATGTGCGCCGAGTTGGCACCAATGGCAGCACAGCGACTGCGATCAAGCTGCTTAAGCAGTGGGACAAGAAGGCTGCGGCCATCGGCCTGGGCGTTCTCAAAGACAGCTACAAGGTAGGGTCGCGCCGCTTTATCGAGAAGGACAGTGCACGCCTGAAGGCTGTAGCTACCCATGTGCCGGTGACTACGGGGGGGCGCTTGGGTGATATTTTTCAGGAGTGGGCGGTGCGCCATGCGCAAACTCACCTTGGGAGTTTCTTCAACAATGCGCGGGTGCTTTTTTTCTCCGGCATGACGGATTACAAGCTGGCCCTGTCGATAGCCGAATACACCACTAACCTTCAGTTCGCCGACCCTTTGTTGCAGTTGGGTGTGCCCAAGTTGTTGGGCTCGGTAGACGCGTTGAACCTGTATTCCAATGGTGCGCACTATGTAAAAGACTGGACGCTTCCCGCTGCGATGGCGTCAGGCCCGGTCAAGGAGTGGACCCGGTTTGTGCTGCGCAAGGCCATGCAAAAGGCCACCGTGATCGTGGCGCCTGTGCATGAACTCGATGACTTTGGGCTGGAAGAGCTGGCGGGCAAGACGGTGATTACCGCCACGGTGAATGACGAGCGCATTGCCCAGATGCGCGAAAAGGGCGTGGCCACCATCATCGACGGTTCGCCCGTGATGCATGGCCATGTGCTGGGGGCTAATTTGCTGGACGCGATGATCATCGCGGCGATCGGTAAAGACCCGCAGGACATTTTGGAAGACGACTACCTGGAGATCATCACGGGGTTGCAGTCTGAGCCGCGAATCATTCACCCCAACGGGTTTCACCGCGTCAACCGCTTTGCGTTTGTGATTCACCCGCTTTCGCAGGAATATTTCAAAAAGGTGAAACCCATTGAGTTGCTATCGCAGGTGTCGCCACCGGTGCTGATGAACACGCTGGAAAAGGCAATGGCCTATGCGCCACCGTTTGTCTATTCGCGGGTAACGGGAATCCGCTCGCCAACGGGCGTGGAGGCTGAGGGCTGGTTGATTTCTGTGGGTGGGACACCCAAAGAGATCATGCGGCACACCCCGGAATTTACTTACCGGCGCCTGCTCGACGCAGCGGCCATGGCCAAGCGACTGGGTGCGCAGATCATGGGCCTGGGTGCTTTCACCAAAGTGGTGGGCGATGCAGGACTGACCGTGGCCAAGCGGGCGCCCCTGCCCATTACGACCGGCAATAGCTATAGCGCTTCGGGCGCCCTGTGGGCTGCACACGATGCAATTTTGCGGATGGGTTTGCTACCGAAGCCCAAAGGGAAGAGTCGGATCAAATTCAAGGCCATGGTGATCGGCGCTACCGGTGCCATCGGTTCGGTGTGTGCACGCCTCTTGGCGCGCGTGGCCGAAGAGGTGTACATGGTGTCGCCTGAGACGGCCAAGCTGTTGGCGCTCAAGGAATCAATTTTGCTGGAATCGCCGGACGCCAAAATCTATTTGTCGGCCCAAGCGGACAAGGACATTGCCGAGATGGACATGATTGTCACAGCCACCTCGGGTGCGGGCAAAAAGGTGTTGGACATCATGAAGGTCAAGCCGGGGTGCGTCATTACGGATGTGGCGCGACCACTGGATCTACCGGCCTCCGAAGTGGCCAAGCGTCCCGACGTGCTGGTGATTGAGTCGGGTGAGATATTGCTCCCCGGCAACGTTCAAATGAAGAACATAGGCTTGCCTAAGGGCGTTGCCTATGCCTGTCTGGCCGAAACTATTGTGTTGGCGCTGGAGGGTCGGTTTGAGAACTTCACCGTAGGTCGTGCCATCGAGTGGGAGAAAGTGCGTGAGATTTACCAGCTGGGTTTGAAGCACGGTATGAAACTGGCCGCTATCTCCGGTGTGAACGGTCCATTCAGTGACGGGGACATCAAAAAAGTACGCGAGTTGGCGTTGGCGGCTCGGGCTAAGTCGTTTTTGGGTGTGCCCGCAGCCAAAACGGGAGCCAAGCCCAAGGCTCTGAGCAAGGCAGTTGGGGTGAAGGTCAAGGGCTAAGCTTGGCGGGATGGTGCCAAAACGCAACAGATTGGGCAGGTTGATGGCGATCGTGTTACATTAGCCGATCGCTTTTGGCGACTTGCCATGCCTCCGTACTTCGGGTGGCGTTTACACCCCCGGCAGAGGGGTAGCCAGTCCAGCCCCTCAATTGCGTTCTCACGAAGCCTCACACGGCGTAGTGGCTTTTTCCCTCTGTTGTTGTCGCCCCTGCTATGGCACAGACCCGTTTCGTGGTTCGTTGTGAATCACCTGACGGGTTGACCGAATGGATTCCCAGGCATGGGGCATGCCAATGTTGATCGGGCCCCCGGAGCCATATTGCTCACGGCCCATTTGAATTTTTGATGATTTTTAATAAGACTATTGAACAGACGCCTATCACGATGGGCAAATACCGTATCGCAGCTTGCCCCCGTCAATTACCATGTGGGCAGTTTGCTGCACAGGTTTCCATTGCCAGTGGCCGCGGAAGCGCTTCAACCGACCGTGTGATGCGGTTTAACGACGAATTTTCTTCACACGATGCTGCCGCGCAGTTTGCGATTGCGCAGGGTATTGACTGGGTGCATGCAACCACGCGCCCGCATTGAACAGATTGCTTTTACAGGAGTTTCACCATGGCAAAAGAAGACTTGATCGAGATGATGGGTGTCGTCAACGAGGTGTTGCCCGACACGCGTTTTCGAGTGACGCTGGATAACGGTCACCAACTGATTGCCTATTCCGCCGGCAAGATGCGCAAGAACCACATCCGGATTCTGGCGGGTGACAAGGTGTCCCTAGAGTTGTCTCCGTATGACCTGAGCAAAGGCCGTATCAACTTCCGCCACATCGAAGGCCGTGGCCCGATGACACCGCGCCGCTAAAGCGAATTTCAGTCGGGTTTGACCCCGGCTTCCCGAACCATTTTTTCGTATCGCAGGCGCTCGCAGTGGATGGGCGCGTCAAACTGCTCAGTGCTGGCTGAAATAACTTCGCAGCCAATCCGTACCACACGGGGGCCACTTGACTCTGGTGGCAGTGAATGCGCTTAAGGTCCGGTCATCTTGTCCGGACGTGTCAAGGCGCAATGAGCGCGCCGATTGCGACGGGTTCGCCACTCAGCTTGCGCGCGACCAGTCCGTCAAAGTCACACGACACGTCCATTTTGGATTCCGTGTGACGGGTCGTTGCCGAGCGTGCGGATAACAACGCAGACCGCGCGTCATTGGCGACGGTGATGCCTATCTTGCGTCCGTCGGCAAAGACTTCGAAAACGAACAAAGTGTAGAGGTTAGCTAAGAGTTGCCGGTCTGGTCATTTGAAATCAATGACTTGAACGGGATCCACACTCAAAGTTTCGCCGGCAAAGTCTTGCCGGATTTGGACTTCTGAGCCCAAAGTATTGCCGTTTGAAACGCGACAAAATTCTGGGATACGGAAGCGCCTCATAATTTACCTAATCTCAGTTTGGAAAATGTCAAATCAAGGCCCAAGGTGGATGGGTACAAGCAAAACGAATAAAAGTATTGTAGGCAGACTTGTTGGGCTGACTCGAAATTTTCTCGTCGAGATTGCCTCCCGGTGCATCCCGCCGCCAGAAGATCTGCACGTTCAGGATGGCCTTATCTGGCCGCGCACCGTACCGGGCATCACCGGCTTGAGTAGACTGCAAGCTTTCAACGTCGCTGGTTAGCTTGAGCCAACCCGCCAACTTGGTGTTCAATGACCTCTTCCGCCTCCATCAGGGACAGCATTCAGAAGTTGCTAGGCACCACGGGTTTTGCCGTACTTGCCACTGAAAATGCGGGACAACCACATACCAGTTTGATTGCCATTACTCCGGTCGATGCAGGGCGACGGCTAGTTTTTGCCACTTATCGCAACACCCGAAAATTCACCAACTTGATGCAAAACCAGCGGGTGTCGGTGTTAATGGATGGCAGTCGACGCGATAGTCAAGCTGGCACAGCTACCGGTCTTGTTCTGAGTGCCGTAGGGCGGGTGCAAGAAGTCAATGCCACCACGCACCCCGACCTGCTGGGTGCTCACTTGGAAAAGCATCCCGACCTCGAATCGTTCACTCGGGCGCCAGACTGTGTGCTGCTTGAGGTAGTGGTGGAAGCCTACCAGGTGGTGCACGGCATAGACAATGTCACCTGGTTGAGCGTAGACGACCTGAAAATGCCCCTCTGAGAAAGCTTAGCGCAGAGCAATCAACAGCAACTTGTGAGTGCCTGTGAAAGCGCAAAGCCACTTGGTTACTCAGTCTCCAGCATGATTTCGTTTCGGCGAAACATCGGCAAAGTCCAGGGCGGGTTGTAACGGGCCAACTGCGGGCTGCCCGTGGTCTTTACTTTTTGTGTAGCTAGCCACGCCACCAATTCATCAGTGCGCTGCTGTATTCCGGTTTCTGTGTTGAAACCGGTATAGCTCAACACCGCCCAAGTCTTGGCTGGCACTTCACGCAATTGCACGGCTGGATTGTTGGGTTTGGGCAGGGTGCTCAATGTGTATGCGCTGGGCATCACAAAATGCACCCGCCATCGATTGGCGCCTTGCATGGCTTGTGGCTCCTGGCTGACCTGTCCGGAATTTGGCAATGGCTGCAGGGCTACGGGAGCAGTCATGGCGACTCCTTGCGAAGCTGGCTTAACGGGCTCCATAGTCACAGGTGCGGTCATGGAAATCTTCTCCGAACCCTGTTTTGGTGTCGAACCCGAAGACACATTGTTTCCAAATATGTAATCTGCAATAGCGCGAAACCCCTTGCTGGAAGCAGCATCCATGTCGCCATCGACAAGGGTTTCGGCCACGATAAAGGGCGGGTAGCGCCGCAATTCGATGTGGCCATGCTTGGACAAGAGTTCAAATTTGGGTTCTTCAGTGGCCATAGTCGTAGTTCCAATTACCCCGAGAGCCAGCGAAATGGTCAATTTACTGGTGTGTTTCACGACGGCTGTGCGCATCTCCATTTTCTCATCACTGAGCGGTTGGTTCGCTAATCTCTTCAAGACCTACGGCCTGTTGACGACAGGCAGGTGCCCTGTCTTCACCAGAATCAGGCAGCACAGGCCGTGGGCGTCAATGATGCAGGTTCCAACACCACAGCAGCGCTCGTCATCTTGCATGGCTATATCTCGATAAGTAGGTGAGCGTTGTGCGCGAATGCCCGCAAAATCTCAACAGATACGGGCAGTGTGGCAGCATCTATCGCTTGCCGCAATTCTGCCCTTTTTCGAATTTCGCCCACTGGCGTGAGGATATTGAATCGACATGACGGCATTGAACGTTCTGGGAGACCCGCTGTTGGCATGCTCCGATGCGCCGTTATCCGGGTTTTTTCGGGACGGTTGCTGCCATACGGATGAAAACGACCACGGTACCCATGTGGTGTGCGCCACCAGTACATCTGGAAGCGACCCACGCCATATGACTCCATTGCATCCTAAAAAGCTGTTGCTAACCAAATGGACCGCTGTGCAGCCGATAGCCAAAAACAAACATTTTTTCGTGTCGCGGGTGATAGAGCCCGAGCCACCGGAACTGGCAATTGAATGGGTTGAATTGGAGGCGGTGTATTCAAAAGCCGTGACGCGCATCCACTGGCGGCAACTGCAGGATGAGACACTTTGGCGCAGAGGTTGGCAGAGTGCTGGAAGGCAACAGCCCTAATTTGCAACAGATCCGTGCCCTAACGATTTGAGAGGTGACACCAATAAAAATCAACGGGCGATGCAAGCTGCGAACCTGCGTCGCCATCAATCCGAATAGATACTGTTAAGCGGCAAATCTTTGACTCCAGAACGGCAAATCTTTGCTTGTGGCTACAAAAAGTTTAAATGTCGATGTTGCCAGCGCGAAGTGCGTTGGTTTCAATAAAGTCGCGTCGAGGTTCCACTTCATCGCCCATCAGCATGGTGAACACGCGATCGGCTTCTATGGCATCGTCAATTTGTACGCGCAGCAGGCGGCGCACGGTGGGGTCCATGGTGGTTTCCCAGAGTTGGGCCGGGTTCATTTCGCCCAGTCCTTTATAGCGCTGACGACTGGTCGCGTGTTCGGCCTGGGCGATCAGCCAGGCCATGGCTTCGCGGAAGTCGTTGACCTTTTCTTCCTTCTGGCGCTCGCCTTCGCCACGCATGACGCGGGCGCCTTCGCTGAGCAGGCCCTTGAAGGTGTTGGCCGCTTCAGCCAAAGCGGCATAGTCGGAGCCGTGCACAAAGTCTTGCGTCAGCACACTGCTTTTAACGTTGCCGTGGTGGCGGCGGCTGATGCGCAGAATGGGTTTGTCGGTGCGCACGTCGAACTCGCCAGCCACTTCGGCATCGGGCAGGCGGGCCTGAAGGGCAGCTGCCGAGGCCTCAGCGTCCGCCACGGTATCCAGGTTCAGCGCTACGCCATCTGCTATTGAGCGCAAGGCTTCGGCATCCATGAAGTTTTTAAGGCGCGCGATAACGCCCTGGGCCACGATGTGCTTGCGCGCCAGTTCGCCCAGTGTGTCCCCGTTGATGGTGGTGCCGGTCGGGCCGCCCGTGAACACCGAGGCGTTCACCAAGGCGATGCGCAAAAGGAAGTTGTCCAGGTCGCCTGCGCCCTGCAGATAAAGCTCTTCCTTGCCAGCCTTGACTTTGTACAAAGGAGGTTGCGCGATGTAGATGTGGCCGCGCTCGACCAGCTCGGGCATCTGGCGGTAAAAGAAGGTCAGCAGCAGCGTGCGGATGTGGGCGCCGTCAACGTCGGCATCGGTCATGATGATGATGCGGTGGTAGCGCAACTTGGCGACATTGAAGTCGTCATTGCCGGTGGTGCCACCCGCCTTGCCAATACCGGTTCCCAGGGCGGTGATCAGCGTCAAAATTTCGTTGCTGGTCAGTAGCTTCTCATAGCGCGCTTTTTCCACGTTCAAAATCTTGCCGCGTAACGGCAAAATCGCTTGAAATTTTCGGTCGCGACCCTGCTTGGCGGACCCTCCGGCGGAGTCACCCTCGACGATGTAAATTTCGCACATCGCCGGGTCTTTTTCCTGACAGTCGGCGAGTTTGCCGGGCAGGCCCATGCCGTCAAGCACGCCTTTGCGGCGTGTCATGTCGCGGGCCTTGCGGGCCGCTTCACGGGCGCGGGCTGCTTCAATAATTTTTCC
The DNA here is from genome assembly GCA_903924955.1 of uncultured beta proteobacterium. Lineage (GTDB taxonomy): Bacteria > Pseudomonadota > Gammaproteobacteria > Burkholderiales > Burkholderiaceae_C > Allorhodoferax. Next base: position 54 of record CAIYDK010000290.1, on the reverse strand, counting down.
AACAATGATTTTGGCGTCCGCAGGGCGCTCTTGAAGGTAGTCCGCCAGCAACTT
>CAIYDK010000289.1 GCA_903924955.1 uncultured beta proteobacterium | reverse complement strand
GGCCTCGTTTCTGGCGACCACCAGTTCCACAGCACGCTTGCCTTTTTCCTCGTTCTGAAACGTCAGCTCATCGTTGGCGACCACCAGCTCGGCGGCACGCTTGCCTTTTTCCTCGTTCTGGAGCGTCAGCTCATCGTTGACGACCACCAGTTCGGCAGCACGCTTGGCTCGCTCGACGCCTTGGGCTGCCAGCGCCTGATGGGCGGCGGCCAGTTGCGCCTCTGTTTTTCTGCGCGCTGTGATATCGGTAATGAAGCCGTGCCAGAGCGTGCCACCATCGGCCTGGCGCTGCGGCAGTGAATTGCCCAACAGCCAGTGCACCGTGCCGTCCTCGAACTTGACCCGGTACTCGTGCACCCAGGGGGTGAGGTCGGCGGCCGACTGCTGAATCGAGATCACCACATCGTCGTGGTCGTCGGGATGAATAGAGGCAAAGACCGCGGCTGCATTCTGGAAGGCCTGCGCCGGGCTGACGCGATAGATCTCTCGGATCGCCTCGCTTGCAAAGGGAAAATAGGAACTGCCATCGAGGCGCAAGTGGTACTGGTAGACCATGCCGGGCACCAGGTCAGCGATTTTGTGTAACAGGGTTTGCGATTTCTCGAGTGCCAGTTCGGCCTGCTTACGTTCGCCAATGTCGGTGTGCATGCCGACCATCCGGGTTGGCGCACCGGCAGCATCGCAAGCGATACCGGCGCCACGACACGCTATCCACCGGTAGCTCCCGTCTTTGGTGCGCAGGCGCATTTCGATGGCGTAGGTCGCAGATTTGCCGATCAGGTAATTCTGCAGGCAGGCGGCATTGCGGGCGCGGTCATCAGGATGGATCAACTCAACCCAGGCCGCTGCGGTCATGGGTAAATCCTGCTCGCCATAGCCCAGCCCTTCATCGAACACGCGTGAGCGCAGCATTTCATCGGAGGAAATGTCCCATTCCCAAAGGCCTTCTCCAATGGCCTCTGCCGCGATGGCCCAGCGTGCCTCTTGATCCTGGACATCTGCTCTTAGCCGATCGCGCTCCAGCTCCAGTTGCTTGCGCGCACTGACATTGGTCAGCACGATGCGCAGCACGGGTGCGCCGTCAGCGTCCTTTGCCGCCAAGGCATCCAGATGCACCCAGAAGGGTGCGCCATCCTTCTTCAGCAGCCTCAACTCGCAGTCCTGGTGCTCTCCCGTGCTGTCGAGCCGTTGGCGCAGCAGGTAGAAGTTGTCCTGATCGGCCGGCAGGATGAAACGGGTTAATGGTTTCTGTAGAAGCGCAGAACGGGGCAGGCCGAGCATTGATCCTGCGGTCAGGTTGGCTTGAAGAATCAAACCGGACGCAGCCACAGTGCAGTAGCCCACTGGCGCCAGGTCGTAGAAGTCGAAATAGCGTGCCTGCGACGTGTCGAGTTCGCCTTGTGTTCGATGCAACTCGTCATTCTGTGCCTTCAACTCGATTTGGTGCACGTGCAGGCTGTGCAGCGTGTCGCGTTCTGCCAGCGCAGTGCGTTTTGCTTCCTTGTACTTGACCTTGTTGGATTCTTGCATTCGCACAGCCAGCGCAATCTGCATGGTCAGCGTCACAATCAGTGGCACCCAGCGCTGGAGTTCCATCACGT
>CAIYDK010000288.1 GCA_903924955.1 uncultured beta proteobacterium | reverse complement strand
TCCAGCTTTGGCAAGACCTATCACGTGACCGGCTGGAAGGTGGGCTACGTGGCAGCGCCCGCCTCCATGATGGCAGAGTTCCGCAAGGTGCACCAGTTCAACGTGTTCACTGTCAACACGCCCATGCAATACGCGCTGACCGCCTACATGGCTGACCCGGCGCCGTACCGTGACCTTCCCGCTTTCTACCAGCGCAAGCGCGACCTGTTCCGCAGCGGCCTGGCCACTACGCGATTCAAACTGCTGCCCAGCGAAGGCAGCTACTTCCAATGCGTGGACATTTCAGACGTGAGCAGCCTGGGCGAGGCCGACTTTTGCCAATGGCTCACCGCCGAAGTGGGCGTCGCCGCCATTCCACTGTCGGCCTTCTATGGCAACGGTTTCGACCAACGCGTGGTGCGCTTTTGTTTCGCTAAGCAAGATGCGACTTTGCTGGCGGCGCTGGAGCGGCTTAAGGCGCTCTAAAAGTATTGCGGCAGTTACAAACATCAACCAGCATTGAACTCGCCCGAGTAAAGTGTTGGCAGACAAAAACAACGGCCACGAGACACAGTATGCGAAATAACCAGCCAGTCAACGATCAAGAGTATGTACTGACGGAAACCCAGTCGCCTTTCTCCCGAACCGATCTCAATGGAAATATAGCCTTCGTCAATGCTGATTTCATCGAAGCAAGCGGGTTTACTGAAGAAGAGTTGATCGGTCAGCCGCACAACATTGTGCGGCACCCAAGCATGCCCGCTGAAGCATTTGCGGATATGTGGGCGTATCTGAAGGCAGGCCGCTCATGGACTGGCATCGTAAAGAACCGCAGGAAAGATGGCAGGTTCTACTGGGTCATGTCAAACACGTCTCCTATGTGGGAAAACGGCGTTGTCGTGGGCTATGCATCGGTGCGCATGAAACCTCCGGTCAGTTTGTTAACAACGGTGCAGGCTGCTTACGTCCACATTGGGCAGGGCAACGCGGGTCACTTGAAAATCGAGCGAGGCTGGGTGGTACATGCCGGAGCAAAGGGGATGCTGGAGCGGCTTATGGGCCTGAAGATTGCTGGGCGCATGAATCTGCTGATTGGATTGATGGTGCTGGTTACATGCATCACAGGACTGATCGGGCTAAAGGGCTTGTACTCATCCAATGCTGAGGTTTCTTCCATGTACCGCGAGGGTGCGCAGGCTACCGCCTATCTGGACACGATTGCGCGGGCGCAGCATACAAGCCAGCTGCAGATTGCCGACGCACTGCTGAATGCCACCCCGGAAAGCGCTCAGATTGTCGTTTCAACCATCGAGAAGAACAACGCGCTGATTGAGCAGACCTGGAAAACCTACCTGTCCATCGGCCACGAGGAAAACGAGAAAAAGGTCCAGGACGCGTTTGAAGCCAAAAATGCCAAGTACCAAAACGAGGCCATCAAGCCCGCCCTTGCCGCCTTGAAAAGCAAAGACTTTGCAGCCTTGAAAAAAATCTATGACGATGTTCTGAAACCCCAGTTTTTGGAACTGAGCGGCAACATTGACGAGCAAATTGTCACGCAAGACGTGAACTCTAAATTGGCCCTGCAAGAAGCGGAGTCGGCCTACCAGATGGTGCGCCTGGAGTCGCTGGCAGCGATGCTGGTCGGTGCAGCCCTCTCCATCTATTTTGGACTGCGTCTCAGGCGAAGCATGGTGGGCCCGATTCATAATGCGGCGGCCATTGCGAAGCAAATTGCCGTGGGTGCGCTCAACAACCACATCAAACCCAAAGGCCGCGATGAAACTGCCGAGCTGATGGCGGCACTGTTTGCGATGCAACGCAGTCTGGCGTCGCTGGCACAGGGGGTAATGGGCAGCGCACGGCTCATCAATGCAGAGTCGCGGGAAATAGCAGTGGGGAACCAGTCGCTGGCTGCCAGAACCGAGGAGCAGGCCGTTTCCCTGCGCGAAGCGGCATCGGACATGGAGCAGGTTTCCACCAAGGTCCGCAAAAACGTTGAAAGCGCCGAGTTGGCCAACCAGGTCGCAAAAGACGCGGGCCAGGTGGCGCTGAAGGGCGGGACCGCCATGGGTTTGATGGTTGGGACGATGGACTCCATAGCCTCCAGTTCCAAGAGGATTACGGAAATCATTGGCGTTATCGACGGCATTGCGTTTCAGACCAACATCCTGGCGCTGAACGCGGCAGTCGAAGCGGCGCGTGCAGGCGAGCAGGGCAAGGGTTTTGCGGTGGTGGCGACAGAAGTGCGTAGCCTGGCCCAGCGGAGCGCGGCGGCGGCCAAAGAAATAAAAACATTGATTGAGGACTCGGTCCATCAAGTCGAAGGCGGCCTTACACGCGTGACCGATGCACGATCGACAATCGATGCCACCATCAGCGCCGTCAAAAATCTGGAAACCATCGTTCAGGAAATTGCCCATTCTTCCAGTGAACAAGGGGTTGCAATTGACCGAGTGACCCTTTTGGTCGCCCAGATTGACGCGGCAACCCAGCAAAACGTGCCTATCGCCGCGCAGGCCGCAGCGTCAGCGCAACTACTGGCGTCTGAGAGTCGCAATCTGGAACGCAGTGCTGCGGTGTTTCGTTTACCGGGATAGTGGGCCGTTACCCCCTACCTACCGATATCAAATAGGCCCGGGTGTGGGCTTATTGAAGGGCACCTTTAGACATAATCATGATCCAGCCCCCGTGAAACGGACGTATGCCGCTATATTATTTGTAGCACTCAGCTCACCCAAAGCCGCACTCAACGTTTGAGTGCCACCTGCATAATGCCCGTCAGCGTGCCGCGGGTGCTGATGAGTTCTGGCTCCAGCATCACTTCGATCAGCGTGCCTTGCGGCCGAGCCAATGCGGCCAGCAACTCAGCTTCAAAGTCCGCACTGCGCTGAATACGCACGCCAGCGTAGCCGTAGGCGCGTGCCAGAGCGGCAAAGTCGGGGTTTTGCAGCGCGGTGCCTGTAACACGTTGCGGGTATTCGCGCTCCTGGTGCATGCGGATGGTGCCGTACATGCCGTTATTGAGCAGCAGGATGATGGTTTTGGCCCCGTATTGCACGGCAGTGGCCAGTTCCTGTCCGTTCATCAGAAAGTCGCCGTCGCCCGCAATAGTGAATACCACCCTCCCCTGCCCTGTAGCGTCCGCATGGGCTTTGCTGGTGATGGCTGCGGCAATTCCGGCCGGCACGCCGTACCCCATGGCGCCATTGGTAGGTGCCAGCTGAGTTTTTCGCCCACTGGCAAGGCCTGTGTAGCGGTAGAAGCGGTGCAGCCAACTGGCAAAGTTACCGGCACCGTTGGTCAGCACAGCGTCTGGCGGCAAATGCTTTTGCAGCGTAGTGATCACGCTGTGCATGTCAACGAGGCCGCGCTCCGTGTCGGCAGGTAGGTCAGCAATGGGGGTGGCTTGCAAGTTGGACTGGTAGTCGGCATGGCAGCCCCGCGTCCACGCCTCCCACGACACATTGACAGGCGCGGCCAGCACCTCCAGAGAGCGAGCGGCGGCTCGCATACTGGCATGGATGGCCAGATCCGCCTGATAGACACGGTTCAACTCTTCGGCGCTGGCGTGGATGTGTACCAGCTTTTGCGCACTGCGCGGCGCCTGGAGCAGGGTGTAGCCACCGGTTGTCATCTCGCCCAGGCGCGGGCCGATGGCAATAACCAGGTCGCTATCGCCAATGCGCCGGGCCAGCGCGGGGTTGATCCCAATGCCCACGTCACCCGCGTACTGCGGGTGGTGGTTGTCAAAAGTATCCTGAAAGCGAAATGCATTGCCCACGGGAAGATGCCATGCCTCGGCAAAGCGCTGCAGTGCCAGGGCCGCCTGTGGCGTCCAGCCACCACCACCCGCAATGACAAAAGGTCGCTCCGATTTCAATAGCAGCTCACGCAATGTACGCAAGGCCCCGGGGTCACTCCAGGCATCAGACGGCTCCACTCTGACCAGCGGAGCGGGTAAAACACCAGTCACCGGATGCGGTACCAGCGTCTGCACCAGCATGTCTTCTGGCAACACCAGGACCACGGGGCCGGGGCGGCCATTCATCGCGGTGGCAAAGGCGCGTGCCACGTACTCGGGAATCCGTGCTGCATCGTCAATTCGCTCCACCCGCTTGGCCATACCCAATGCGCTGGGACCAAACATGATCCGGTAGTCCATTTCTTGAAAGGCTTCACGGTCTCGCTGATCGCTGGCCACATCGCCGACCAGCAGGACCATCGGCGTGGAGTCCTGAAAGGCCGTATGCACGCCTATGCTGGCGTTGGTGGCGCCAGGGCCGCGGGTCACAAAACACACTCCCGGGCGACCGGTAAGCTTGCCGTGGGCCTCGGCCATGAAGGCGGCACCGCCCTCTTGCCGGTTGATCACAAACTGGATCTGGTTGCGGTACAGGTAAAAGCCGTCCAGTACCGCCAGGTAACTCTCTCCGGGCACACCAAAGGCGTGGGTGACGCCCTGCTCGATCAGACATTGAACCAGCAGGTGACCGGCGAGTTGAGGGGTAGGCGTTGTAGCGAAATTCGCGGTATTTGGGGCAGTCATGCAGCGATTGTGCATGGACTGCCTGACCCCGTTCGGTGCCGCGGTTCAGTGCTGGCCAGACCGCGCCCGGTGGTAGTTGCCGGTTCCCCTGTGCGGAACTTTGTCGGCGGGTAACACGTCACCAGGCAAGTAGGTCGGACCGCTGTCCAGAAGTGAGTAGTACGGGGCGAACTCGGTATTCGCCAGCGCCAGCAAGTCCTGCAGATCGTCCAGGACGAAATAGACTTCCTGAAAGTCGTCAATGCGGTAATTGGTGCGCATGACACGCTCCAGATCAAACGCAATCCGGTTAGGTGAATCGCTCTGGATGGAAAACGTGCTCTCGGAGAACGACGACGCTATGCCGGCGCCATAAATGCGCATGCCGTCTTTCTGTTGCACCAAACCAAACTCCACTGTGTACCAGTAAACCCGCGCCAGTTCGGTCAGCTTGCCCAGGCTTTGTGCTCGCAGGCCACCCTTGCCGTAGGCCTGTATGAAGTCCGCCATCAGCGGGTTCATCAGCATGGGCACATGGCCAAACACATCGTGAAAGACATCAGGCTCTTCGAGATAATCCAGCTCGTGCGCGCCACGGATGAAGTTACCCGACGGAAAGCGCCGGTTGGCCAGATGGTCAAAAAACACGTCGTCAGGCACCAGACCCGGAACCGCAACAACTTGCCAGCCAGTGGCCCTGTGCAGGGTCTCTGACAGTTCTTCAAAGTTCGGTATCCGCTCTGCCGACATTGGCAGCTTATTCATGCCGTCTACAAACGCATCGCACGCCAGGCTGGGCAGGAGCCGGGTTTGTCGCTCGTAGAGTGTCCTCCAAACCGCATGCTGCTCGGCCGTGTAGGCGGCCCAGCCTTGGTCTACCGTCCAGTCAGCCCGCTGAGGTGTAACTGTTGGGCCGGCGGCCAGGCCGTGTTTGACTTTATCGTTGTCTGCCTTCATGGTGGTCCCCATGTCAGTCAGCCACTGTCGCGGCTGCATAGCCCGCAAAGGCCTGGTCGCAGCGTTGTGCCATGTCGATGTCATTGCTGCTCAAGCCATCGACATCGTGCGTGGTCCAGGTGATGGACACCCGGTTGTACACATTGCTCCACTCAGGATGGTGGTTATGCTTTTCTGCCGCAATGGCAATTTGGGTCATGAAGGCAAAGGCCTGCATGAAATCGGCCAGCACAAACTCACGGGTGATGGCTTCGCCCTGCGCGTTCGGCGCCCAGAGCGGCAGCGCACTCAACTCCAAAGCGGTCTCGGTTGCATCGAGTTTGCGCATGGTCAGTCTGCCGTGATGACGCCACGGCGCAACTGGTCGCGCTCCATGGACTCAAAGAGCGCCTTAAAATTGCCTTCGCCAAAACCATCATCGCCCTTGCGCTGGATGAACTCGAAGAACACCGGGCCGAGCACAGTCTCCGAGAAGATTTGCAGCAGCAGTCGGCGTTCGCCATCTTTGCTGACGCCATCGAGCAATATGCCACGGCTTTGGAGAGCTTGTACGTCCTCGCCATGGTTTGGCAGGCGGCCGTCGAGCATCTCGTAATAGGTGGCTGATGGCGCCGTCATCAGGGGCACGCCCGCCTTTTTGAGGCTGTCCAGCGTGGTTATCAGGTCGTCGGTGAGGAGCGCAATGTGCTGAATACCTTCACCGTTGAACTGCATCAGATACTCTTCAATTTGCCCGGACTTGCCCGACGCTTCTTCGTTCAACGGGATACGAATCATGCCGTCGGGCGCGGTCATGGCACGCGAGGTCAGACCCGTGTATTCACCTTTGATGTCAAAGTAGCGGATCTCGCGAAAGTTGAAAATCCGCTCGTAAAAGCTGCCCCAAAATGCCATACGCCCGCGGTACACGTTGTGCGTCAAGTGGTCGATGATCTTGAGGCCATGACCCACCGGGTGGCGGTCCACACCGGGGAAAAAGTCAAAGTCAATGTCGTAGATGGATTTTCCGTCTTCAAAACGGTCAATCAGGTACAGCGGCGCACCACCAATGCCTTTAATGGCGGGCAAACGCAGCTCCATGGGCCCTGGCGGAATATCCACCGGCTGGGCACCCTGTTCGAGCGCGCGGGCGTAGGCCTTGTGCGAATCGCGCACCCGAAACGCCATGCTACAGGCACAGGGGCCGTGCTCGGCCGCAAAAAAGGCCGCGTGACTCTTGGGCTCGCGGTTGATGATGAAGTTGATGTCGCCCTGGCGGTACAGGTCCACGTCCTTGGAGCGGTGGCGCGCCACGTGGACAAAGCCCATTTGCTCGAAAACTGGCTCCAAAACTCCAGGAGTTGGGGACGCGAATTCGACGAATTCAAAGCCCATGAGTCCCATCGGGTTGTCAAAAAGGTCTGCCATTGTCATGCTCCTGAGTTGCAAATTTTGAATCCTTGATTGTTGTCAAGACTGTACGCACAGTGTGCGCAAGTTGCATCAGGAAAACCCCAGTTTATGCATAATTCATGCATGAATCCCGAAAAATATGACGATCTACTTCTCGATAAGTTTGACATTGCCTTGCTGGCCGCATTGCAAAAAGATGCGCACGCCACCAACCAACAGGTCGGTGAGCAAATTCACCTGTCAGCATCGCAAGTGAGTCGGCGCATCCAGCGGCTGGAGGCCAGTGGCATCATTCGACGATATGTAACATTGCTGGACCCTGCGGCGTTGGGCCTTGGCGTGCGTGCCATCAGTTACGTGACGCTCAGCCGCCATGGCGGTGACGAGGGCCTCGCGTTTGAGCGCGAGATTGCGGCCATTCCTGAAGTGCTGGACTGTTACTCGGTGGCGGGGGAATCGGACTACATCCTACAGATCGTGGCAGCTGATCTGGGTGTATTGTCTGACTCCGTGTTACGCAAACTCACCCGCATCGCCGGAGTTGCCAACATTCGCTCCAACATTGTGCTGAACTGCATCAAATCGAGCACTGAATTGCCGCTGGGGCACATAGGACGCAACGATGGGACCGCACGCAAGGTGCGTATTGCCGCTTGACGACTTTTTAAAAATTATTGAAATTGTTCCTTAAGCTTGCAAATACCCGGCCGATATACCAAGTGAGCGTAAAAGTTTAGTTACGCCAAACCAGGCCGCAGTACCTGTACCGCGGCAGGTGATTCGTATCACAACGTATCCGAGGTATATATGGCATCTATTAGTTCAGTTACTTCCAATGCCCCTGCTCCAGCTCCCGCCAAGGCGGCGCCTGTGGAAGCAGCAAAGGCAACCCGTGGCGGCAAAGATTTGAAAAACGACGGGGATTCAGATGATGCGGCCGTTGCCAGTGCTGCATCAAAGGCCAGTGCGCCCAAACCGGTTATCAATACATTGGGGCAGACTACCGGCAGCACGCTGAACGTGACAGCTTGAGGAGTTTGAGTTCGCCTTGAAACAATGAAAGGCTTTGAAAAGCCATGACAAACATATCTATACAACGACCCGCGTCAGACCAAATGACAGCGATGCCGCGCGCAGTGGCGCCTCCGGCTATGGTGGCCCATGCTGATGCGCCTACCAGTGCTACCCCGGCGAAGCAGACAACTGCCAACGCAGCACCTCAATCGGTAAAAGTAGCGCTTTCTTCTGACGAATTGAAAAATTTGGCAAGTGAGATTCAGCGAAAAGTTTCGGCCATTTCATCGGACCTGCAGTTTTCGGTAGACCAGGAGACGGGCAAAGATCTGATCCGTGTGACCGATCGGACGACGAAGAAAATTGTTTGGCAATTTCCTTCCGAAGAAGCCTTGAACATCACCAAGGCACTGGATCAGTATCAAAAGGGAGTAATGCTGAACCGCAAGGCTTAAGAGCCGGCAGTGCACCATGGTTGCTGGTTCACATAGTCGAAAAAATACGCTGAAAACCGGTGTGCGGCTGGAGACAGTGGCCGATCCTTACGGGTAAATATAAAAAATTTACGCCGCACAACCGGGTTCATGAGCGGTCGGCTTTGCAGTTGATGCAGGCGAATCAAACTGCTCGCGTATGGCAAACAGGTTGTTACTCCAAGGCCGGCACTGACCATCGCAAAAGCAGTGGTCATGAAGCCAACTTCATTGGCCGGATTAAGAGCCTCATCGTGCAATGAATCATGTAAATCCACCCGCAGGCGATGCGTAAATTCTCCCTTCAGCGCAATCACCGGATAGCGCAACGCATCGTCCCAGGTAACTCGCTTCTTCTTATTCAACGGGTGATCCGGTCGAAACACCACCACGAATGGAATCTCGAACAGGGTCTGTGACTCGATATCAGCGGACGACTCACGCTCTGGGCCCACACCAAAGTCAACTTCGCCGCTGTGTACCTTGGACAGCACTTGTTCCACCATGCAGTCCAGAAGGCGAATCTCGATGTCGGGGTACTCCTTCTTGAAATCAGCGATGACGTCAGGCAACACAGAAGACGACATCAACTGCGGCGCGGCTATGCGCACGAGCCCGCGCTTGAGAGCTTTCAAATCAGTAATCGTGTCGAGTGCGCCATCAAGGTCCTGCAACAAGCGTGCCACCAGAGGATAAAACTCGCGCCCGACTTCAGACAGACCAACCCTTCGTGTGCTGCGGTTCACCACCTGAACGCCAAGCGCCAGTTCCAACTCCTTGATCAAACCGCTTAGCGCGGATTGGGTGACGTGCAGACTGACCGCCGCGTCGGTAAAGCTGCTGGTCTGTGCTAGCGCGACAAAGGCGCGCAGTTGGCGCAAGGTGATATTCATCGGCTATACGAATAAATTCATCATAAAAATTTGCTTGAATGATAGATCAAACTCCCCTCTAATGGCACCCAGCAATGAGCCAACCCACCGATTTCGAGGACAACACCATGCTGATCAAGAAGATCCACCACGTCGCCTACCGCTGCATCAACGCCAAAGAAACGGTGGAGTGGTATGCCAAGCACCTGAATATGGACTTTGTGCTGGCCATTGCGGAGAACGAAGTTCCCTCCACCAAGGCACCGGATCCCTATATGCACGTCTTCATTGACGCTGGCGCTGGCAACATCCTGGCATTCTTTGAACTCCCCAACAGCCCCGCCATGGACCGCGACCACAACACACCGGCCTGGACGCAACATCTGGCATTTGAAGTGGGCACCATGGACGAACTGATGGCAGCCAAGACACGCCTCGAAGCTGCTGGCATTGACGTCATCGGCGTCACCGACCACACCATCTTCAAGTCCATCTATTTCTTTGACCCCAGCGGGCACCGACTCGAGTTGGCATGCAACACTGCCACTCCTGCAATGGCAAAAGCCCTGGACGATGTGAAGTGGGCGATGCTCAACGAGTGGGAGCAAACCAAAAAAGCGCCAAAACACGCTGCATGGATGCACGACGGAAAAGGCTTTGTGGGCGCCTGATCAACCAAATCACTCGCACTCTTTTATGTTCATCCAACTGACCCGTCTGGTCACTCGAGCGCTGGAACTCATCATCGTGGCCTGCCTGGCATTGATGGCGCTTCTGGTGTTTGGCAACGTGGTGTTGCGTTACGGTTTTGACTCCGGCATCGCGGTGTCCGAAGAGTTGGCGCGGCTGTTATTCGTGTGGTTGGTATTGCTGGGGGCCATTCTGGCGTCGCGCCAGCACGCGCACATTGGTTTCGACACTCTGGTCAAAAGCCTACCCCCGAAGTGGAAGAAGACCGCCATCGCCTTCACCGGAACGCTGATGCTAGGTGCCTGCGTCGTATTTGTCATCGGCGGTTGGCAGCAGACAGTCATCAACCTGGACAACAGTTACCCCGTTTTGGGCATATCCTATGCTTGGCTGCACGGCTCGGCCATCGTCTTTGGTGTGGGCATGTGCATCAGCATCACCTTCAACATCTGGGACGCTTTGACGCAACCACACACCCCGGAAGAACTGAGCATGACGCTAAACCTGGGTGAGCGCATCGAAGCCGAAATCGAGCATGTGGCCAGGCACCAGAAGAAGGAGTTGGAACAGTGAGTGCAGCTATTTTCCTGGGCACGTTGCTCGCAGCCATTGCCATAGGCATGCCGATCGCTTTTGCATTGCTGTTTTCGGGCATTGCCATCATGCTGCAGCTGGGTCAGTTTGACCCGCAGATTGTGGTGCAGAACACGATTGGAGGCGCGGACAACTTTGTGCTGATGGCGGTACCCTTTTTCATTCTGGCCGGCGAGTTCATGAATGCGGGCGGACTGTCCAAACGCATCGTCGACATGGCCGGAGCCTTTGTCGGACACTTGCGCGGCGGACTGGGCTATGTGGCCATCATCGCGGCGGTGTTGCTGGCCAGTTTGTCGGGCTCGGCGGTGGCAGACACCGCGGCGCTGGCTGCCATTTTGGTGCCCATGATGCGTGCCGCAGGCTACGACGTGGGGCGTGCCTGCGGGCTGATGGCTGCCGGCGGCATCATCGCTCCGGTGATTCCACCGTCCATCGGCTTTTTACTGTTTGGCGTGGTGGCCAACGTGTCGGTTACCAAGCTGTTCTTTGCCGGCATGGTGCCTGGCGTCATGATGGGGCTGTCACTGGTGGTGGCCTGGTGGCTGGTGTCGCGCCGCGAAAACACACAGCTCACGCCCAAGCTGCCCTGGGCTGAACGCATCTCGCTATTAGTCAAAGGATTCTGGGCCCTGCTGCTGCCAGTCATCATCATCGGCGGCCTCAAGTTCGGCATCTTCACGCCCACTGAAGCCGCCGTGGTGGCCGCTATATATGCCATGTTTGTCGGCCTTGTAATCTACCGTGAGCTCAGTCTGTCGGATGTCTACGAGAGCCTACTGATCACCGCACGCACTACCGCTGTCGTGCTGCTGTTGGCAGCGATGGCTATGGTGGCCTCCTACATGATCACCATCGCCGACATTCCAGGCCAGGTGGGCGCATGGATGCAGGTGTTTGCCGGCAACCAATTGCTACTGGTCGCGGCGATGATGGTGGTTGTCTTTCTGGCGGGCATGGTTCTGGACTTCATTCCCATCGTGCTGATCTTCACCCCCGTATTCCTGCCCATTGCCATACAGGCCGGTGTGGACCCCATTTACTTTGGGGTCATCTTCATCATGAACTGCTCGATTGGCATGATCACTCCACCGGTGGGTGTTGTTCTCAATGTGGTCAGTTCCATTGGCAAGATCAGCATGGCACAGGCCGTCAAAGGCGTGCTGCCCTTTTTGCTGGCCGAATCGGTGGTATTGGTCGCGCTCATTTTGTTTCCAGCCCTGGTTATGGTTCCTGCCAGCTGGTGGCGCTAGACAGCCCGGCGCCAGCCCTTTCCCGTCGATTGCTTTTCCGTTAACACCACAAGGAGACTCGCCCCATGAAACTCACGCTTATTGCCAAATTGACCGGCCTCGCTCTGGTCGCCCTGCTGGGCACCTCGGCATTTGCCCAGATCAACGCCAAATTTGCCGTCACCCTGTCGGACAAAACCCACCAGGGTCAGGGCGTGGCCCGCTTTGTGGAACTAGTGGATAAAAAGAGTCAGGGGCGCATCAAAATCAAGCCCTTCTACAACGGCTCCCTGGGCAACGATGTGCAGGTCACTTCTTCATTACAAGGCGGCACCATCGAGTTCACCGTACCCCAGACCAGCACGTTGACTGGCATGGTCAAAGAGTTTGAGATTCTCGATTTCCCTTTTCTGTTTTCCAATGAACAGGACGCTGAGAAGGTGCTCGACGGCGCAACCGGCCAGAAGTTGCTCGACAAGCTCCCCGCCAAAGGCCTAGTGGGTCTGGCTTATTGGGAAAACGGCTTCTTTAATGCCACCAACAGCAAGCTGCCGATCCAAAAATGGGAAGACTTTCAGGGCCTGAAATTCCGCGCTGTGCAGGCCAAAATTTCGCAAGAGACCGTCAAAGCGCTGGGTGCCAATCCCGTGCCGCTGGCGGTGCCCGAGCTATACACCGCCCTCGAAACCCGTACCGTGGATGGCCAGGGCACACCCTCTGCCGTTACTGCCGCGCTCAAGCTCAACGAAGTGCAGAAGTATCTGTCGCTAACCCGGCACTCGTATGGTGCATTTCTGCCGCTGGTGTCCAAGAAGTTCTGGGACACCCTGCCTCCTGCCGACCAGACCATTCTGCGCGAAGCCGCTGTGGAAACCCGTGCCTTCCAGCGTGGTGTAGCGCGTGACCAGGCCAAGAGCGCAGAGGTCGCGATGGCTTCAAAGGGGCTGCTGATCAACGACATCACCGCGGCAGAGCGCAAACGCATGCGTGATCAGGTCAAGCCGGTGTGGGACATGTTTGCAAAAGACGTAGGCGCCGATCTGGTGGCCGAGGTCATGGGCCAACTCTCAGTCAAGTGAGATTCACCGCGACCACGAGGCCATTGCAGTGATTCCATTGAACGAAACCCATAACCCCCAACTGCGCAGTTGGGTTGAATCCGCCAATACACCGGGCAGCGATTTTCCAATCCAGAACCTGCCTTTCGGTGTGTTTCGTTTGCAGGGCAACCCCCATGTGTTTCGGGTTGGCGTGGCCATTGGCGGCCTGATGGTGGACCTGACTGCGGCTCAAGCAGGTGGTATTTTTGATGCGTACGGTGGTCTGGCGCAGGCAGGCGCTCTGGCCTGCCGCGCCCCCACTCTAAACGCCTTCATGGCCTTGGGTGCCCCGGCCTGGTCAGCATTGCGCCTGGCTCTCTCTCGCGCGCTGCGCGAAGGTGCCCCCCAGCAGGCGGCACTGCAAGCCTGCCTGCTGCCACAGACCGGTGCAGAGTTTGCGGTGCCCGCCCACATTGGCGACTACACGGACTTCTATACCTCGGTGCACCACGCTACCAACATCGGCAAATTGCTGCGGCCGGACAACCCGCTGCTACCCAACTACAAGTGGATTCCCATTGGGTACCATGGCCGCTCGTCCAGTATTGGTGTTTCGGGGCAAGCGGTGCGTCGTCCGGTCAGCCAGGTCATGCGCCCCGGTGCAACCGAGCCGGTTCTGACACCCAGCACGCGCCTGGACTATGAGTTGGAAGTGGGCATCTTCATCGGCCCGGGCAACGTGTTAGGCGACCCGGTTCCAGTCACACAGGCTGAGCAGCACGTCTTTGGTTTGTGCCTGTTCAACGACTGGTCGGCGCGCGACGTGCAGGGTTGGGAATACCAGCCGCTGGGACCATTCCTGTCCAAGAACTTTGCCAGCACAGCTTCGCCCTGGGTTGTCACCATGGAAGCTCTGGCGCCTTTTCGCCAACCCTGGACGCGATCCTCAGGCGACCCGCAGCCCCTACCCTACCTCGACTCAGCCGAGTTACGCCAAAGCGGAGCCATCAGCATCGAACTCGAAGTTTTCATCCAGAGCGATGCCATGCGCAAACAAGGGCTGATCGAACATCAACTTTCTCATAGTAATTTCCGTGATGCCTATTGGTCGGTCTCGCAAATGGTGGCACACCACACGGTCAACGGCTGCAACCTTCAACCCGGCGACCTGCTGGGCAGTGGCACACAATCCGGCCCCACCGAGGCCGAGGCAGGCTCGCTAATGGAACTATCCAAGGGCGGCAAGCAGCCATTGCCGCTGCCTTCGGGCGAAACCCGCACCTTTCTGGAAGACGGCGACACGGTCATCTTTCGCGGTGCCTGCACGGCGCCAGGTGCCGCACGCATCGGCTTTGGCGAAGTGCGAGGCACGCTGCTGCCGGCACGCCCACTGCCGTAACAGGAGCCAACCGATGCTCGCACTGCACAGCTACTTTCGCAGCTCGGCCTCTTACCGAGTGCGCATTGCGCTCAACCTCAAGGGCTTGCCCTACACCTATGTTCCGGTCCACCTGCTCAAGGACGGCGGCCAGCAACACACTGATGAATACCAACGCGTCAACCCGGCAAAACTGGTGCCCACTCTGGTGGATGATGGTCACGCCATCGGGCAGTCACTGGCCATCATGGAATACCTGGACGAAACCCACCCCGAGCCGGCTCTGCTGCCGCGCGACCCGCTGGGCCGCGCACGCGTTCGTGCGCTGGCGCAATCAGTTGCCTGTGAGATCCATCCACTGAACAACCTGCGCGTGTTGCAATATCTGGACAACGACTTAGGTGTGGACGAGGATGCCAAGGCTGCGTGGTATCAGCACTGGATAACCTTGGGGTTTACGGCCATTGAATTCAAACTTGCAAACGAACCTGCAACAGGCCAGTTTTGCCATGGCAACACGCCGAGTTTGGCCGATTGCTGCCTGATTCCGCAAGTTGCCAACTCACGGCGCTTTAATACTCCACTGGATGCGTTCCCAACCATCAAGCGTATCGAGCAAGCCTGCTTGGAACTGGACGCATTTATCTGCGCTGCTCCAAAATTTCAGCCGGACTCAGTTTAGTGATCCGATCGCTCCCGCTCTGAGGGTCTCAATCAACCTCATGTCGCTGGCACAGCCTGAGGCGCTCGTGGTTAACCTTGGCCGACTCGTACATCGGTGGCCACTCGGTCTGGAGGAAAGCGAAGTTGCTCATCGTGCAATTAGTGCAGCAACACTAGCAGTCAGTATAGACCTTTGTATGCCAATGCAACGTAACTCTATGATTTACCAATGAAAAAGGCCTCTGAGTATCGCTACTTAGAGGCCCTTATCG
>CAIYDK010000287.1 GCA_903924955.1 uncultured beta proteobacterium | reverse complement strand
GACCTGGCGGTCAACTCTTTCAGGGCCTACTGGCTGCGCGCCTACCGCTCGGGCATTGCCTATGCCGAGGTGGCGCAGCGTATGCGGGTGCGCGGCGATGCGCTTTGGCAGCACGAGTCACGGCGCGACTTTCACCACGGCTTGCTCTTCACCGCATCGCCCGTGTTGTTGCTGGCCGCGGCGTGGCTGGAGCCTGCTGTGGCCATGACGCTGGTGGCATTGGCCTTGCTCTACCTGCTTCGCACGGCGCTTCGCTGTGACTGGAAAGCCCCTGGACAGCGCGTGTTGTGCGCGCAATATGCGGTGCACGCCCATTTTCAGAAAATACCGGCACTTTTTGGCCAGATCAAATGGCGCCAGGCGGCACGCCAGCATTGCGAGATTGCGTTGGTGGACTACAAGCAAGACACTGCCCGCGCCGGTGGCATCAGCATCAAGGCGCTGCTGGTCAGCGTACTTTCACCGCTGGCCTGGTGCCAGCGTGTGGTGGGTCAGCGCTTGCGCCGGGTCTGGAGTCTGGCGCGTTTGCAGGAGGGCATTGGCCGGCGGGTGGATCCGTCCAACGTCATCATGGGCAGCATTGAACTGCATGGCACGCGCAACATTCACCTGGGACGCGGTGCGCTGATTTACCCCGGCGTCTATCTTGAAACCCAGGGCGCAGGCTCGATCACGCTGGGCGACGGTGTGGTGCTGTCGCGCGGCGTGCATATTGTGGCGTTCGAGCGGGTCGTGCTGGGCCAGGGTTGCATGGTGGGTGAGTACACCAGCATCCGCGATGCCAATCACAAGCTGGACGCAACATCCACTCGCAGCAGCGGTCACATCAGCGCACCCATCGACATCGGCTCCAACGTCTGGATTGGTCGCGGTACCAGTGTGCTGATGGGCGCCAGCATTGGTGCCAACAGCGTGGTCGCAGCCAATGCGGTCCTGACCAAGCCCATTGGTGCGCAACAAATTGTGGGTGGTGTGCCGGCCAAAGCGCTGCGCCAGAACGCACTCTTCTATAACCTGGCCGTCTGAAAGTGGAATCAGCATGAACACGTCTTGTCCCCCCATGGCTTATCTGGTGAGCCGTTACCCCGCTATTTCACACACTTTCATTCTGCGTGAAATACAGCGCCTGCGGGCCCTGGGCCACACCATATTCACGGCCTCCATCAACCCGCCTGACCGTGCAACAGACGCCATGGAAGGCTATGAACGCCAGGAAGCCCAGGACACCTTTTTTGTCAAGGCACAGGGCTGGCTTGGTGCGCTGGGTGCCATGCTTTACTGGCTGGTTAGTGCGCCGCTCAAGCTCATCAGCACCATGCGAATGGGGCTGCGTTTGGGCAAGGGCGGTCGCTGGCTGTACGGCATCGCCTACACCGTCGAGGCTGCTCTGGTGGCCCGATGGATGCAGCAGCGTGGCCTGTCGCGCCTGCACGTGCACTTTGGCAACGCGGGTGCCACCGTAGGCGTGCTGGTCAAGCAACTGACCGACTGCCATTTGTCCTACACCATTCACGGCCCTGACGAGTTCGACGACGTGCCGGGGCAGCATTTGCCCTTGAAGATGCAGCACGCCAACGATGTGGTATGCATCAGCCAATTTGCCAAGGGACAGTTGATGCGCATCAGCCAGCCCGAGCACTGGGCCAAGTTGCAGGTGTGTCGCCTGGGAGTGGACCCGGCGCAGTTCAGCTACGCGGTGCGCGAGGCCAGTTCCTCCACAGTCAAGCTGCTGTGCGTGGGTCGCCTGTCATCGGCCAAGGCGCAGGTTTTATTGGTGCAAGCCTGCGCTAAGGTGCGCGACGAGGGGCTTGATTTCTCATTGACTCTGGTGGGTGATGGACCCGACCGCGCCCGCATTGAGCAGACCATTGAGCGCCTGAACCTGGCGGATCGCGTTCACCTGACCGGTGCCCTGAACCAGGCGGCGGTGCGTGCGCATTTTGAGCGTGCCGACATCTTTGTCCTGCCCAGCCTGGCAGAGGGCATTCCGGTGGTGCTGATGGAAGCCATGTCCAGCGGCGTGCCCTGCATTTCAACGCCGGTCAATGGCATTCCCGAGCTGATCCAGCATGAGCGCACCGGTTTGCTCGCCACCCCCGGTGATGTGGACAGTCTGACCGAGCAGTTGTGCAGCCTGATCCAGCAACCGGCCCTGCGCCAATCATTGGCGCAAGCGGCACACACCAAGGTGCTGGCCGACTTCGACCTCAATCGCAATGTGGCGCAGCTGAGCCGCCTATTCACCGGCTTTGAGCAGCCAGCGGCGGGCCACTCTGCCAAACCTGTCAGCAGGATCGCAGCGGCTCATTTTGTTTCAGCGAAATAGGCATCCAGCCCCCGTAGGATATGCGCAGGCAGCTATCAATTCAGGAGTGAGTTGCAGTAGTGTGAGTCGCAATCATCGACACCCGGCGCGACCTGAGCGCGCTGCTGATGCGCCGTCTGGTGCCCCCCAACCAATCCGTGGCGCAAACAACAATTTTTCGCCTCACGTGGAGCGAACGACAGCAGTGGACCGATTTTCTTGCCACTGCAATGGGGCCGCCGCTGACGACGGTCAGGTATCGGGTCAGCCAATTTCAAGAGTTCCGTCATTTATCAGCCTAAGCGGCGCTAAATCGTTCATCAATTCGCAAGGCCTGAACGATGGTTTGGGCGCAGCATTACTTGGCAGCCGTCGTCTTCGACTTGCGCTGCACGTCCATCACCAGTCGGATGCCCACCAGTGTGTATCGCGTTTCCTTGGTGTTCCAGTTGCGGTAGCTTGAGCGGGCATACAGGGCCCACGTATGCCAGGAACCGCCGCGGCGAACTACTACGCTGCCTTCGGTCGGTCCCTGTGGGTCGTCTACCGGAGATTTGGCGTAGTAATCTTCACCATACAGGTCATTCGTCCATTCCCATGCATTGCCGTGCATGTCATACAAGCCGAAAGCATTTGGCTGAAAACTAGCCACCGGTGCGGTGAACGCGAACCCGTCATCGCCGGTCAACGCATGTTCCGCTAATTTGGGCCAATAAGGCCTTGCCTTCGCGTCAAAGGTGTTGGCAACCTGATGCAGCGATTGCGGGTCGTCACCATTGAAGTAGCGGGTGCGTGTGCCAGCGCGGGCGGCGTACTCCCATTCGGCTTCGGTCGGGATCCTGTAGTGGCGGTTTTCATTCTGGCTTAACCAGCGCGCCATTGCCTTCGCATCTCCCCATGTGACGTTTACCACTGGGTGTTGATCAGTTTGTGGGAAGCCAGGATCGCTCCAGTCGTAGCGCTTGTCGCGCCCTTCAAACAGGTCTCCGCGTTTGCTTTTTTCGGGCTCGTACACCGGGTTGTAGCCATAGCCCCCCGTGCCGTCTGCAACCGCCTCGGAGATATATCCGGAGGATTTCAGAAATTGACGGAATTGCCCTACCGTTACTTCCGTTTTCGCCATGTAGAAAGGTTTGGTAATTCGCACCCGATGCACCGGTGCTTCGTCTGTAAGGGCTGTTAAGCGTTCAGGCTCCATGAGCGGATAGGCGGTCTGCAGCACCTCCACGGGCTCGTCGCTTCCCATCAAAAATTCACCCGCGGGGATGCGCACCATCTGCATGCCCAAAGTGTTGATTAGCACCGGAGCGTCCACTTTGACGGTTGGCGTCGCGCTGTATGCCAATGTGCTTTGCAGAAATACGATGCCCGCCCACCCCCACCTGATTGATTTCATGGGGGCGGAAATTTGGAGTATGTTCATCGAAAAAACCTATCCTTTCTCTCTTTTCCCGTCAACGGCAGTCATTGCTATCGGTCCAGCCACCTTCCCAACATTTCACCGGCAAGCGATGCTTAAGTCGCGGAGTGCCCTTGGAATCTATGCGGACCGCATTGGCCTTCCAGCTAATCACCCCTTCGCGGGCAACGTCCATTTGAAGCAGCCAGCCGGTTGTTGTGGGCACGCTGTCAAAGCCATCGAAAACAAAATTTCCCAGGCTATAGATGATGGGCTTGCCCCGGTACTGCTCGGTGTTTTGAATGACATGCGGGTGTCCGCCAACCACTGCATCAGCCCCGGCATCAATCATCAATCGCGCCAACTGTCGTTGACGTTGGCTCGCCTGCATATCGTGTTCCCATCCCCAGTGCATCATAGGAATGACAATGTCGGCATGGTGCAAAACACGCGCATTCCCTATGTCCAGTTTGACCTGCTCGTCTTCACTCCAAGCCACTCCCGCTCGATCGGTATCGGCCTCAAAATTCCGTGGAAAGAATTCGTTGTAACCCAGAAATGCAATCCGTAAGCCCTTGCGCTCGATGATCAGGGGTTCATGTGCAAGGGCCAGATTCATACCGCCACCAAAATAGCCGACCCCGCTTTTACTCAACAAACCCAGCATCTGGCCGAATGCTTCGGGTCCGAAATCGCCAGAATGGTTATTGGCTAATGAGACAGCGTCGAAATGCCGTTGCACCACCTTCAAAGTTCGGGGGTGCGCCCGGAAGGTGTAAGGCTTGTCCGGTTCCAGGCGCCCCTTGGTCGCGATGACACATTCAAGGTTGCCGATACGGATATCAGACTTGCGCAACATGTCTGCGACGAAAGCCAGCGGATCCTTGCCCCGGCTGATGGTCTGACCCGGGCCGTCTGCCAGCATGACATCGCCCACAAAGGCAATCGAGACCACCGGGTTGGGTGAAAAGCCTTGCTGCGCAGCACAGTTCCATGCAACAGCCAACAGGAGCCATGCCGCCATCAATTTTGCAAAGTGAACCATGGGGATTGGGCGCATGGGCTTGTCGCCGTTCATTTCGAAGACTCGGCGGAGCGCTCGAAAAGCACGCAGCTGTACTGCAACTCAAAACCGTAAGGGGGAGCGTAAACGCGCTGCAGGCCTGTCAATTGGGAACCGTCTTCACCAGACTGCACAGTGGGTGACGGGTAATGTGCCATGTGGGCCAGGTACGGCAGACCGCGCCGATAGTAATAAGCGTAGATTTTGACGTATTCGACCTGTTGATTGTCGCCAACAACGACGGCATTGATACGGAAGCGATTCCGGATATCGATTGGCACATAGGTGTAGGGCTCACGCGTGGGAACTGATTCCGAGACTAACGTTCTGTCCCCATGCAGCATCTGGCATTTCAAAACGGGGTGCGCGTACGCACCGGTTTGCAATAGATAGGCAACTGCAACAAAAAGTATGCGGATAGGAAAGACCCGAAAAGCTGCTTGCATGGAACATTCTATGAGGCCCCCGCGCGATGTTGATAAATTTATGGCAAATCAAAGGCGCCGCACTGAGTGACCAGTTAGGGGAACTCGATTCGCCCAGTTCACACTTATGCCACGCTATTTATCCTGAGACCTCTAGCATCGGGTCTCATGAAACTGCAATCTATCCCAACTGCTTTGGCCCCTGCGTCGCTTCGCAGCCGCATGTTTCGGGCCGCTGGCTGGCTGGTGGGGGGCAATATTTCCTCGCAGGCGCTGCGCTTGCTGAGCAACCTGATTCTGACCCGCTTGCTGGTGCCAGAAGCCTTTGGACTGGTGGCGGCTGTCAACACGCTGTACTTTGCACTGGTCATGTTCTCTGACCTGGGCGTCTGGCAAAGCGTGGTCAAGAGCGAGCGCGGCTTGCAGCCTGCTTTTTTGGGCACTGCCTGGACCGTGCAATTGCTGCGCGGGGTGTTGCTGTGCGCGGTGGTGCTGCTGATTGCAGCCGGCTTTCACCTGAGCGCGGGTTCTGGCTATTTTCAGATGGGCACGGTCTATGCCGATGCCCGCTTGCCCCCGATGATTGCCGTGTTTGGCCTGTGTGCGCTACTGCAGGGGCTGGAGTCCATGAAGCTGGCGTGTGCCCAGCGCGCGCTTCAGGTGTCCTACCTGACCCGCCTGGAGGTAGCGTCGCAGGTGCTTGCCACCGTCGTGACTGTGGGCCTGGCGCTGGCAACGCACTCGGTGTGGAGCCTTCTGGCTGGCACGTTGGTGGCCACCGCGACCAAAACAATTTTGAGCCACTGGTATTTGCCAGGCAAAACGTCCAGGCCATGCTGGGATGCCTCATGCGCGCGTGAGATTGTCGGCTTTGGCAAGTGGATATTTGTCTCGTCGGTGATCGGGTTTTTGGCTGCCCATGGCGAAAAGCTCATCCTGGGGGCGAGTCTGAGTACGGCGAGTTTCGGTATTTTTTCCATTGCCAGCACCTTGCTGCTCGCCATCATGGGGGTCTATGGCAGCCTCAACGCCCATGTCATCTTCTCGGCCTTGAGCGAGTCCTTGCGCACCGATAGTCAGACCGCGGCCCGCGTCTATACCCGGGTACAGCAGCTCGCCGATGTCTTTCTGGGCGTCATGGCGGGCGGCATTTTTATGTCAGGGCATTGGGCGGTGCAGTGGTTCTATGACCCGCGCTACCAGCAGGCCGGCTGGATGTTTCAGTGGCTCGGCCTGGGCATGCTGGCCGTGCGCCACCAGGTGGTGGAGCAGCTCATGTTTGCCAAAGGCCAGCCGGTGTGGGTGAGTGCCAGCAATGCGTTGCGCGCCTTGAGCCTGCTTGTGCTGGTGCCCGCCGGTTACGCCTGGGGCGGCGAGCAGGGTGCCATTGCCGCCGTGGTGCTGAGCCAGTTTGTCAGTTGGCCGGTGGCTCTGTGGTTCAAGTACCGCAACGGTCTGTTGACCTGGCCGTCTGAGCGCGTCTGGCTGCCGGCCCTGGGTCTGGGCATGCTGGCCGGTTGGGCGCTGGATGCGGCGCTGAGCGCCCTGTTCAAGTAGGGGCGGATTATGCGCATTACCTTTCTATTGCCCTCTGACAACCTGACCGGTGGCAACCGCGTGGTGGCCATCTACGCACAGCAACTGATGGCGCGCGGCCATGAGGTGCTGGTGGTCACCTGCGCGCCAGACCGCCTGAGCCCCCGCGAGATGCTGCGTGCCGTGCGCAAGCGGGACTGGCAAAGCCTGAAAAACCATTGGTCACCGCCAACCGGCCACATTGCCTTGTCCGGTGTGCCGCACAAAATTTTGGAGCGCCCGCGTGCCATCACCGCTGCTGATGTGCCAGACGCTGACATCCTCATTGCCACCTGGTGGGAAACCGCCATGTGGATGCACACCATGCCCCAGAGCAAAGGGCGCAAAGTGCATTTGATACAGGGATACGAAATCTGGCTCGATCCAAAAGTGGTGGCGCAGGTGCATGGCGCTTTGCAACTGCCCAACTTGAAAATTGCCATCTCCTCAGACCTGAAACACACCATTGAAGAAAAACTTGGACCCACTGGCATTCACGTCGTGCCCAATGCGGTTGACCTGACCCAGTTCACCGCACCCCCGCGGGCGATGCAGGCCGCGCCCACGGTCGGTTTCATTTATGCCCATGCAGCCATCAAGGGAGCCGACATCTGCACCCGCGCCTGTGAACTGGCGCGCCAGCAGATTCCCAACCTGCAAGTGGTGGCGTTTGGTGCCGATCAGCCCTCTGCCGCCTTGCCCCTGCCCAGCGGCACCGACTACTGCTACCGCCCGCCGCAAACGCAGCTCAAAGAGATTTATGCGCGTTGCGATGCCTGGCTGTTTGGCTCGCGGCTGGATAGCTTTGGCCTGCCCATTTTGGAGGCCATGGCGTGTCGCACCCCGGTGATTGCCGTGCCGGTGGGCGCGGCGCAAGATTTGCTGGGCGATGGCACCGGGGTTCTGGTGGCCAAAGAGTCACCCGAAGCCATGGCCGCTGCCATAGTGGCGCTGTGCAGCCAACCCGCTGCCGACTGGCTGGCTCGCTCAGACCGGGCCTATGCCAAAGCCCATGGCTACTCGTGGAACGACGCGGCAACCCGCCTGCTCGCCACCTTGGAGCAACCCGGAGAAGCAGCGTGACCACCATCACCCAAAGTACCACCCGCACGCAGTTTCAACCGGCCCGCACCGAGTCGAGCAAAAGCACAGCCAGCTACCTGCCCACCCTGGACGGCTGGCGCACGGTGGCCATTGCGCTGGTGCTGTTTTCCCATGCCTCCGAATCCCTGCTCCATGCAATTCCGACCGCGCTGGTGACCGATTTGGCGGGCTTGAAGAAGGTCGGCCTGATTGGTGTGCAGCTCTTCTTTGGCCTGAGCGGTTTTCTGATCACCAGCAAACTGCTGGAAGAAGAACTGCGCCACGGCCAGATTTCGCTGGCCTCGTTTTACATCCGGCGCAGTTTCCGGATATTGCCCGCAGCGGTCTTCTTTTTGTCGGTGGTTGGGCTGCTCTCGGTGGCGGGCCTGCTCGACATCAGCCTGGGGCGCTGGTTGAGCACTGTGCTCTTCGCGGCCAACTACAGCGCGGCTGAGCATAGCTGGTACGTGGGCCACTTCTGGTCGTTGGCAGTGGAGGAGCATTTTTACTTCTTGTGGCCAGCGGCCTTTTTGTTGTTGCGTGTCGGGCAGCGCAGGGTGGCACTGGTGGTCTTGCTGGCGCTGGCGGTGGCGCTTTGGCGGGCAATAGATTTCAAGTTTCAGCTCACCGGCGCTTCGGCCGCCGCATTTTGGGGTCGCACCGATATCCAGGCCGATGGCATTTTGTGGGGCGTGTGGGTGGCCTTGCTGTACGCCGACCCGGTGTGGAAGGCGCGCCTAACTCAACTCTTTGCCGCACCGGCGAGTTGGCCGGTGCTTTGCATGGCGCTGCTGGTGTTGGAAGCGCTGCCAGAAGTCAACTGGAAGCTGAGCTTTGCGCTGATCACCGTGAAAGCCATCCTGATGCCGCTGCTGATTCTTGGCACGGTCATCCACAGCAGCAAATTGCCTGGGCGCCTTCTGGAAACCTCCGTTTTTCGCTGGCTGGGGCGCTTGTCGTACAGCCTGTACCTGTGGCAGCAGTTGTTTCTGGTCTGGGCAGAAGACCGCGTGGCGGGCCTGGGCCTGCTGCAAACCTTCCCGCTCAATCTGGCGGCAGTGTTTGCGTGTGCCACCGCCAGCATGCTGCTGATCGAGACCCCGCTCATTGCCGTAGGGCACCGAATAGCCAAAAAAATCCAGCGCGTATGAGGCGCAAACACTCTCATTTTGATAGCTTCTCACGCAGTCTGCACGGGGGCTGTAGCCCTATTTGAATCGCATTGCAGTTGGATGGGTCTCAACCTGCTGGATCCAGCGCCGTAGCGTGCGCAGATCGCTCTCTTGCAAGCCCTGCATGGAGGCACCGTAACGCCAAAGGGACGGGGCTGCCAAGGTCTCTCGAACGATTCTTAAGCTTGGTATGGTCAACGGGGTGTCTTCCAGCATGAGAACTGCCTGCAAATTGCTCTGTACGTTCCGTGGAATGGGTTGGGTGTTATGAAAGCACAGCCCAGCTTCGCTCAGGTCGTGCAGTAGCAGCTGGTTGCTGGTGTCTGCAACCAGCAAATGCGCGAGTTGCCTCGCTCCACGTTTGCCGGACATGCGGAAGTGTTCGCGTGATTGGGTTCGAATGATGAGTTCTGGACGACTCGCCCTGGCGACGTTTTTGGTGGTCATTCTGAAGTTGGGAAGCGTGAACAGGGCGGCACCACCGGGCGCGGTAGTGGTCAGGTCAATCACTTCTGTCTTGGAAGTCATTGCGCTGGCAGCGGGGGCGGGCATTTCCAAAACCACCTCCTTGTCGCTCATGCTCACCATAAAAATGGGTTCCTCGCCATCGTAACGGTCGCTATGGACAAAGAGATGGGCCTTGGTCCTGATCAAAGTGCTGCAGAAGTGTTCGATTTGGCGGGTCTCTTGAACAACCTTTGCCGCAAGTTCCACCGACTCGAATACATCACGAGCCGCAGAGAAATGGTTTGACTTTGCGTTGTCCGCGCACCAAAGTGTTCTGAGGTTCATAGCGAAGAAAAAATGTTTTGTGAGGTTGTCAAAAGGTGCTCATGGGCTTAAATCAATACCCGCCGGAACGTTGGCTTGGGAGCGGTTGGCGCCATCTGCATTCCGGGCATAAGGTTGTCTTCTGGCTTGCGGGCTTTGATGGCCTCGCCCCAACCCAGCAACAGGAACAGCATGGGCTCGGTCTGGGCACCCATGTACACGGTGGTGAAGGCGATGAAGCAGGTGAGGTAAATGCCCGAGAAAGTAAAGCCAATGGGCGACTCGCCGGGTGGCGCCCGCATGCCAAATCTGACCTGAGAGACTATGGCGTAAAGGAAAATGATGGCAAACAGGGCAGGGGCCAGCACCCCGTGTTGCAGTGCCATCAAAAAGAATGCGTTGTCGACCGATTCCATGCCACGAATGGTGGGCACGGTGGTCAGGCCCCAACCGGTCCACATTTTTTCAAACAGAAAGGTTTTGTACTGCTCAATCATGACCTTGCGGTAGAGCATGGTCTCGGCTTCATAACTGAGGATTTCACCCTCTTTTGGCGTGATGTAGGCATCGAGTGCGGCCTGGCCTGCGACCCCTCCAATCAGGAAGATGGCGATCACAATCATCAGCCATTGTTTGCGGTTTTTGGCATTGCCGACCATGACCAATACGGCACCGGCAAAGCCACCAATCCACGGCCCGCGCGAAATGGTCATCAGCGCCATCATGATCAGCACAATGGAGATCTGGTACTTGAACGCAACCGGGAAGCGCTTGGACTGCTTCTGAATCCAGCCCAGCCAGCCGGTCTGCGCCTGATCCCAAATGCCTTGCCACGATAGCCAGCGGTGCATGCGGTAGACGGCAATGATCATGATGCAGGCCAGGATCGGATGCTCAAAGGTGCCGGCGGTGCGCGCAATCCCCCAGCGAATCGACACAGAACTGTAGGAGTTCGGAAACAGTGGCGAAACGAGCTGGTAGATCGGGCTGACCCAGAACTTGGCTTCGTACAGGAAAACCGGAAACAGCAATAAAAACATCAGTACGAACCTGCGCGACGTCTCGATGTCCATGCGCCGGCTGTTGATGAGGTAGCGCGCCAGCAGGAAGGGGCCAAGAACAGACCCCGCCAGGTAATGCGCATAGTGCTGAGCGTCGGAATAGCCACGGCTGAGGAAATCGACGACCACCCGCAGCACGACATACAGCAGCAGCAGCGATTCCATCGGGCCAATGCGAATCTGGGAGAGTTTGTCCTTGAGCAGGACAAAGAGGATTGGGAATATCGCAGCCGACATGAAGTTGTAGTCGGACAGCAGCGGCACATGAATCCAGAAGATGAACGGCAGCAGCAGAAAAAATGGAATCCAGACGCGCAGGAAGGCGGCCTCCAGCCCGTGCTTGCTGAGCACCAGGATGGCAGCCAGCATGGACACGAAGACGCTGTACTCAGTCATCTATTTATTGCGCCGTTGCACCCATTGGGTGTACAGCAGCTCCATTTGCAGTCGCATGCCGGACAAGCTCATGAAGTCGCTGAACTTCTCTTTGGTCAGCGTCTCGACCATGAGCTCGCGCATATAGCCCCCGCCCTGGAACATGGGGATGTTGTTGACAAACAGGCCCACCGCTTCGGGATCGAGTTTTTCAAGTACCCGCTTGGCCCGCGTCACTTCGCCCTTGCTGACCGATTGCGCTTCCAGCACCAGGAAGACCTGACCCAGCGCGTCAATCAGCAGTTCGGCGTCCGCGCTGAGCAACACCGGCGGCAGGTCAATCAGGACGAATTCATATTGCTGCTGCCACTCGGTGATGGCCAGTTTGAGCAGGTCAAGCCGTTGCACACCTGCGCCATGCGCCTGGCCGAAACCGATGCCGATCATTTGTTCACCCTGGTGGCTCAGGATTTGCAATATATGGTCGCTGTCGACACTGCCAGCAAGGTATTCGGAGAGCCCTGGTCGTTTGGCATTGAACGACGGACTGGGGGAGAAGCTGTTGGCGTCCACCACCAGCACCCGGCTGCCCAACTGCTTGAGAACCGCGGCCGTATCGAGTATGACGGAGGTGGCTGCGCCCAGGGTCTTGACGGAAGTGAAGGAAAAAACATTCTTCCCCGATCGGGTCTTGTTGCGTATCAGCGTGGAGGCAAAGCGTCGGGTTTGTTCCTTCGCATACAACTGTGAAGGCAGGTCGAGCCCTTGCAGCTGCCAGCCAGCGGCCGGGATGCCCATCAGTTTCTCGGCTTCGTTGACGGTGTAGATTCGGCGATCCACCAGGTCCAGTGCAACAGCGGCTACCACACCCAAAACGGTGGCAAGCACAAAGACGATAAGCAAGAGCTTGGTTTTTCCGACGCCCATGGGCATCTCTGCGGGCAGTGCCGGTGTGACCAGGCGCACAAAACCGATCGCACCGCTCTCGTTCTGCAGGTAGTTGAGTCGGTCGCGAACCTCTTTTTGCTCCTGCTCACGTTTGCGAATATCGCTGGTCAGGCGCATGGCTTTTTGAAAATTGCGGGCGTATTCCGCTGACTGACCTTCAATGGCTTTCAGGCGCAACTGGACTTCGGCTTCTACCTGGTGGGTCTGCCCCAGAGACGCCACTAGACGCGTTTTGACATTTTCAAAAGCACCCTTTTCAAACTCGGACTCTTTTGCTTTCAAGCGCGTGTTGATGGACTCGTACTCTGCCAGAGCGGGCTTTTTTGCCGGGTGTTTGTCTTCCAGACCAGCCGAGGTGCGCTCGAGCTCTTCAGAGCGCTTGACGACCTCATTTCTGAGCGCTTGCAGCCCGTTGTCTTGCAGGCGCATTTCCATCAGGGAGCGCCCCACGGAAGTGGGCGTTTCACGTTGTTTCAAAAAAGCCTGCAGGGTGGCTTCAGCGTGGGCCCGCTCAATCGATGCGGTGGTAAATTTTTCGCGCGCCTGGGACAGCATGCTGTCGTACGGGTTGATGGCGTTTTCGCCAAAAGTTGTCAAACCCAGCAACTCGGACAACTGCACCCGCTGCGCCTCCAGATCGGCAATTTCGTTCTGCAATTTTTCTGCATTGGCCTGGAGCATCTCCAGGCGTTCGACCGAACCGAAGATTTGTTCGCCTTTGGTGGTCTCCAAAAAGGAGGTGGTGACCGCGTTGACAATTTCTGACAGCGTTTCCTTCTTCGCGCCTTCCAGGCCAATGCGCACCATGTAGGTGTCGGGGACGGCGCGCACCATAATCTGCTTTTGCAGTTGCTCAATGTATTTGCGCTCGCTCAGGGCCTTGGGCTGAACATCAATCTTGGCATCGCGCAGCTTCTTCAGGGCGCGCTGCAAAACATCGTAGCGCTTGACGGTCGTGGAGAGGTGATTGACAAATTCACGGTATTGCGAATTGGACTGCAGTTCGACTTCCTTGTCGGTTGACAGCGTTTTCATGTAATTGGGGGCAACCTGAAACACCGACTCGGCGGCGTAATAGCTCTGCCCCTTGATCCATGCCACCGGCAAACCCGCCAGCACCACAATCAGCCAAATGAGCGCACTGATCCGATAGTGCTTGCGCAGGCTGAGAATTGGCTTAATGCCACGTCCTGGCAACTGACTAGTATCCATGCGGTCAATTACACTGCGGGTGCTGACCATGAGTGTTACCAGACTGTGGCAGTTTTATGCCCATGACGGACCCTGACAAATGATTGAAATTCTGCTTGCGCTGGTCACCATTCCGATCACATTGCCCGCAATGTCGCTGCTGGTTTTGACTCTGGCGGCACTGCGTGCAAGGGGCAGTGCCGGTCAAAGTCTTTCCATAGAGCGGGCGGTGCGGGTTGCGGTGTTGGTGCCGGCGCACAACGAATCTGTGAACGTGATCCCCACCATTGAATGCCTGAAGCGCCAGCTTGGGCCTGGTGACCGACTGCTGGTCATTGCCGACAACTGCAGTGATGACACGGCTGCGCTGGCCCGTGCGGCGGGCGCACAGGTGGCTGAGCGCCAGGATGCGCAGCTGCGGGGCAAGGGCTATGCATTGGCTTTCGGGGTTGACTATTTGCGCGCCGACCCGCCTGAAGTCGTGCTGGTGGTGGATGCCGATTGCGTCGTGTCAGACGGTGCTGTTAGATGCATTGCGCAACACTGCCAGGCCACAGGCAAGCCGGCTCAGATGCTCAATCTGATGAGCAATGGCGACGGAGCGAGTCTGAAGCTGCGGGTGCTGGAATTTGCCATGCTGATGAAGAATCTGGTGCGCCCCCTGGGCTCATTTCATTTGGGGCGCGCCTGCCATTTGATGGGCACCGGTATGGCCCTGCCCTGGGCGCTGATGTCCACCGCGAAACTGGCCACCGGCCACATTGCCGAAGACATGAAGCTGGGCGTGGATCTGGCGGTGGCCGGTCATGCGCCCCAGTTTTTGCCACAGATTCGGGTCAGCAGCGCCTTTCCGCAGGACACCGGCGTTGCCAAGGTGCAAAAGTCCCGGTGGGAGCACGGTCACCTGGCCACCCTGACTGAGGAATTGCCGGGCTTATTGGCGGAAGCTTTCAAGTCGGGCAAGCCGGCGCTGATTGTGATGGCCTTGGACCTGTTGATTCCGCCTGTGGCTTTCTATTTTTTGTTGCTCGCTGTTGCCGAGTTCCTGGTCGTGCTGGCTGCCGCGTTTTGGCCGGTATGGTTGCCGGCTGCGGCGCTGCTCAGTATGTCGGTACTTGCCTTTTGTCTTGCCATTGGCCTGACCTGGTGGGGCTTTGGGCGTCATTTGTTGAGCGCACGGGAACTGATGACAACCCCGCTATACGCTCTGTGGAAGTTGCCCGTCTACGTCGCATATTTCCTGAAAAAGCGCTCTGGGTGGGTGCGTACGAAGCGCGAGTCCGAGTGAGTTAAACGGACGCATATGAATTTGCCCCTCAATACTTTCTTCGGTCGGGTGGCGGTGATTAACTTGGCAATAAGAGTTGATCGACGGGAGGAAATGAGTGAACAACTGCGTGGCATTGGCCTGGGCTTTGATTCACCCAATGTCCAGCTCTTTGTGGCCACCAAACCGCAGCACGCTGGCGGGTTTGAAAGCATGGGCGCGCACGGTTGCTTCATGAGCCACTTGACGGTGCTGCGCCAAGCGCGCGATCAGGGCCTCAGTTCGGTGCTGATTGTTGAGGACGATCTCAATTTTTGTGAGCGATTTGTTGAAAAATTTGAGGCCGTTGCCGGCTTTCTGGCGAGTGAACCGTGGGGGATGCTGTACGGAAGCTATTTTCTCAGTGAGCCGCTGGCGCATTCCAGCTTGCCGTGCGTGCAGGCTCGACCGCAAATGTTGATTGGCACCACCGCCTTTCTGGCGGTTAGCGGTCAACATATCCCGGCGCTCGTTGCCTACCTTGAAGCCATGTTGGCCCGCCCGCCCGGCGACCCGCAAGGTGGCCCGATGCACATTGACGGTGCTTACTGCTGGTTCAGGCAATCGCACCCGGATGTCATCACCTGGCTGGCCAACCCGGCGCTGGGGTTCCAGAGGGCGTCAAAGACGGACGTTCACCGCTTGCGCTGGTTTGATCGGATTGCGTGGCTCGCTTGGCTGATCGCCATGGTGCGGCGAATGCGCAACCGCCTGAAGGCCTGACCCGCAGCCTATCCGACAGATGGTTGTCACCGATTTCACAAATTGGTC
Organism: uncultured beta proteobacterium; assembly: GCA_903924955.1. Lineage (GTDB taxonomy): Bacteria > Pseudomonadota > Gammaproteobacteria > Burkholderiales > Burkholderiaceae_C > Allorhodoferax. The sequence goes on along the minus strand of CAIYDK010000287.1, from coordinate 2,517 downwards.
ACGATTTGCAGGACGTCGCGTCCTACTATGAGCCCAAGGAATACAGAAGTTTATGTCGGCGTCAAGGCGAGCACCCTTGACAAGAAGGGCTCCAGTGACATGTGACGTGGAGCAGCCGGCGCCAATTTGTAGTGGGTGGGTAAGCAGAGATTCAGCACGCCTCAGCAACCAAGTGCGCCTCAATACGCGCAAGAGCATGTTCGAAAGTTGGCGCCAGGTTGGCAACCGCGGCGGCTGTCTTTTCAACATCACCGATTCGGCCAACCGCCTCAATATGCTCACACAACCCACCCAAGGCCAGAGCCCCCACAGACCGTGCTGCGGACTTGAGCGTGTGTGCCACATCGGCCGCCTGCGGGGCATCGCCGTCCAGCATTGCAGCTTCCATGCTGCCAATCTGTCGGCTGGCATTGAGCAGAAACTTTTCCAATAAGCGTTGTTTCATGTCTGGGTTGTTGCCTATCAGCTCCGTCAGCGTATGGGGGTTAAAAATGTCCAATGTGTCGGTAGCCCTTGCTGACAAAGCGTGTTCAGCTATTGATTCAGGAGCGTCTTCAGCTAAGACCTGTTCCTGGTCACGTCCGCCTGACCGTGGCAGCCACTTCTCCAGCATGGGCTCGAGTTCTTGCAAGCGAAGTGGCTTGCTCAGGTAATCGTCCATGCCAGAATCCAGACAGTGCTGGGCTTCACCCTGCATGGCGTTGGCGGTGATGGCAATGATGGGCAGATGTATGCCTGGTGCCTCGGCGCGGCGGATGGCCTTGGTGAGTTCCAAGCCATCCATGTGCGGCATGTGGCAATCGGTCAGCAGCAAGCCGTATCTGCCACTGCGCCACTTTCTCAGTGCTACCCATCCGTCTTCCGCCATGTCTGCGCAATAGCCCAGCAAGCGCAACTGTTCGCCCAGCACTTCGCGGTTGGTTTCGTTGTCTTCGGCCAGCAAGATCAGTTGTCCGAGACCGATAGCCTCATCTCTGCTGGGGGCACTGGCGCGCAGCTTTGGATGCTGTTTAACGGGCTCGCTCGTTTTGGCTTTGATGTGGGCTTCCTGCAGGGGCAGCACCACGGTAAATTCAGACCCTTCACCCGGCGTACTTTGCACCGTGATGTGTCCGCCCATCAGTGATACCAGGCGGTTGCTGATAGACAGTCCCAGCCCGGTACCGCCAAACTGCCGCGCGGTACTGGCATCGCCTTGGGCAAAGGGGGTAAACAGGTTGGATATCACCTCAGCCGTCATGCCAATGCCGTTGTCGCGCACTTGCAGCAGCACAGCGGGCTGACCATCCGGCTGGGTGCCCGGTTCAAGTACCAGGGTCACGGTGCCTACACGGCTCGAATCGGATCGGGTGAACTTGACGGCGTTGCCCAGCAGGTTCAGTAGCACCTGGCGCAAGCGGGTCGGGTCGGCGTAGATGGCTTGGGGTAGATCAGGTGAGACTGACATGGACAATGTCAAACCTTTGGCACTGGCTACTCCCTGCATCAGCTGCAGCACACTGAGAGCCGCCTCTTTGAGTGGCGTGGGGATTCGCTCCACCGACAACTTACCCGCTTCAATTTTGGAGTAGTCCAGTATGTCGTTCAAGATGTGCAGCAGGGTTTGCGATGAATCCGCTATGGTGCTGAGCATGCGTTTCTGCTCGGGCAACATCGGCGTTTGCTGCAGGATGTCCACCATTCCAATCACACCGTTCATGGGGGTACGGATTTCGTGGCTCATATTGGCCAGGAATTCAGACTTGGCCAGGTTGGAAGAGTCTGCCGCCCGGGTTTTCTCCCGCACCAGTTCTTCCAGGTGATTCTGGTGTTTCTTCAGCTCCAGTTCGGCTAGTTTGCGCGCGTTGATGTCGTGAATCGTGCCATGGAAAACAGTGGGATTGCCGGCATCATCAAATGAAAACTCCCCCAGCGCCTCAACCCAGCAGCTTTGACCATCGACCGGGCGAATCACTTGGTACTCTCTGCTGAACTTGCTCTTGCTTGCGATGACCTGCTGGTAGCACTCGGCCAATTCCTTCTGAAACTCTGGCGCAATCAGGGTCATCCAGTTGGGTATGGTTTTCTCGAATGTGGCATCAATACCAAAAATCTCGTCGAGCACCGCAGTGCCCTTCCAGAGCCCCGTTTTAATGTCGGTTACATAGGTTCCCACCCGCCCGATGCGCTGTGCCTCGTTCATGGCCAACACGTTGGCCTCCAATGCCTGTTGGTTTGCCTTGTAGTGCGCATCACTTACCTTGCCGGCATGCTCTAGTTCGCTGGTGCGATCGTCCACCAGTTTTTTTACTTGAGCGAATTGCCGCCTTCGGTGGTTCAGGTAAATGGCCAGCAGGGCGCTGAACAACGTGCCAATGGCAAAAATTATCCAGGGCGAAGCGCGGTCGATTTTTGCATTGAAGCCGGCTTCAGACCTGAAGCGCACAGACCACTGACGCCCCATGACGGGCAGCACCGTGTCAGCGCTGTAGGCGTGTTGCTCAGCAGTGTCAGTTTCGTCAGAGTCGTAAATGAGTT
>CAIYDK010000286.1 GCA_903924955.1 uncultured beta proteobacterium | reverse complement strand
GGCCCTAACCCCTTGATCCGCTTCAAATCGTCGGCCGTGGCATGCAGCAAGCCTGAAATACCGTCGAAACCCCCGTCAATACTGCCTGATGCGCTATCGTTTTTGATGTGCAGCAATTCGTCTGCCATTTGCAGCACGCCCTTGCCCTTGATGCCGGTGCGCAGTAGCAGCGCTAGCAACTCTGTGTCACTCAACGCTGCGGCTCCTCGGGCCAGCAGCTTTTCACGGGGGCGGGCATCGGGGGGGAGGTCTTTAAGAGGCATGGGGTGGTTTTTCGAGTTGTGGCAGTTTAGACGGTCAATCTGTGCGCATATTCTTGCTACAGTGCTGCATCCAATGCCAAAAGCTGTGCAATTTAGAGTTCCCTATGCGACAAGTGCCGCAGTGCTGGTTTGCCTGGTACTGGCAGCCAACCCGCAGCCCACCCCGCTGGCTTTTGACCGACAGGCAATATTGGCGGGCGAAGTTTGGCGCCTCTGGAGCGGCCATTTTGTTCACTTTTCATTTCAGCAGTTGATTCTGGACGCAGGCGCGCTGTTTTTGGTTGGCGCTATAGCGGAACGGGAGTTTGGGCCGCGATTCATCGTCCTGCTACTTTTGCTCGGGATGCCGGTCATTTCGATTGGGTTGCTGCTGGTGGCGCCTGATCTGGCGTATTACCGGGGCGCCTCGGGGGTGGTCATGCTGGTGGCCTTTGCTGTTGGAAACACGTTTTGGGTCAACCAGCCGAGGCTGCGCGGCATCCTCACCATTCTTGGTCTGGGTCTGTTTGTCAAGGCCGTACTCGATGCTGCAGGGTTGGTGTCTGATATGTCAGGGCTTCCAGACGGTGTCAAAGTGGCATGGCAAGCGCATGTGCTGGGAGCGGGCGTTGGGTGGTCGTGGGTACGACTAAAGCTCAAAAATCTACAATAGAGGCCAGATTAATGGTTGCCCCACGCTGCGCCGCTATGGCAGCGCCAATTGAGACATTTATGACCGCAACGACGACCTGTGTACAGCTTGGCTCTTTCCTCACCCTGCATTACCGCCTGAGCGGGCCGCAGGGGGATGTGATCAACACCTTTGACGGCAAGCCCGCCACACTCACCCTGGGCACGGGTGAACTGTCACCGGCCGTGGAGGCCTGCCTGATTGGCATGGAAGAGGGCGCGCGGCGCACCTTTGAACTGCCCGCAGGTGCCGCCTTCGGCGAACGCAACCCGGCCATGCAGCAGTGGCTATCAAGCAAGGTGCTGACCCAAATGGGTGACCCCAACGAGCAATATGGCGTGGGCGATGTGGTGCAGTTCCCCACGCCCGACGACAAGGGCCAGTTTGCCGGTGTGGTGCTGCAAGTGGCCGAGGGCAAAGGCGTGCAGTTCGACTTCAACCACCCGTTGGCAGGCCAGCCGGTGACGTTTGAAGTGCAGGTGATTGGGATCTTATGACGCAGGAAATCCTACTAGCGGAGCCACGCGGGTTTTGCGCAGGGGTCGACCGCGCCATAGAGATCGTCGAGCGCGCACTGCAAAAGTTCGGTCGACCGATCTATGTGCGCCACGAAATCGTGCACAACACCTATGTGGTGAACGACCTCAAGGCCAAGGGCGCTATCTTTATAGAAGCGCTTGACGACGTACCGGCGGGGGCTACGCTGGTTTTTTCTGCCCACGGTGTGAGCCGCGCCATCCAACTCGAAGCCCAGGCCCGCGGTTTCCAGATTTTTGATGCTACCTGCCCGCTGGTCAGCAAGGTGCACGTCGAAGTGGCCAAGCTGCACAAAGAGGGCTTTGAGTTCATCATGATCGGCCACAAGGGGCACCCCGAGGTTGAAGGCACTATGGGTCAGTTGGACGATGGCAGCATCCACCTGGTGGAAGACGTGGCCGACGTCGCGCGCATTGCGCCCCGGCAGACGGCGAAGCTGGCGTTGGTGACACAAACCACGCTGAGCGTAGATGATGCGGCCGACATTTCTGCGGCAGTCATGGCGCGGTTTCCGACTGTGCAGTCACCCAAGCAGCAGGACATTTGCTACGCCACCCAAAACCGCCAGGACGCCGTCAAGATCATGTCGCGGCAAGTGGACATCATGATCGTGGTGGGCAGCCCGACCAGCTCAAACAGCAACCGCTTGGCCGAACTGGCGCGCAAGCTGGGCGTCGCCAGCTATATGGTGGACAACGCCGCCGAGTTGCAGACTGCGTGGTTTGAAGGTAAGCGTCAAGTTGGATTGACCGCCGGTGCTTCCGCGCCCGAAATTTTGGTGCAGCAGGTGATTGACCGCATCCGCGCGATGGGTGCAGTGTCCGTGCGCAAGATGGACGGCATCGAGGAAACGGTCAAGTTTCCGCTGCCCAAGGGGCTGAGAATGGACACCCAATCGCCAGTGAATACGCTATAAAAATAATAGCTGCTCACGCACTAAAATAGGGGGCTAGAGCCCTTTTTCTTTCAAGGTATTACGATGCTAGACATTACCCTGCTGCGCAAAGACCTCGATCAGGTCGTGGCCCGCCTGCAAACCCGCAAGAATCCGCAAGCTTTTCTGAACGTGGATGCGTTCAAGGCGCTGGAAGCCGAGCGCAAGACCCTACAAATTCGCACCGAAGAGCTGCAAAGCAAGCGCAACACCCTCTCCAAGCAAATTGGCATGCTCAAGGCCAAGGGCACCCCCGCCGAGGTGGACGCGGTCATGACTGAAGTGGCAGGTCTGAAGACTGAGCTGGAAACGTCTGCCACCCGCCTGGACCAGATTCAGCTGGATATGCAGACGCTGCTATTGGCCGTGCCCAACCTGCCACACGAGAGCGTGCCCATTGGCGCAGATGAACACGGCAACGTGGAAGTGCGCCGCTGGGGAACGCCCACTGCCATGTCGTTTGAAATAAAAGACCATGTGGACGTGGGTACGCCGCTGGGACTGGACTTCGAGATGGGCGTCAAGCTCTCGGGCTCGCGCTTTACCGTGATGAAGGGCCCCGTTGCCCGCATGCACCGCGCGCTGTCGCAGTTCATGCTGGACGTGCAGACCCAGGAACACGGCTACACCGAGTGCTATGTGCCCTACGCCGTGAATGGCGAATCCCTCAAAGGCACGGGCCAGTTGCCCAAGTTCGAGGGTGACCTGTTTGCTGCCAAAAAGGGGGGACAAGAGGGCGAAGTGCAGCCCGACCATACCGCGCTGTATTTGATCCCCACCAGCGAAGTCCCGCTGACCAACTTTGTGCGCGACGAGGTTGTGGCCGAGACCGATTTGCCCATCAAACTCACTGCCCACACCCCGTGCTTTCGCTCCGAGGCGGGTAGCGCCGGGCGCGACACGCGTGGCCTGATCCGCCAGCACCAGTTCGACAAGGTAGAGATGGTGCAAATCGTGCACCCCGAGAAAAGCTACGAAGCGCTGGAGCAAATGACTGGCCACGCCGAAGCCATCCTGCAAAAGCTGGGTTTGCCCTATCGTGTGATGAGCCTGTGTACGGGCGACATGGGCTTTGGTGCTAGCAAGACCTATGACCTGGAGGTGTGGCTGCCCGCGCAGAACACCTTCCGTGAAATCAGCTCGGTGTCCAACTGCGAAGCCTTCCAGTCGCGCCGCCTGCAAGCCCGCTTCAAGAACGCTCAGGGCAAGAATGAGTTGGTGCACACCTTGAACGGCTCCGGACTGGCGGTGGGGCGCACACTGGTGGCGGTGCTGGAAAACTACCAGAACGCCGATGGCTCGGTCACCATCCCCGAAGCCCTGCGCCCGTATCTCGGCGGTCTGGTGACCCTGCGGCCCTGATAGAATCTGCGCTTCGCCGAATTGAAGCAACTATTTAGGAAGCGTGGCAGAGTGGCCGAATGTACCTGACTCGAAATCAGGCGTACCGAAAGGTACCGTGGGTTCGAATCCCACCGCTTCCTCCATTAAGTCTGGGCTCCCCTAACAAGGAGCCCTTTCTTTTTGCAAAGCGCCGCACCGTGCGGGCTGTGGCAGGGTGATGTAACGGCCTGAACCTGATCACAAGGCCATTTAAAGTGTCGGTTACGAACCCATTCTCAGAAGTGCATGTGCTGCAATGCTGCGGTATTGCGAGCTGGACACTTTGGCCAAGGATATGATTTATGAGGCTTGGAGGGAGTGGGCGATATCGCTCGCAACCTGAAGGTGGACTAGAGGCTGTAGCGTCCGCGAAATCTGCATGAGCCGCTATTTTAAATAAGAGCAAATGCTTTGCCCAAGATCCCCATCTATTTGTCAATCGAGGATGGATGTGCCGTCGCTTGGGTCAGAATAGCCAATCAAAATCCATGGACTCCCCAATGAAGCTTCCCAAAGGCTTGTACGACCGCCTGATTTACGAGGACGAAGTTGATGAGGTCACCAGCCTGACTAGTCAACACCGTGCACTGGTCGCTGCGCCCACGGTGCACCAGCGGCGCGAACAATTCGTTGCGGAGTTGGTGCACCGCTTGCCGGAACTGTTGGACGCGGCGGCGGCCGGGCAGCCTGATGCAAGCGAAAAGGCCAAAGCCGAAATTGAACTGATCCGCCAGCTCCTGATGCAACTGCGCCCAAGTGGCCAG